>JAJYJO010000112.1 GCA_021789435.1 Chloroflexota bacterium
CGAGGCCCCGGCCTACCGCCGGCTCGACGCCGGGCGCGACGCCCCCGACGCGCGCTCCGCACGATCCCAGCGACGCCGAGTCCGGCGGGACCGAGGACACGGCAGCCACCGTCCGCCCGTGGGACGTCGAGTCGGGTCTGGATGACAGGCCGAAGCGGCGCCGCCGCACGGTCTCTGAGCTGCTCGCCGACGCCCCCGAGGACGCGGTCATCGTCACCCGACGGCTGACCAAGAAGTACGGCGAGTTCACCGCGGTGGACTCGCTCGACCTCACGATCCGCAAGGGCGAGGTGTTCGGCCTGCTGGGCCCCAACGGCGCCGGCAAGACCACCACCGTGCTCATGCTGCTGGGCCTGACCGAGCCGACGCGAGGCGTGGTCCGGGTGCTCGGCCTGGACCCCACCCGCGAGCCCCTCGCGGTGAAGCGCCACGTGGGCTACCTGCCCGACAACGTGGGCTTCTACGGCGGGCTCACCGGCCGCGAGAACCTCCGCTACACGGCCCGCCTCAACGGGCTCCCCCGGCGCGAGGCGGAGGCGCGGGTGGACGAGCTGCTCGCCGAGGTCCGCCTCGAGGACGCCGCCGACAAGAAGGCGGAGACGTACTCGCGCGGCATGCGGCAGCGGCTCGGCATCGCCGACGCGCTCGTCAAGAGCCCGTCGGTGCTCATCCTCGACGAGCCGACCATCGCGATCGACCCGGCCGGCGTGGAGGAGCTCCTCGGGCTGCTCCGGCGGCTGGTCAAGGAGCGCGACCTGACGGTCCTGCTCTCGTCCCACATCCTGGGCCAGGTGCAGTCGCTGTGCGACCGGGTGGGCTTCTACTCGGCCGGGCGGCTGGTGGCCGCGGGCCCGCTGGATGAGCTCTCCGGGGGCTCCGACACCCCGGTCGAGCTCGAGGTCGCCGTGGACGGCAACGTGGCCTCGATCGACGCGATCGCGCGCGCCATCCCCGGCGTGACGGCGGTCGCGGCGGATCCGCACCTCGACTACATCCGCATCGTGTCGGCCAGCCACGACGTCGCGGCGCCGCTCGCGACGGCGCTCGCGGCGGCCAACCTGCCGCTGATCCACCTGCGGCGGCGCGGCACCGACCTGCTGGAGCTGTACCGCCGCTACGTCCCGGAGGGAATCGATGGCCGCGCCCGCTGAGACCGCCGGCACCCCCGCCCGCAAGTCCCGCGCCGACGCCCGCCGGGCCGAGAGGTCGCCGTCGGGCGGCTGGCGCACGATCGCCGCCAAGGAGCTCGCCGACCACATCGCGAGCTGGCGGTTCTTCGTGCTCCTGCTCGTCATCGCGGTGCTCTCGGTCCTGCCGATGTACTTCTCCGCGAACGACATCCAGTCGGTCGCCTCGCAGACGAGCGGCAGCAACCCGCTGGTGTTCCTGGCGCTGTTCACGCACGGCGCGTCGGCGTTCAACAGCATCCCGATGATCGCCCTCGTGGTCCTGCTGGTTCCGCTGGTGGGGATCGCGTTCGGGTTCGACGGCATCAACTCCGAGCGCAGCCAGGGGACGCTGTCGCGCCTGCTGTCGCAGCCGGTCCACCGCGACGACGTGATCAACGGCAAGTTCGTGGCCGGCATCAGCGTGATCTTCGTGATGATGGTCACCCTGGTCCTGCTGGTGACCGCGATCGGCATCCTCCGGCTGGGCATCATCCCGACCGGCGAGGACCTCGCCCGGGTGGGCGTGTGGCTGGTCACGACGGTGCTCTACGCGTCGTTCTGGCTGGCCTTCGCGCTGCTGCTGTCAGTGGTGATCCGCAGCACGGCCACAGCGGCCCTGGTCGGGTTCGGCGTGTGGCTCGCCGTGTCGGTGCTGGGCTCGTTCCTGATCAACACCGTGGCCGCGTTCCTGTTCCCGATCGACGCCACCGCGTCGCCCGCGGCGCAGGTCGGGGCGGTCACCGCCCAGCAGCTGTTCCTGCGCCTGTCGCCGGCCCAGCTCTACCAGGACATCATGCAGGCCACGCTGGACCCGACCACCAACGTGCTGATCTTCAGCAACGTGGGCCAGGTCACCAGCAGCCAGCAGCAGATCCCGAGCCTGCTCACGCTCGACCAGAGCATCCTGCTCGTCTGGCCCCAGCTCGTCGCGCTGGTGGCGCTCACGGTGCTGCTGTTCGCGATCGCGTACGTCCTGTTCCTGCGCCAGGAGGTCCGCGCCTAGCCTCCCGACTGGCCGGCGCCCACGGTGCCGACCAGCCTGAACCGGTTGACGCCGCCGGCCAGCCCGGCGGCGTCCTGCTGTCGGCCGTGTCATCGTGGTGTCACGGCAGCCTGCCAAGGTGGGCCCCAGACGGCGATCCGGAAGCGCCGTCTGCCCGAACCAAGGGCATGGCAGCAGAGATGAGCGTCCCGTGAACGACCAGCCCGTCCTCCACCGTCCGGAACCGATGCCGCCGGCCCCGGCGGCCGGCCCGCAGACCCGACCCGGCACCGGTCGCTCCGCGCTGTCCGGCCTCGTCGCCGCTGCCGCGGCGCTCGCCGCGGGCGAGCTCGTCGCGGGGCTCGTCCCGGGCATCCCCTCCCCGATCGCGGCCGTGGGCTCCGCGGCCATCGACTTCGCCCCGCCGGGCAGCAAGGAGGTCGTGGTCGGCCTGTTCGGGACCGCCGACAAGGCCGCCCTCATGGTGCTCGTCACGCTGGTCGTCCTGGCCGCCGGGGCGGCGATCGGCCTCGCCGCGCGCCGGAGCGTGACCCTGGCCGGTTGGCTGGTGGTCGCGCTGGTCGCCGTCGGCGGCCTCGCCTCGCTCCGAGACCCGACCGCCGCCGGGCCGCTCGTCGTGGTCGCCGCCGCGCTGCAGGCGGGCGTCGGCCTGCAGGCGCTGCTGGTGCTGCTGGCCAGCGCCCGTCGGGCCACGACGGCCTCGGCCGCGGAGGCCGTGCCCGGGGTGCCGGCGGCGACACCGGAGGCCAGCCCCGCGCGCCGCGCCTTCCTGCTCCGGGCCGGGGGGCTCGGCCTGCTCGCGATCGCCGGCGGCGCCATCGGCCGGACGCTCCTGGGCGGGCGGGCGGCCGCCGAGGCCGCGGCGTCGATCGGCGGCTCCGGCAACGGCTCCGGGGCGCTCACGATCCCGCAGGCCGTGGACCCGGTGCCGAGCCCCGGGCCGGACGCGTCGTTCAGCGTCCCGGGGATCACGCCGGTCGTGACCCCCAACGGCCAGTTCTACCGGATCGACACCGCGCTGATCACCCCGTCGGTGGACATCGCCTCGTGGACCCTGCGGGTGTACGGCATGGTGGACAGGGAGGTCACGCTGACCTTCGAGCAGCTGGTGCAGCTGCCGCTGATCGAGCGCTACGTGACGATCGCGTGCGTCAGCAACGAGGTCGGCGGCAACCTGGTCGGCAACGCCAAGTGGACGGGCCCGCGGCTCGCGGACGTGCTCGCCATGGCCGGCGTGCAGCCGGGCGCCACGCAGATCGTGCCGCGCTCCGTGGACGGCTGGACGGCCGGCTTCCCCACCTCGTGGATCACCGACCCCGCCCACCCGCGCGACGCGATCATCGCGGTCGAGATGAACGACGCGCCGCTCCCCGCGGAGCACGGCTTCCCCGCCCGCCTCATCGTGCCCGGCCTGTACGGCTACGTGTCCGCCACCAAGTGGCTGACCGAGATCCAGTTGACGACGCTCGAGGCCGTGGACGCCTACTGGGTGCCCCGCGGCTGGGCCAAGGAGGCGCCGATCCTCACCCAGTCGCGGATCGACGTCCCGCAGGACGGGGCGAGCCTCGCGGCGGGGCCGGTCGCGGTCGCGGGCGTCGCGTGGGCGCCGGACCGCGGCATCTCCAAGGTGGAGGTCAGCATCGACCAGGGGCCGTGGCAGGAGGCGACGCTGGCCACCGAGCTGTCCCCGGCCACCTGGGTCCAGTGGAAGCTCGCCTGGCAGGCCGCACCCGGCCGACACGTTATCGAGGTCCGCGCCACCGACGGCACGGGCGCGGTGCAGACGTCCCGGGTCACGCCCCCCGCCCCGGACGGCGCCCGCGGCCTCGACACGATCAGCGTCAGCGTGGCCTAGCCGGCGCCAGTCCGCCGGGGCCGCCTGCCGCCGGATCGGGTACCCTCGAACGCCTCATGCCTCGACGACGCCACATCTTCGACTCCCCAGACCGCTTCGTGCCCGGCACCGTTGGGGCGCCGGGCAGCCGGACGTTCTTCCTGCAGGCCCGAGAGGGCGCCCGGGTCGTGTCCGTCTCGCTCGAGAAGGTCCAGGTCGCCGCGCTGTCCCAGCGCCTGCTGGAGCTGCTCGAGGAGCTCGAGCGCCGGGGCGTGGCAGACGCCGCCGAGATCGAGGGCGAGGTCGGCGACACCGCCGCGCTCGACGAGCCCCTCAACGAGGCGTTCCGCGCCGGCACCCTGACGCTGGGCTGGGACACGGCGGACGAGGTGGTGGTCCTCGAGGCCCGCGAGTTGACCGACGAGGAGGAGGAGGACGAGGAGGCGGACGAGGAGGACGAGGAGGGGCCCGACACCTTCCGGGTGCGCTTCGCCCCCGGCGAGGCCCGCCGGTTCGTGGCCCGCGCCCTCCGCGTGCTGGCCGCGGGTCGGCCGCCCTGCCCGCTGTGCGGCCAGCCGCTCGACCCGCAGGGCCACCTCTGCCCGCGCCGGAACGGCCACCTCCTGAACTGACGACGCGGCCGATGCCGGACGACGACGCGCTCGACCCGGCGCAGGGGCCGCGGCGCGCCCCCGACGAGGCGGAGCTCGAGCGCGAGGTGGCCGACGAGCTCGATGACGAGGCGGAGGCCGAGGAGGAGGCGACCGCCACCAGCATCGAGTCGCTGGGGCTGCCGATGCCCGTGCTCCCCGAGGCGGAGGCGCTGCGGCTGCTGGTGGTCGGCGACCTGGAGCTGATCGGCCGCCTCTGGGTCTCGTCCAACAACGCGCTGCTGGGCGTCGTCCGCGCGGACGGCGTCGAGGCGGCGGTGATCCACAAGCCGGTCGCCGGCGAGCGGCCGCTGTTCGACTTCCCCGACGGCACGCTGGCCCGCCGCGAGGCGGCCTCGTTCGCCGTGTCCCGGGAGACCGGCTGGGGGATCGTGCCGCCCACCGTCCTGCGCGACGGCCCGCTCGGGCCGGGCATGCTCCAGCTGTGGATCCGGACGGACCCGGACGTGGACCCGGTCGACCTCGTCAATGAGGGCGATCCCCGGCTGCGGCGGATCGCCGTGTTCGACGCCGCGGTCAACAACACCGACCGCAAGGCGGGCCACCTGCTGCCCGTCCCGGGCGGCCACATCTACGGCGTCGACCACGGCGTCACGTTCTCGACCGTGCCCAAGCTGCGGACCGTCCTGTGGGCCTGGCGCGGCGAGCGGTTCAACGACGAGGAGCTGGCCGGCCTGCGCACGCTCCGCGAGGCGATCGAGGCGGACCTGGGCGGCCGCCTCCACGAGCTGCTCGACCCGGTGGAGGTCGCCGCCACGGTGCGACGCCTCGACCGCCTGCTCGCGACCGGGCGGTTCCCGCAGCCGGATCCCCGCTGGCCCGCGGTGCCCTGGCCGCCCGTCTGAGCCCGGCTGGGCCAGAGGCGCGGCTCCCCCTCCCGCGGCCGGCAGCACCCGCCCGCCGCCGACGCCGCCCGCTCCGAAGGCGGCCGAGGCGACGGGTGCAGCAGCGCCGTCGGAGCCCCGATGCCCGATCGTTCGCGAATCGCGGAACCATCCGCCCGGTCGGGGGCGTCCCCGATCGTGACGAGGCGGCGGCGCGAGGATCGTTCTGCGATTCGCGAACGATCGGGCATCGGGCACCCGGCCGGACGTTGGCGCCGGACCCCGTGCGCGGCAGGTCGGCGGCCGGGCGGACGGCGGCGCCGGGCTCGCGCGCCACGGGTCGTCGGTGGCACGATGGGCGCATGCGCAGCTGGAACGGCTGGGGCGATGCGGACGACGCCACGAAGGTCGGCGCCGGTGGCCAGCGGTTCCTGGAGTCCCGGGTCGGGCCCGGCACGCCGCCCCTGGAGGCCACCCTCGCCGACGTGGTCGCGGCCGTCCCCCCATCCCGCCTCGCGCCGGTCGAGGACCTGCGGCTGACCGTCGATCCCGAGACGCGCGTCCGCCGCGCGCGGGGCCAGTCCCTGCCCGACCTCGCCGCGCTCCGGTACGGCCGACTCGACGCGGTGCCCGACGCGGTGGCGCGCCCGGCCGAGGCCGCCGACGTCCGCCGGCTGATCGACCACGCTCGGCAGGCCGGGGCGAGGCTCATCCCGTACGGCGGCGGCACGAGCGTCGTCGGCGGCGTCAGCGCCCGGCCCGGCCCCGACCCCCTGATCACCGTCGACCTCGGCGGTCTGGCGGGCGTGCCCGCCGTGGACGAGCGAAGCGGCCTGGTCACCGTCCTCGCCGGGACGACCGGCCCGGCCCTCGCGACGCTGCTGGCGGGCCACGGCCTGACCGTGGCCCACGAGCCGCAGAGCTGGGAGCTGGCGACCGTCGGCGGCTGGGTGGCGGCACGCGGGTCGGGGCTCAAGAGCCTGGGCGCCGGGCGGATCGAGCAGCTGTTCGCCGGCGGCACCCTCGAGGCGCCAGCCGGGACGCTCCGCCTGCCGCCGCACCCCGCATCGGCAGCGGGACCCGACCTCCGCCAGCTCGTCCTCGGCTCGGAGGGCCGGCTCGGCATCCTGACCGAGGCCGTCCTTCGGGCCGCCCCGCTCCCGGAGGTGGAGCGCATGGACGCCTGGGCGCTGCCCGCCTGGCCCGAGGCCCTCGATGCCGTGCGCGAGCTGGTGCAGGCACGCCCGGGCCTCTCGCTGCTGCGCCTCTCCACCGCGGCGGAGACTCGCACGCTGCTGGCGTTCGCGGATCGTCCGGCCCAGACCCGCGCCCTCGCCGCCTATGTCCGGGCCCGGCGCCGACCGGGCGACTGGGTGCTGGTGCTGACCGGCGTCGCGGGCCGTCCGCGGACGGCCAAGGCGGCGCGGGCCGAGGCCGGGGCCATCCTGGGCGGCCACGGGGCCATCCGCCTGCCGGCGCTCGCCGAGGCGTGGTCGCGGACGCGCTTCCGCTCGCCCTACCTGCGCAACGCCCTGTGGTCGGCCGGGTACGCCTCCGACACGCTCGAGACGGCGACCGACTGGACGCACGTGCCCGGCCTGCTGGCCCGCCTGGAGGCCGCTCTCGCGCACGCGCTCGAGCCGTGGAACGAGCGGGTGCACGTGTTCACGCACCTCTCGCAC
>JAJYJO010000020.1 GCA_021789435.1 Chloroflexota bacterium
CTCCAAGGTCCTGGCCCGCGGCGAGGAGCGGCTGTCCGAGGCGACGCGCCGTGACGTCCACCACGACATCGAGGCCGAGGCCGACCGGCTCTATCGGCTGGTGGAGGACCTCCTGGTCCTCGCCCGCTTCGACGGTCAGCGGCTGACGCTCGGCGACGAACCGGTGCTGTTGCAGCGCCTGGTGCCCGGGGTCGTCGCCTCGGAGAAGGCTCGCTGGCCATCGGCCCGACTCAGACTGGAGGCGCCGCCCGGCCTGCCGACCGTCCGGGCCGACCCGACCTACACCGAGCAGGTCCTGCGCAACCTCCTCACCAATGCCGCCAAGTACGGCCCGCCGGGTGCCGAGATCCGGATCGTGCTGGAGGGCAGCGGGGACGAGGTCCTGGTCCGGGTCCTCGACGAGGGGCCGGGCTTTCCCGCCGAGAAGGCCGACCTCCTCTTCGACCTGTTCTACCGCAGCCCACTGACCGCCGGGGCGGCCGGCGGGGCCGGCATCGGTCTCTTCGTCTGCCGTCGGCTGGTCCAAGCGATGGGCGGCCGCATCTGGGCGGCCAATCGGCCCGAGGGGGGCGCCGAGTTCGGCTTCAGCCTGCGCACGCTCGTCGAGGACGAGGCGTAAGGCCCAACCCCCGGCCCCCGTGCCCCGCGCGGAAGAGGCGTGCCGATGGCCGGTGGCTTCCCGCCAGCCCCGGTCGCGCCAGCGGCTTCCCGAGCCGCCGCACCGTTGCCGACGATGCATCCGTCCCAAGACTGATCCGGGCGAAGATTGAACCGGCGAGCGGCCTGGCGCATCTCGTAGGCACGGTGGTCATCGAGCAACTGGAGGGGCTGATCCGCGTGGGGCCTGACGCGTCCGGAGGCACCCAGGAGGCCGAGCGCCGCGTGGCGTTCGAGCAGTTCACGCAGGTCCGCCTCGAGCGCGCCTATCGTCTGGCCGGCGTCCTGCTCCGCGACCGGGCGGCAGGTCACGCAGCCATCCGACTTCGGCAATGTGGATCTTGGATCGGTGCGGGTCCTTGGGGGGACGTCTTCGTCGGGGGTCAGGACAGCACGCAGGGCGGTGCACGGCTCTGGGCGCTGCGTCCGGGCACCACGGTGAGGTGAGCCCCCGACGGTTCGACGCCGCAGTCAGGGGGTCGTGCTGCGAAGGATTCACGAGACCCCCTCCCACCAAGTCCCCCCGGCGTCGGGATCGGCCCGGGCTGGCGGACCGCCGCCCCGTCCGATAGGCTCGCCGCGTCGTGAGCCTCGAGCGCTACCAGCAGAAGCGCGACTTCACCCGGACGCCCGAGCCGGCCGGGTCCGTTCCGGGACCCGCGCCGGGCGCTGGCGGCGGTCGCTTCGTCGTCCAGCGCCACCGCGCCAGACGCCTCCATTACGACTTCCGGCTCGAGATCGACGGCGTGCTCGCCAGCTGGGCGGTTCCGCGCGGCCCGACGCTGGACCCTGCCGCCCGCCGGATGGCCGTCCACGTCGAGGACCACCCGCTCGGCTACTTCGACTTCGAGGGCCTGATCCCGGCCGGCGAGTACGGCGCGGGCGACGTCATCGTCTGGGACTGGGGCCGTTTCTCGCCGGAGGGATCGCCCGACCCCGCCGCCGCCGTCCGGGCGGGCGAGCTCAAGTTCCGGCTCGAAGGGCGGAAGCTGCGGGGGAGCTTCGTCCTGGTCCGCACCCGAGCGGGCGGAAGGGGTGGCCGGGAAGGCCGCGAGGACTGGCTCCTGATCAAGCACCGCGACGCCGATGCGGCACCCGGCTGGGACCCGGAAGCCCAGCCGCGCTCCGTCAAGACCGGCCGGACCAACGACGAGGTGCGGGCCGGGGCGCCGGCCAGAATCGAGGCCGCCCCACCGCCGGTCGGGCCACTCGATCAGCCGTCCGGCGGGCTGTCCGCCGAGCCGCCCGGCTCACGTCGGGCTCCGATGCCCGCCTTCGTCGAACCGATGAAGGCCACCCTGGCCGACCGGCCGTTCAGCGACCCGGCGTGGCTCTTCGAGGTGAAGTGGGACGGCTACCGCGTCGAGGCGGTCGTCCGGGACGGCCGCGTCCGCCTGTGGACGCGCAACGGCCAGGACGCGGCCGCCTACTTCCCCGAGCTGGCGGGCCCACCGACCTGGATCGGTGCCGGCGAGGCCATCGTCGACGGCGAGGTGGTCGCCCTCGACGAGGCCGGCCTGCCGCGCTTCAGCCTGCTCCAGGAGCGCCTGGGCGGGATCCGCTCCGGCGGGAGTCGCCCGGGCCGGCTCGCCTACCAGGTCTTCGACCTCCTCTACCTCGACGGTCGCAGCCTCCTCCAGACGCCGCTCGAGGAGCGGAAGCGACTCCTCCGCCGGGTCCTGCGCGACGACCCGACGGTGGTCTACGCGGGCCACGTCGCGGCGGACGGCGAGGCGTTCTTCGCCGCCGCCGGGGAGCGTGGCCTGGAGGGCATGGTGGCCAAGCTCCGGGTCGGCCACTACGAACCCGGCCGGCGCTCGGCCACGTGGCTGAAGATCAAGCGCTGGACGGAGCAGGAGGTGGTGGTCGGCGGCTGGTTGCCGCGCCGGGGATCGGCGAGCGACATCGGCTCGCTCGTGGTCGGGGTCTACGACGACGGCCGGCTGGTCCCCGCCGGGAGTGTCGGGTCGGGCCTGGACGCGCGGACGCGGGCCGGGCTGCTGGACCGGCTGCGCCCGCTGGAGCAACCCACGCCGCCGTTCGATCCCGCGCCGCGGCTCGGCGGCGTCCACTGGACGGCGCCGCGGCTGGTCGTCCGCGTCTCCTTCGCCGAATGGACCAGGGACGGGCGCCTCCGCCAGCCGACCTTCCGGGGCCTGGATCCGGGGCGCGACCCGGCCGCCGTCCGCCGCGAGCGACCGACGCCGACCGCCGCGGCCCGCCGCGCCGCCCGGCCGATCGCCGCTTCGGGGCCGGGTGCCGCTCCCGAGCGGGGCGCCGTGGCGGAGGCATCACCCCCCGGGCCGGAGCCTCCCGGGCCGGAGGCCGCCGTGGGGGAGCCCACCGGGCCGGAGCCACCGGTCGAGGAACCGCCGGTCGAGGAACCGGCCCGGTCCGCCACACCCGCCGAGCTGGCCGCGCTCGATGCGCTCCCCGCGTCGGGAACCTGGCTCGTGGGCGGTCATCACCTGCGCCTGACGAACCTCGACAAGGTCCTCTTCCCGGAGGGCGCGATCACCAAGCGGGACGTGGTCCGCTACTTCGCCGAGATCGCCCCGGTCCTGCTGCCTCACCTGGCCGGGCGGCCCCTCAACCTCCATCGCTTCCCGGACGGCGCGACGGGCTCCGGGTTCTGGCAGAAGGACATTCCCCGGGCGGCACCGGGCTGGCTCCGGCGCTGGCGGGAGACCGGGGTGGAGGGCCGAGGCGCCAACACTCACCTGGTCGCCGACGGGGTCGCCGCCCTGGCCTGGCTGGCCAACCTGGCCGCCTTCGAGATCCACGCCTGGACCTCCACGGCGGAGGCCCCGGACCGGCCGAGCTACGCGCTGATCGACATCGATCCCGGAGACCGGACGACCTGGGATGAAGTCCTGGCCCTCTCGCGGCTCTACCGCGCGGCGCTGGCGCACCTGGGCGTGCGCGGCTTCCCCAAGGTCACCGGCCGGCGGGGCATCCAGGTCTGGATCCCGGTCGTGCCGCGCTACGGCTTCGGCGAGATCAGCGCCTGGGTCGAGGCGCTGTCGCGGGCGGTCGGGTCGGCCGTCCCGGACCTGGTCTCGTGGGAGTGGGAGAAGGCCCGGCGGGGTGGGCTGGCGCGCCTGGACTACACCCAGAACGCGCCCAACAAGACGCTGGTCGCGCCGTACGCCGTCCGGCCCGCCCCGGCGGGTCCGGTCTCGGCCCCGATCGCCTGGGACGAGCTGGACGACCCGGCCCTCCGCCCGGACGGCTGGACGATCCGGACGATCCTGGGCCGCGTCCGGGAGCGGGGCGACCTTTTCGCCGGCGCCCTGCGCGATGCCCAGGAGCTGCCCCGGCTCTGACGGACCGGCGCGCTCCGTGATCGGCGCGCCCCGGAACCGGGCCGCCGGCTAGAGGCTCCGCGGATCGACCGCGTCCGGGTCCACGCCCAGCTCCTTGAAGGCGCGACCGGCCTCCTTCGGCGGCAGCTCCCCACAGCGGACGAGGGCGGAGAGCCCGGCCGCCGCGATGTGCGGCGGGTCGATCTCGAAGTAGGCCCGGAGTGCCTCGCGGGTGTCGCTGCGGCCGAAGCCGTCGGTGCCCAGCGAGAGGTAGCCGGCGGGCAGCCAGCGGGCGACCATGTCGGGGACGGCCCGGATCCAGTCGGTGGCGGCCACGACCGGACCACCCTCCGGCCCCAGCAGGCTGGTCACGCGGGTGACGCGCGGCCGTCCCCCGGGGTGCAGCCGGTTGTGTCGCTCGGCGTCCAGGGCGTCCGCCCGCAGGCGCTGGAACGACGGCGCGCTGTAGACCTCGGCCGCCACGCCGTAGCGCTCGGCCAGGAGATCCGCCGCGGCGACGACCTGCTGGAGGATCGAGCCGGAGCCGACCAGCCGCAGCTGGTGGCGCCCCCCGTTCGGGGCTGGCCGGAGCCGGTAGAGGCCGCCGACGATCTGCTCGTCGGTCAGCCCGTCCGGCCGCGCCGGCTGGGCGTAGTTCTCGTTGTAGAGGGCGACGTAGTAGAAGACGTCCTCCCCGCGGACGTACATCCGCTCGATGCCGTCCCGCAAGATGGCGGCCAGCTCGTAGGCGTAGGCCGGGTCGTAGGCCCGGATGTTGGGGATGTTGGCGGCGAGCGCCAGGGAATGGCCGTCGTCGTGCTGGAGCCCCTCGCCGTGGAGAGTGGTCCGGCCGGCGGTGGCGCCCATCAGGAAGCCGCGCCCCCGCGCGTCTCCGAAGGCCCACATCTGGTCGCCCGTCCGCTGGAAGCCGAACATCGAGTAGAAGATGTAGAAGGGCACGACCGGCTCGCCGAGCGTCGCGTACGCGGTGCCGGCGGCCTGGAAGCTGGCCATCGCGCCGGCCTCGGTGATCCCCTCCTCCAGGACCTGGCCATCGGTCGCCTCGCGATAGGAGAGGACCAGGTTGGAGTCGACCGGCTCGTAGCGCTGGCCCAGCGCCGCGTAGATGCCGACCTCCTTGAAGAGCGGGTCGAGGCCGAAGGTGCGCGCCTCGTCGGGCACCACGGGGACGATCCGCTTCCCGATCCCCGGATCGCGAACCAGGTTGCGCAGCAGCCGGCCGAACGCCATCGTCGTCGAGACGGGCACTTCGCTCCCGGAGGCGAACTCGGCATCCACCTTCGGCTCCGGCGAGGGCAGCGGCCGGCTCCGGACGACCCGCTTCGGCAGGCTCCCGCCGAGCGCCCGGCGCCGCTCGAGCATGTAGCGGACCTCTTCGGAGTCCATTCCCGGGTGGTAGTAGGGCGCCTCCTTCAGCCGGTCGTCGGGGATCGGCAGCTCCAGGCGGTCGCGGAAGACCTTCAGCTCGGCTTCGGAGAGCTTCTTGGCCTGGTGGGTGATGTTGCGGCCCTCGACGCCCGGGCCGAGGGTCCAGCCCTTGATCGTCTTGGCCAGGATCGCCGTGGGCGCGCCCCGGTACTCGGTCGCCGCCCGGTAGGCGGCGTAGAGCTTGCGGTAGTCGTGGCCGCCCCGGCGCAGGTGGGTCAGGTCGTCATCGGAGAGGTGGTCCACCAGGCGACGCAGGCGGGGGTCCGGGCCGAAGAAGTGCTCGCGGATGTAGGCGCCGCCGGCGACGGAGAACTTCTGGAACTCGCCGTCGAGTGTCTCGTTCATCTTGTTGACGAGCAGGCCATCGACGTCGCGGGCCAGCAGCTCGTCCCACTCGCGGCCCCAGATGACCTTGATCACGTTCCAGCCGGCGCCCCGGAAGAGCCCCTCCAGCTCCTGGATGATCTTGCCGTTGCCGCGGACCGGTCCGTCGAGCCGCTGCAGGTTGCAGTTGACGACGAAGGTCAGGTTGTCGAGGCCTTCGCGGGCGGCCAGGCTCAGGCCGGCCAGCGACTCCGGCTCGTCCATCTCGCCGTCGCCGAGGAAGGCCCAGACGCGGCTCCCGGAGGTGTCGGCCAGGCCCCGGTTCTGGAGGTAGCGGTTGAACCGGGCCTGGTAGATGGCGGCCAGGGGACCGAGCCCCATCGAGACCGTCGGGAACTCCCAGAAGTCGGGCAGACTGCGGGGGTGGGGGTAGGAGCTCAGGCCGGCGGCGCCCGAGACCTCGCGGCGGAAGTGGTCGAGCCGGTCCTCGCTCAGGCGGCCCTCCAGGAAGGCCCGCGCGTACATGCCGGGAGCGGCATGCCCCTGGAAGAAGATCTGGTCGCCCGGCCCTCCGTCGTCCTTGCCGCGGAAGAAGTGGTTGAAGCCGACCTCATACAGGCTGGCGGCGGAGGCGTAGGTCGCCAGGTGGCCGCCGATGCCCGGGAAGCGGGTGTTGGCCCGCAGGACCATGGCCACGGCGTTCCAGCGGACCAGCCGGCGGATGCGCCGCTCCAGCGCCTCGTCGCCGGGGAAGAACGGCTCCTGCTCGGGGCTGATGGTGTTGATGTAGCGGGTCTGGGTCAGGGGCGGGAGCCCGACGTGGAGCTGGCGGGCACGCTTGAGCAGCTTGTAGACCAGGAAGCGGGCACGCTCGGGACCCTCGATCTCCACCACCTGGTCGAGCGAATCGAGCCATTCCTGGGTCTCTGCCGGATCGATGTCGGGCAGCTGGTGCTTGAACTCGTCGAAGTACATGTGGTGGCTCCAGGATCTGCGGGGACGCCGCCCGGGTGGGCTAGACGGGCACCAGGCGGAGCGTTGCCGGGACGACCTCCGGTCGGAGCAGGAGCGGCGTCGACGGATCGTCCGCGTATTTGCGGACGAAGCCGGCGCTGGCGCGCTCGACCGAGGCAGGATCGTCCGCGGGGACGACCCGGACCGGGATGCTCCGGTCTCCGGCGATGAGGGTCGCCGTGCGCTCGGCGACCGCTTCGCGGTACCAGCGGCCGCGCTCTCCGTGAACCGAACGGACGAAGAGATCGGGCCCGTCGACCACGATCCAGATGATCACCCGGTGGGTGATTCCGTCCGGGCCACGGGTCTCGATCTCGACCTCCTCGGTCGCGTCGAGCGTCGCGAGGGCCCCCAGCGGGAGGGCAGGGATCATGGTCAGAGGGTAGTCCATCCGCGGCAGAGGGTAGTCCATCCGCGGGCGAGGGTCGTCCGCGGACGAGCCGCGGGACGAGTCGCGAACGGGCAACCGTGCCGCCGCCGTAGCGTCCGCACCCGCGATTGCAATGCGCCTTTGATGCTTCCCGCCCGTCCGCCCGAGCATGCTGGGCCCGGCGCGGCCACGGGCTGCCGCGCTGGGCCGCCCGTCCGCGCGGCGACTCGGGTGCGCGGGGGCCGGAGGCGGCTGTGGCCCGCAACGGGCCGGCGCCGAACCGGCGGTGAGCGCCGGGATGGCGCAGCATAGGCTCGACAGCCGCGAGGTCACACGCGTCGCCGGCCGGCACCCGGGCGGGGGCGCGGGCCGACATGGAGGCATGATCGGTGAGTACACAGCCCCTGGTCCTCGTCGCCGACGACGAGCCCCGGATCACCAAGCTGGTTTCGATCGCCCTCAACGACGAGGGCTTCCGGGTCGTGACCGCCGGCGGCGGGGAGGAGGCGCTGGCCAAGGCCGAGGAGATCCGGCCGGACATCGTCCTGCTGGACATCGTCATGCCCGACCTGGACGGGATCGAGGTGATGCGCCAGCTGCGCGAGCTGCGGCCGGTCCCGGTGATCCTGCTGACCGCCAAGGGCTCCACGGCGGACAAGGCCAAGGGCCTGGACCTGGGCGCCGACGACTACGTGGCCAAGCCCTTCCATCCGGACGAGCTGGCGGCCCGCGTCCGGTCCGTCCTCCGCCGCGCCTCGGGCTCGGCCCCAGGGGCCGGGGTCATCGCCTTCGACGACGTTGAGATCGACCTCGAGCGCCGGATGGTCACCCGTGGCGGCGAGCTGGTCCAACTCTCACGGACGGAGTGGCTGCTGCTCCAGCACCTGGCCGCCAACGCCGGCAAGGTGGTCCTCCACACGGAGCTCCTCACCAAGGTCTGGGGCCCGGAGTACCGCGACGACCTCCAGTATCTGCGGGTCTGGGTCAGCCGGGTCCGTCGCAAGCTCGGTGCCAAGCCGGGCGAGCCGGGCCGGATCAAGACGTTCCAGGGCATCGGCTACCTCCTCGACATCGACGGCGCCCGGGCGGACGCCGCGGCGGCAGCCAGCCCGGCGCAGGGGTCGGCCGCGCCGCCCCGAAACGACGACGATGCCGATCGGGCCGTGCCCGGGGAACCCGCCGGCGCAGCCCGCTCCTGAGCGATCGGCCTGTCGGCCGGTCGACCAGCCAGGGCCTGGACTGCCGGGCCAGGACCGCGGGTCGCGACCGTCGGGCTTCGACCGCGGGTCACGACCGTCGGGCCAGGACTGCCGCGGGGTTGACCTCGCCGAGTGGGACCACCACCAACGGCAGCCCGCCCGGCCCAAAGCTGCGATCAGCAGCACCGGCCGGCCCCGCCACAGCCAGCGCATACAACCAGCGGACACAGCAAGCGGCCCGGGGAGGGGGACCCGGGCCGCTTGTGCAAGAGGAGGGACGCCCCGTCACCGGCATCCCCGCGGAGTCTGTAAGAGCTGACATCCGGCCTGCTGCCGGATGCCCACCATCCTAGGCGCGCCGCGGTTCCAGCCCGCTCTCCGCCGGGCCGGAAGCGTTACAGCCGCGTTTCAGGGACCGCCGGCCGCGGTGGCGGGATCGTCCGGGACTTGCCGGCGACGCGAGCGGTGGCGCCCGGGACCCCCGAGTGGGCGGCAGCCGCGGGTATCGCGGCGGCTCCCGGTTTGCCGCTCGAGCGACCCTCCGGGCGCGGACGTCCGTGCCCCGACCCCGTCCGCACCGGGACCGCTCAGGCCACGCAGTCGCGGGCCAGGATCTCCAGCGCCGCGGCCGCCAGATCGCGGACCTCCACGTCGAAGCGGGCCGTGGGCCGCGGGTTGTCCGGCGGGCGCGGGCCGACCCGGACGGTCAGTCGGCCGGGCGGGCGGGGTCGCTCGCTCCAGGCATCGTCGGCCGAGACCAGCCACGACCGCTCCGGCGGAGCCTGGACCGCATCCCGACCCGCCGCAGCCCACGGCTCCGACGCGTAGTGGATCGCTCCGAGCGCTCCGAGGCCGTCGAGCGCGGCCAGTGGCGCCGGCGCCAGGATCACCAGGTCGTAGCGCGCCTCGCAGAGACGGACGAGGGCGTCCAGGGCGCCGGGCACGAGGGCCCATCCCGGGCCGTCCAGGGGCCGCGTCGCGGGCGGTCCCGGCTCCAGGATCGTGCCGATCGGATCGACGTAGACGGTGGTCACGCGGCCTCCCCGCGCCGGCGGTGGTCGTGCCGGGCGGAGGTTCCACGCTACGCGCCGCCACGTCGCGAAGCCGTCCCCCGTCCCGGCCTTCCGGCTTACACCTCCATTGCGGGCGGATCGCGGGCACATTGCGGGCGATCGGCCGACGGCCAGCTGCGGATCGCGGCGCGTGGCCGGGACACGCGGCCGGGGGACGTCCAGCCGGCCCGGACCGGCTGGGGTAGAGTGCCCGACAGGAGGCGCAGGATGACCGGCCAGACCCTTGATCGCGGCTCCCGGACGGCACTCCTCGTCGTGGACGTCCAGAACGATTTCGCGGACCCGGCGGGCAGCCTGGCCGTGCCCGGCGGGACGGCCGTGCTGCCCCGGATCAATGCGGCCATCGCCGCCGCGGGCGCCGCCGGCGGCTTCGTCGTCTACACCCAGGACTGGCACCCCGCGCACACGCCCCACTTCGCCGCCGACGGCGGGATCTGGCCGGTCCACTGCGTCCAGGGCAGCTGGGGGGCAGAGTTCCATCCGGACCTGTCGGTCGTCGGGCCGACCGTCCGCAAGGGCGCCAACGGCGAGGACGGCTACTCCGGTTTCACGATGCGGGACCCGGCCACGGGAGCGACGGTGGCGACCGAGCTCGACGGGCTGCTCCGCGGCCGGGCCGTCCGGCGGCTGACCGTCTGCGGCCTGGCCACGGACTACTGCGTCAAGGCGACGGCCCTGGACGCGGTCCGGCTCGGCTACGAGACGGAGGTCCTGCTCGACGCGATCGCCGCCGTCGACCTGGCCCCCGGTGACGGCAGGCGCGCCCTGGACGAGATGGCCGCGGCCGGGGTGCGCCTCCGGTCGGCCGCCCCCGCGTGAAGCGGCGCGACGTCCTCGCCGCGACCGCGTCCGCCGTGGCCCTGCTCCTCCTCGAGCGGCTCGCCGCGGACCACCTGCGGGCCGACGGGACGCACCTCGCGACGATCCGCAGCCGGACCCAGGTGGCGGCACCGCGCCGGCGGGTCTGGGACGAGCTGGCCGACCTGGAGGGGCAGACCCGCTGGATGCACGACGCGAAGCAGATCCGCCTCCTGGGCGCCGGACCGGCCGGCGTCGGCACCCGGGCGGAGGCCGACGTCCGCATCCTCGGGATCGGCCTCCGCGACCCCGTTCGCATCACGGCCTGGGAACCGCCGGCCCGGTTCGAGATCGAGCACCTGGGTCGCTTCCGCGGCCGCGGCACTTTCCGACTCGAGGAGACGGCCGCCGGGACGACCCGGGTGACCTGGGACGAGACGCTTCTCCCCCCGGTGCTGCCGACGGCGGTCGCGCTGCTCCTGCGCCCGATCCTCCGGCGCGTCTTCCGGGCCGACCTCGAGCGGCTGGCCCGGCTCGCCGAGCGCGCCGGCTAGCGGACGAGGGTGCAGGCACGGAGCTCCACCTCGTCGACGCCACCTACGAGCTCTTCCGGGCCCACTTCGCTCCCCGGCCGGCGATCCGCGGCCGCGACGGACAGGTCCTCACGGCCGTCGCCGGCCTGGCCGGCACCCTGCTCGCCCTGCTCCGCGACGAGGGCGCGACGCACGTGGGCTGCGCCACCGACCGCGTGATCCGCTCGTTCCGCAACGACCTCTACCCGGGCTACAAGACGGAGGCCGGCGCGCCGGCCGAGCTGCTCGCCCAGTTCGCGCTGGCGGAGCGGGCGATCGAGGCGCTGGGGCTGGTCCTCTGGCCGATGGTCGAGCCCGAGGCGGACGACGCGCTCGCCACCGCCGCTGCCCGCTGGGCGGACGACCCGCGGATCGAGCGGATCCTGATCTGCAGCCCGGACAAGGACCTCGCCCAGTGCGTCCGCGACGGGCGGGTGGTCCTGCGCGATCGCCGCCGCGGCCTGACCATCGACGCGGCCGGCGTGGTGGCCAAGTGGGGCGTGCCCCCGGCAGCGATCCCCGACTACCTGGCCCTGGTCGGCGACGCGGCCGACGGCTACCCCGGCCTGCCGGGCTTCGGCGCCAAAACCGCGGCGACGCTCCTCGCCCGCTACGGCTCCGCGGCCGCCGTCCCTGCCGACCCGGGCGCCTGGGACGTCCTGGTACGGCCGGCGCCGAAGCTCGCCGCGACGCTCCGTGAGCACGCCGCGGAGCTCGCCCTCTACCGGACGCTCGCCCGCCTCCGAACGGACGTGCCGCTCCCCCAGCGCGACCCGGAGGAGCTGGGCTGGCGGGGCGCCCCGCGCGCCGCGTGGGAGGCGTTCTGCGACGAGCTGGGGCTGCCGCGGCTGCGGACCTGGCCGCATCGCTGGCGGCCCGAGCCGGCCTGATCCGGGGGGCGGCTGGAGCGAAGGGTCAGCGCAGGAGTTCGAGGATCGCGGCGTGGTGCTCCGGCGCCGCGGCCAGCAGGCTCCAGCTCTTGTCCGGCCGGCCCAGGTCGAACCACGGCTCGCCGTCGAGCGTCGTGACCCGGGCTCCGGCGCGTTCGGCGACCAAGCCGGCGGCGGCCACGTCCCAGGCCGAGATGCCCTGGCCCTGGGCGTACGCGTCGAAGCGGCCGTTCGCGACGTAGGCGAGGGTCAGCGCGGCCGAGCCCATCGAGCGCGACGCCCTCAGCAGCCGCACCACCTTCCGGCGGCGACGGACCGGTCCGCCGATGGCGATGGTGGCCACCAGGTCCTCGAACCGCTCCTTGTGAGCCACCTGGATCGGCCGCTCGTCGAGGAGCGCCGGGCCGTCGGCGGACGCCGAGAACGTCTCGCCCCGGACGGGGTCGTGGACGATTCCGGCCACGGGCCGGCCGTCGATCGCCAGGCCGATCGAGACGCAGAAGAACGGGATCGCGTTGGCGTAGTTGATGGTTCCGTCGAGGGGGTCCACGATCCAGGTCCTGCCGACCCCCGGCCCGAGCGCACCGCTGCCGGCGGTCTCGCCCGATTCCTCGGCCAGGAAGCCGTCCGCCGGGTAGCGCTCCCGGATGCCGCGGATGATCAGCTCCTCGCTGAGGTGGTCCGCCTCGGTCACGACGTCGCGCGGCCCTTTCAGATCCACCCGTTCCAGCCGTCCGAGCCGTTCCAGCTGGAGCCCGCCGGCCCGGATCGCCAGCTCCGCCGCGAGCGCCAGCTCGTCGGCCCATCGCGAGGTCGAGAGCGAGGAGGAGACGACGGTGGGGGTCACCGCCCCATCGTAGGCCACCGCGCCGGCCCGCGTCGGGGTCGGCGGGCTGGGCGACGGCCGCCGGCTGCCGAACTCAGCGGCAGTCGACCGCCAGCGGGCGGACGGCCGCGCCGAGGGAGGTCACCAGGCCCGAGAAGGTGATCGTCCCGCCGGGCGGGACCGGCGGGCTCAGCAGGAAGCCCGCGTCCGGGCCGATGCCGGGCTCGGTCGGGTCGAAGACGCGACAGGTGCTGTCGCCGGCGCTCGTCCCGTCATTGTGGACGGCGATCGCGACCTGGAGCCCGGCCGGCCGGGCCGTGACACCGGTGACGCTCCCGGAGAACGGGCCCACCCCGCCGACGGCGAGGTGCGCGACGAGGGCCAGGGCCGCGACCGAGAGTCCGATCGCGAGCAGGATCGTGCCGTGCGCCTGGGTCGCCGCCGGCTGCGGGAGGCCGAGCGGGTTGCAGCGTTCGCAGAGGGAATCGCCGGCGGCGACGGGCAGCCCGCAGCGAAGACAGGGGTGAGGTGGCTCCTCCGGGAGGGTGCGAAGAGGCGCGGCTGGAATCGGCGAGGGACGCATGGCCGAGGGTCACCGAAGGTCGGGCAGCTCAGTGATGGCCGCGCCATGGTGCCAGAAAGCTCGGCGCCCGGCAGGCACCGCCGCCGGTCCGCCGATCCTGCGCCCGCCAGGCGCGACGGTCGGCGCGGAGTCGCCGGCCCGGCCGCGATGGTGGATCCGGGGCGCCGGCAGCGTACCAATGAGCCACCCGGACCCGAGACCCCTGGCGCCTCGGCCTTCCTGCCGCCGGGAGGGATCATGAGGCAACACCGGCGAGGTGTCCGTCGGCCGACGGGTTACCTCTCCGCCGGACCTCCGGCGGGCTGCCGGTTGCAGGGAGAACGTGCGGTTCTTCAAATCGCGGCGGGAATCCGACGAACGGCTCCTCTGGACGCGCGACAGCCAGTTCGTCGAGGTCCTGGCCAGGGTCCCCGGCCCACCGGCTGCTCGAGCGGGCCGAATCCGGCTACTGCCTGATCGGGCCCGACCTGGCCGAGCGGGGGGTCGACTTCGGGCAGGGTACCTGCTCGGCCGCTCGGCGCAGGAGCCACGCCTGCCGCGGCAGCTTCGGGGGCGCCGGCTGGCCGTGCCCGGCCTGGACGCCCGGCTGGCTGCCGTCGGGGCGCGGCGGGCCGATTCCCGATCAACCTCGCTTGGCCGAGGGATGGCCTCAGCCCTGGAGGATCACCTGGCCCGAGGCCTGGTCGACCTTGATCGGCAGGCTCTGGAGCGGGGCGGGAGCGGGCCCGCCGACGACGCTCGCCTGGTTGGCCGGATCGAAGGCCGCGCCGTGGCAGGGGCAGAGCAGCAGGCCCGAGCCCGGATCGTAGCCGACGGTGCAGCCGGCGTGGGTGCAGACGGCGTCGAACGCCACGCACTTTCCGCTGGCCAGGCGGACCAGCACGCCCGGGTCGCCGGTCGTCGGGTCCTGGAAGTCCAAGGCGGTCCGCGGCTGGAGCTGGCCCAGGTTCGCGATCACGTCGGTGGCGGACCCGCCCCCGGCGCCCGGCGCCGCGCTCGGCGGAGTGCTGGCACCCGGCGCGGCGCTCGGCGCCGTGGCCCCGGTCAGGCCGCCCCCACTCGGGGACGACCCGGTCTGGCCGGTGACGTCGCCGCCCAGGACGCGCCCGAAGGCCCCCGCGACCAGCGTCACGGCGATCGCTCCCCCGCCGACGATCGCGGCCTGCAGGAAGGCACGCCGCCCCGGCGAGACCGGGACCGCGTCCTCGAGCTGCTCCACCAGGCCGACGGGCAGGATCCGCCGCCGCCAGCGCTCGTCGGCCCGCTCGACGGCGCCCGGCAGCCACGGACCGAGCGCCCAGCGGCCCGGCCGGCCGACGAAGGCGATGGTCAGGAAGCCGGCCGCGTAGGGCAGGTCGGGGCCGTAGTAGTACGGCGCGATGGTCCACGAAGAGGTGAGCCAGAACAGGAGCGAGATCGCGGCGCCGCCGGCGGCGGAGAGCCGGTAGAGCATCCCGAGCAGAATTCCGATCCCCGCCGCGATCTCGCCGACCGCGACCAGCAGGCCGATCGCGACCGGATGGGGGATGGCCACCGCCTCGATCAGCGGCGCCAGGGGCGAACCGTGGGTGAAGCCCTGGAGCTGCTGGGCGATCGAGCCCGCGCCGGCGGCGCGAAGGAAGGCCGGTGTGAGGAGCTTGTCCAGGCCGGCGTAGAGGAAGGTGAAGCCGAGGAAGAAGCGGAGCGGCAGGAGCGCATCCAGGATCCGTCCCTCGCCCGGCATCTCCGCGGGGGTGGACGGCGCGCCCCGTTCGGGCCTTGACGGTCGGCCGGCCGGGGACCCGCCGGCCGGGGACCCGCCGCTCGGGGACCCGCCGCTCGGCACCCGTGCCGCGGAAGGCACGGGCCCGCGGGCAGGCTGGTGACGGCTGGGCTTGGAACGCACGCTTGACTCTCCTCCACTCGGGACGCCGCGCCATTCTGCCGATGCCGCGTTGCGGCCCGGCCGCGGAGGCGATGAAGCTTTCGCAACGCCGGCCCGGCGGCGCTCGGCGGCGGCCACCAGTGCGGGGCCGTAGCGCCGGCGCGCCGTGGTGGCGGCGCGCTACGATCGCGATCATGAGCGATCACCTCCCGCCGCCGGCACCGGGGGCCGCCGCGTCGCTCCCCGCGTCAGTCCGGGCCTTCCTCGACGCTCCGCGCTTCGCGGTCGTGGCGACCCACGATCCGGACGGCGTCCCGCACCAGGCCGTCGCCTGGTACCGCCTCCTCGAGGACGGCATCGTCCTCAACAGCGCAGCCGGCCGCCGCTGGCCGGAGAACCTGCGGCGTGACCCGCGGGTGGCCGTCGCGATCGCGGACGGCTACGACTGGGTCGGCCTGCGCGGCATCGTCGAGATGATCGAGGACCAGGACCGGGCCCAGGCGGACATCGCGGAGATGGCCCGCCGCTACCACGCCGACGATCCGGAGAAGGCGGAGCGCCTCATCGCCGATCAGTTCCGGCGCCAGCGGCGGATCAGCTTCCTGCTTCGCCCGGCGAGCATCCATGCCGAGATCGAAGGCGCGTGAGCCCGGGGCGGCAGCCATCTCCCCGCGGCATCGCGGCCGTCCGGCAGTCGCTGTCGCCGGGGCGTAGCCTGTCGCCGTCGGTCTCGAGCCAAGAGAGGGAGCGATGCGCGTCGTCGCCCTGGCCGGAGGCGTCGGGGGCGCCAAGCTGGCCCACGGGCTCCAGCAGGTGCTCGCGCCGGGCGAGCTGACGGTCGTCGTCAACACGGGCGACGACCTCGAAGTCCACGGCCTCCCCGTCTGCCCCGACGGCGACACCGTCCTCTACACGCTGGCCGGCGTGGCCAACCCGTCCACCGGCTGGGGGATGGCCGACGAGACCTGGGCCGTCATGGGCCAGCTCGGCCGGCTGGGCGAGCCCACCTGGTTCGCCCTCGGCGACCGCGACATCGCCACACATCTCTTCCGCCTGGCGCGTCTCCGGGCGGGACGCCGCCCGACCGAGGTCAGCCTGGAGCTCTCCCGCGCGCTCGGCGTCGCCGCCCGGATCCTGCCGATGGCCGACCGGCCGGTCCGGACCCAGGTCCGCACGACCGACGGCTGGCTCGCCTTCCAGGAGTACTTCGTCCACCGCCACCAGGAACCGGAGGTGCACGAAACCCGGTTCGACGGGATCGACGCCGCGGCCGCGACCCCGGAAGTGGCCGATGCCCTTGCAGCCGCGGAGCTGATCGTCCTCTGCCCGTCGAACCCGTTCGTCTCGATCGCGCCGATCCTCGCCGTGCCGGGGATCCGGGCCGGCCTCCAGGGAGCGCGGCGCCGTGGCGTCCGGGTCGTGGCCGTCTCCCCGATCGTGGGCGGCAAGGCCCTCAAGGGTCCGGCGGACCGGATGCTCGCCAGCCTGGGCAAGGACGTCTCGGCCCTCGGCGTCGCCCGCGAGTACCGCGGGCTGGTCGACCTCTTCGTGCTCGACCGGGTGGACGCGGGCCTGCTGCCGGAGGTCCGAGCGCTCGGCATGCAGGCGGCCGCGACCGACACGATCATGACCGACGACGCGGGCCGCGCCCGCCTGGCCGCCGACCTCCTCCGGCTGGCGGCGGCGGGCTGAGGTCGCGTTGCCTACCATTCGCCCCATGCACGTCCCGGACGAGGCCGCTCCCGTGAGTAACGGACCCGGCGCGGTCGCCGCCCGTCCGGGCGGCCCGGCCGGTGTCGCGGTCGTCGTCCCCGTCCGCGCCCTCGAGGGCGCCAAGTCCCGCCTGGGCGCGCAGCTCGACGCGGAGGAGCGCCAGGCCCTCGTGCTGGCCCTCTTCGAGCGGGTCCTGGAGGCGGCCCGCGGCACGGCCGGCGTGGGGCGGGTGATCGTGGTGAGCCCGGACGGGGAGGTCCTGCGGCGGGCGGCCCGCGCCGGCGCGCTGCCCCTGCGCCAGCAGTCCGGAGACCTTAACGCGGGGCTGGTCCAGGCGGCGGACCTGGCCGCGGCGATGGGGGTCGCCGCCGTCCTGGTGCTGCCCGCCGACCTGCCGGCGATCAACCCTGCGGAGGTCCGCCGGCTCGTCGAGTCGGCCTCGGCCTCCGCCCGCCCGGGCCGCCCCCTCGTCGCATTGGTCCCGGATCGCCACGGGGGCGGCACGAACGCGCTCCTGGTTTCGCCGCCGCGGGCGATCCCGTTCCGCTTCGGCGAGGGCAGCCGCAGCCTGCACGCGACCGAGGCGCGGGCCGCCGGCGCGGTCTACCTCGAGCTCGACGGGCCGCTCAGCCTGGACATCGACACACCGGACGACCTCCTGCTCGCCGACCTGGCCGGCCTCGACCACGGAGATGGGCGGTGAGCCCGACCGACGACCCGGAGGGCGGCCGGCTGGAGGTGATCGCCCTCCCGGGTATCCCCGAGGTCGAGCGCGGCGCCGACCTGGGCGCGCTCCTCGCCACCGCTCTCCGCGAGACTCCGGGCGCCTGGCCGCCCGGCGATGACGCGGTGCTGGTCGTGACCCAGAAGGTCGTCTCCAAGGCGGAGGGCGCCGTCGTCGACCTCGAGACCGTCACCCCCCGGGCCGACGCCCTTGCCTGGGCGCGGGCCTGGGACCGGGATGCGCGGCAGATCGAGGTGGTCCTCCGCGAAGCCCGCCGGATCGTGCGGATGGAGCACGGCGTCCTCATCACGGAGACGCCGCACGGTTTCGTCTGCGCCAACGGCGGCGTCGACGCCTCGAACGTCGGGCCCGGCAGCGGGCACCTGGTGACCCTCCTGCCGGTCGACCCCGACCGCTCGGCGGCGGGTATCCGGGCCGCGATCCGCGAGCGGACCGGCCTGGACCTGCCGGTGATCGTCTCGGACAGCTTCGGCCGGCCGTGGCGGCTGGGCATCACCGACGTCGCCATCGGCCTGAGCGGCCTCGCCCCGCTCCAGGACCTTCGTGGGGCGCCCGACGCGGACGGCCGGGTGATGCGCACCACGGTCCGGGCCGTCGCCGACCAGATCGCCTCGGCTGCCGAGCTGGCGATGGGCAAGACGAGCGGCCGGCCGGCCGCCCTGGTCCGCGGGGCGGGCGCGCGTCGGGCAGAGGCCGGCATCCGCGACGCCCTCATGCCGGCCGAGCAGGACCTCTTCCGTTGATGCGGTCGAGCGCCACTCCCTCGATCGCCGCCGCGTCGAGCCGCCGGCTCCCGGCCATCGACCTCCCCTGGCCCGTGCTCGCGGTCGCCGGCCTCATGATTGCCGGGTTGCTGGCGCTATCTGGCCAGTACGGCTTCCACGGCGACGAGATGTACTACGTCGTCGCCGGCCAGCACCCGGCCTTCGGCTACGTCGACCAGCCGCCCCTGACGCCCCTGCTCTCCGCCACGTCGGTCGCCCTGCTCGGGGTCTCGCCGACGGCCGTGCGCGTCCTGCCCGCGCTCGAGATGGCGCTCATCGTGGTCCTGGTCGCGCTCACCGCGCGGGACCTCGGCGGATCGCGACGGGCGCAGGTGCTGGCGGCGATTACGGCCGCTCTCTCCGGCTATCTCGGCGCCGGCCATCTCGACACCACCACCGATCCGGACCTGCTGGCCTGGGCGATCATCCTGTGGCTCCTGGTGAGGCTGCTCGCCGGCGGCGACGGGCGCCTCTGGCTGGTCGTCGGCGTCACGACCGGGATCGGCCTCGAGAACAAGGACACGCTCCTGTTCCTGGGCGCGGGGCTGGCGGTGGGACTCGTCCTGGCCCGCCGCTGGGACGTGGTGCGCTCGCCGTGGGCCTGGGCGGCCCTCGGGATCGCCGCCCTCCTGTGGGCGCCGAACCTCGCCTGGCAGGCGACGAACGGCTGGCCGCAGATCACCATGGCGCGGGCGATCGCCGGGTACGCGGCCGACAACCGCGCGCAGATCGTGCCGCTGCTGTGGCTCTTCACCGGACCGCTGCTCTTCCCGGTGAGCATCGCGGGTCTGGCCTGGGTGCTCTTCGCGAAGGCAGCGGCTCCCTGGCGGGCGATCGGGATGGCCGCCCTGGTCGCCCTCGTCCTCGTCGTCGTCAGCGGCGGCAAGGCCTACTACGCCATCGGCGCCGCTCCCGTGTTCATGGCGGCCGGCGCGATCCTCCTCGACCACTGGCTGGCCCGCGGCCATCGACGGCTCAAGGCGGCGGGCTTCACCGCGGCCGCGGCCGTTTCGGGGGCGCTGATCGCGTACCTCACCCTGCCGATCCTGCCCGTCGCGACGTACGCCGCGACATCGCTCCCCTCCGCGGTCCCCGACACGGCGAACGAGATCGGCTGGCCGCAGTTCGTCGCCACGGTGGAGGGCGTCGTCGCCTCACTCCCGGCGGCGGAGCGCGCCCGCGCGGTGATCCTCACCAACGACTACAGCGAAGCGAGCCCGCTCGTGCTGCTGGGCTCCGGGCTGCCCCCGGTCTACTCGGGCCACAACGCGTACTGGGCCTGGGGGCCGCCGCCCGCGGGCCGGACCGTCGTGGTGCACGTCGGCGACTGGCGGCCGGCCGACTACGGCGCGTACTTCACCGGCTGCCACGACGTCGCACGGATCGACAACGGGCTCGGGATCATGAACGGGGAGCAGGGCGCGCTCGTCTCGGTGTGCACCGGCCTGCGGGCGTCGTGGGCCGCGATGTGGCCGGCGCTCCGGACCATCAGCTAGAACCCACGGGCGCTGATCCGCGGGGCCCGGGTCCGGGTCGGGTCGTGGATCACGCCCTGATCCCGCTTCCGGGCGATAATCGCTCCGCCCACTCCCACCCCCTGCTACCGGAGAGCGAAGCGTGCGACTCGGCCTGCAGATCCCGTCCTTCACCTGGCCCGGCGGCGACGCCGCGATCGGCCCCACCCTGGCGCGGATCGCGCGGACCGCCGACGACGTCGGCTTCGACTCGATCTGGGTCATGGACCATTTCTTCCAGATCCGGAGCGTCGGACGGGCCGAGGAGCCGATGCTGGAGGGCTGGACCACGCTCGGCTTCCTGGCGGCGCAGACGCGCCGAGCGACCCTGGGCCTGATGGTCGGGGGCGTTCACTATCGTGCTGCCGGCCTCTGGATCAAGGCGGCCACCACCCTCGACGTCCTGTCCGGCGGTCGGGCCTGGCTGGGCATCGGCGCGGCCTGGAACCAGGATGAGTCGGAGGGCCTCGGGTTCGGCTTCCCACCGCTCGGCGAGCGCTTCGAGATGCTCGAGGACGTCCTGCGCATGGCCCACGGCATGTGGACCGGCGAGGGCGGTAGCGGCGGGTCCTTCGAGGGCCACCGGACCACAGCGACGCGCCTGCTCAATGCACCCCAGGCGCTCAGACGGCCACATCCGCCGATCATGGTGGGCGGCGGCGGTGAGCAGCGGACGCTCCGCCTGGTCGCCCGCTACGCAGACGCCACGAACGTCTTCGGCGGCCCGGACCAGATCGCCCACAAGTACGCCGTCCTGCGCGCCCACTGCCAGGCGGTCGGCCGCCCGTTCGCCGAGATCGAGCGCTCCACCCTGCAGACGGTCGACCTCGAGGACGGCCGGGGCGATCCCGCCGCGGTGCCGATGGGCCACGGCCCGAGCCGGCCCCCCGAGACTCCGGACCAGGTCGTGGAGCGCTTCGGGCGCCTGGCGGAGGCCGGCGCCCAGACCGTGATCTTCAACGTCCCGCGCGTGGCCGACGCCGACCGGCTGGAGCGCCTGGGCCGCGACGTCCTCCCCCAGCTGAAGGCGCTCGGGCCGCCCGATCTCGCCTGACGGAGCTCCGGGGGAAGACGATGTCGACCGCGGGCGGCCATTCATACCCCCGGGGAGTATCTGGACGCTTGTGGTAGGATCGCGGGAGACAACCCTGCGACACACCCAAGAGGGCCACATGAGCGAACCCACCAACGGCCGGACGCCGGACCGGAAGCCCGCCGGAGGCCTGACCATCGACTTCGGCGGCGGTCTCTCCGGAGGCCTGGCCGGACCGCTCGCCGGCCCCCCGATGGTCGCCGGCGAGGCCGCGGCCGGCGCGGCGCTGCCGCAGGCCGGCGGTCCGGCCGCCGGCGGCCACGACCATGGCGCGGTGGAGGCGAAGGTCGTCATCGTGGGCTCCGGGCCCGCCGGCCTGACCGCGGCGATCTACGCGGCCCGGGCGAACCTCGCCCCGGTCGTGCTGGCCGGGACGACCCCCGGTGGCCAGCTGATGATCACCAGCGAGGTCGAGAACTACCCGGGCTTCCCGGACGGCGTCGAGGGCCCCGAGCTGATGGCGCTCTTCCGCCAGCAGGCGGAGCGTTTCGGGGCGACCATCGTGGATGCGGACGTGGAACGGGTCGACTTCTCCGGCCGGCCGTTCGGGCTCTGGGCCGACGGCGTCGAGTACCGGGCCCAGGCCGTCATCATCGCGACCGGTGCCTCGGCGATCTGGCTCGGCCTGCCGAGCGAGACGCGGCTGCGGGGCCGCGGCGTCTCCGCCTGCGCCACCTGCGACGGGTTCTTCTTCCGCGACATGGAGATCGCCGTCGTCGGCGGGGGCGACAGCGCCATCGAGGAGGCCCTCTTCCTGACGAAGTTCGCCAGCAAGGTCCACCTGGTCCACCGCCGCGACCAGTTCCGCGCCTCGAAGATCATGCAGCAACGTGCCTTCGAGCACCCTCGCATGGAGATCCACCTCAACGCCACCGTCGAGGAGGTCCTGGGCGAGGAGCGCGTGGAGGGCCTCCGCCTGCGGGACACGACCGACGGGCACCTCTGGACGCTGCCGGTCCAGGGGCTCTTCGTGGCGATCGGGCACCGGCCGAACACGGCCGTCTTCCGGGACCCGCTGGAGGTGGACGCCAAGGGCTACCTGGTTGTCCACGACGAGACGCTCTCCCGCGTCGAGGGCGTCTTCGTGGCCGGCGACGTCCACGACCATCGATATCGCCAGGCGATCACGGCGGCCGGCGACGGCTGCAAGGCCGCCATTGACGCCGAGCGCTGGCTGGAAGCGGAAGGGATCGCCGAGGTCAGCACGGCCACGGCCTGGTAGCGCCGGCAGGGCGGAGCGCTGCGCCCGGTCCGGGGCGGCGCGGGCGGTCCGCTCGCCCGCGGCTCCCGCGGCTCCCGCGGCTCCCGCGGCTCCATGGACGCGGGCCGACGGGCGGCCCGGCCGAGCCGGTACCATTCGGGCTGCGTCCGAGCGAGGTGACGATGAAAGAGAAGCACGCGGTTGTTCGCGTTGAGGAGGGCCTGCGTCTCCTCGCCCAGACGGGGTCTGGCCACCGAGTGGCGATGGACAACGCGGTCGGCGATACCGCCCCGCGGCCGGCCGAGCTGATCCTGGTCGCGCTGGGGGGCTGCACGGCGATGGATGTCGCCTCCATCCTCCGCAAGAAGCGGCAGGTCGTCACCGACTACACGGTCGACGTCACGAGCGCCCAGCTGGACGACCATCCGGAGCCGTTCACGCGCTTCGACGTGGTCCACGACGTCCACGGGCCGCAGGTGGATGAGGAGGCGGTCCGGCGGGCGATCGAGCTCTCGGCCACGCGCTACTGCACCGTCAGCTCCACCCTCACCTCGGGCCTGGTGGAGATCCACCATCGCTACCGGGTACACGGTCCCGACGGCCGGATCCTCGAGGGGGAGGTCGTGGTGACGGGCCCGGGCCGCCCCTACTCCGTCGCCGCGGGCTGATCTCGCCCGCCGCCGGGCGCCGCCCGCGGGAATGGCCGGGGGTCTTGACTCCGCCCCGCAGTCCGCCCCCGCCGGCAAGACACAGATGACGGCGCTCAGCACGTACGCGCGGAGCCGACGCTCTCGCGGGAGTGCCGCTGGCCTGGCGATAGGCGCATCGCCGCATAACCGCGGGAATGGGCCCGGCGGGTTCAGGAAGCCGGGGGAGACAGGTTCGGCGGGCCTCCCGGCGGGTCCGGCGCAACAAGTCGGGGGCGAGCCGCCCGCGCCCGCTTGAGTGCCGTTTGCATGGTTATGCACAGGCCGTGTATAGTCATGCGCCCATGGCAGCGATCCACCCCGGCCCCGGCCGACCGACCTCCCACGCCCCCGGCGAGGGGCCCTCGGCGCCCGCGAGCGCGACCGGAACGCGGTCCCCGCGAGTCGGGGAGGATCGCCTGCCTGGGAGAGCCGGCGCCGCCGGCGGCCCGATCCGGGTCGGCATCGTGGGCGCCACCGGTTACGTGGGTGCCGAGCTGGTCCGCCTCCTGGAGCGGCACCCCTCCGTCCGGATCGTCGGCCTGAGCGCCCGCGGCCGGGACCGGGAGCCGATCGGCCGGACGCACCCCCACCTGGGTGCCACCGGCCATCGCATGGACGCGGCCGTCCCTGAGGCGGAGAGCGTCTTCCTCGCCCTGCCGCACGGCGCGGCGGCGGCCATCGTTCCCGCGCTTCTCGCGGAGGGCCGGGTCGTGGTCGACCTCGGCCCCGATTTCCGGCTCCACGACCCAGCCGACTATCCCCGCTGGTACGGGTTCGAGCACCCTGCCCCGGAGCTGCTGGCGGGCGCGGTCTACGGTCTGCCGGAGCTTCACCGGGTCGAGCTCGGGGCCCTGTCGGGAGCCGCTCCCGTCCTCGTCGGCTCACCCGGCTGCTACCCCACCGCGGCCATCCTGGCACTCGCGCCGCTGGCCCGCGAGGGTCTGATCGGCGACCTGGTGGTCGATGCCAAGAGCGGCGTCTCCGGGGCCGGCCGGGAGCCGAAGCTCGAGACGCTGTTCGGCGAGGTGAACGAGAGCGTGCGCGCCTACGGCCTGGGGGGCCACCGACACACGGCCGAGATGGAGCAGGAGCTCGCGGCCCTCGGGGCGGGCGCGCCCGGCGGCCCGCGCGCCAACCCGGGCGCGGCCGCCGTCGACTTCCTGCCGCACCTGGTGCCGATGACCCGCGGCATCCTGGCCAGCTGCCACGTCCGGCCGACCCGGGCGGTCGGCCAGGCCGAGCTCGACGCGCTCTACACGGCCGCCTACGCGGAGGAGCCGTTCGTCCAGGTCGTGGCCGAGCCGCCGGCGACCAAGCACGTCCTCGGCAGCAACTTCGCCCGGATCCACGTCCGGTACGACGAGCGGACCGGACGGATCCTGGCGCTTGCCGCCATCGACAACCTGGTGAAGGGCGCGGCCGGCCAGGCCGTCCAGGCCTTCAACCTGGTCCACGGCCTGCCCGAGACCGAAGGCCTCGAGCAGCTCCCGCTCGTCCCCTGAGCGGCCCTCCCGGAGCCGAGCGATGACCGCCGTCCGCGACCCGCGCCACCCGGCCGGGACCGACCTCCTGGACCCACTGCCGGCCCGGTTGCCCGACGCCGAGGCGTCCGCGCAGCTGCCGGCGGGATTCGTGGCCGGCGGGGCGTCGGCCGGCATCAAGCGCTCCGGTCGTCCCGACCTCGCGATCGTCGCGACGACCAGCGGCCGGCCGGTCCCCGCGGCGGCCGTCTTCACCTCGAACGCCATGCCGGCCGCGCCGGTCCGCCTCAGCCGCGCCCACCTCGCCGCGACCGACGGGCGGGCGGCCGCCGTCGTCTGCACCAGCGGCTCCGCCAACGCGGCCACGGGCGCGGCGGGCGACGCGGACCAGCTGGCCGTTGCCCGGCACCTGGCCGACGCGCTGGGCGTCCCCGTGGAGCAGGTCCTGACGCTCTCCACCGGCGTGATCGGGACGCGGCTGCCGCTGCCCACGATCGCGGCCGGCATCGCCGCCCTGGTCCCCGGGCTGGTCCCCGAGGCGAGCGGCTTCACGGCCGCCGCCCGGGCCCTCATGACGACCGATCGCCGGGCCAAGGCCGCGACCGTGCGGCTCGCCCTGCCGGCGCCGGACGGCCCGGCGCGGCCGGTCACGGTGAGCGGCATCGCCAAGGGCGTGGGGATGATCCACCCGCGGATGGCGACCATGCTCGCGGTGGTCCTGACCGACGCCACCGTCGAGCCGACGACGCTCCGGACGCTCCTCCGCGGCGCAGCCGCCCGGACGTGGGACCAGCTCACGATCGACGGCGACACGAGCACGAACGACACGGTCTTCCTGCTGGCTTCCGGGGCGGCCGGGACAGCCACCGTCGAGGCCGGCAGCGACGCGGCCGCCCGCCTGGCCGCAGGGATCGAGGCGGTGGCCCGCTCCCTGGCCCGCCAGCAGGCCGCCGACGGCGAGGGAGCCACGACCCTGGTCACCTGTCATGTCGCGGGGGCCGTGGACGACGCCGAGGCGCGGGCGGTCGCCCGCTCGGTCGCGGCGAGCAGCCTGGTCAAGGCGGCCGTCCACGGCCGCGACCCGAACTGGGGCCGCATCGCGGCCGCCGCGGGCAACGCCCACCTCGCCGACACCGCCGTTCTCGAGGCGGCCGGGCTCGACCCGGCCGAGGCGCACGAGCGGGCCGGCCGGCCGGCCCGCCTGGATCCCGACTGCCTCCGGGTCGCGATCGCCGGCCACCTCGTCTTCGACGGCCGGCCGCTCGACTTCGACCGTGCCGCGGCCCGTGCGGCGATGGAGGCGCCGGAGGTGCTGATCCGGCTCGACCTTGGCCTGGGAGAGGGAAGCGGCGAGGCCTTCGGCTGCGACCTGACGGAGGAGTACGTGGTCGAGAACGCCGAGTACACCACGTGAGCGGCCGCCAACGATGAGCGAAGTCCTCGTCCTCAAGCTCGGCGGGACCACCCTGGCCGAGCAGCGCCAGGTCCTCGACGAGGTGGCGGCCGTCGCCCGCCACCGGCCGGTCGTGGTGGTCCACGGCGGCGGCAAGCGGATGACCGAGTGGCTCGAGCGGCTGGGGGTTCCCAGCCACTTCGAGGACGGCCTGCGGGTCACCGACCCGGCCGCCCTGGAGGTCGCCGCGGCCGTCCTGCGCGGCGTCGTCAACTCGGAGCTCGTGGCGGCCCTGCGCGACCTGGGCGTGGACGCGGTCGGGCTCTCCGGCGTGGACGGCGGCCTGCTCGTGGCCGAGCGGATCCCGGGGATGGGCCTGGTGGCCCACGTGGTCGGCGTCCGCCGCGATCTCCTCGACGCCCTGCTGGTGGGGGGCCAGGTGGCGGTCGTCGCGCCGCTCGCCCGGGACGAAGGCGGCCTCGTCTGCAACGTGAACGCCGACGACGCGGCGGCCGGCATCGCGGCCGGGCTCGGGGCGCGGCAGCTGGTCCTGATGACCGACGTGGACGGCGTCCGGGACGACGCCGGGCGGCGCCTCGCCACGCTCACTGCCGCCGAGGCCGAGGAACTGATCGCCGCCGGCGTCATCGGGGGCGGGATGGTCCCCAAGGTCCGGGCGGCGCTGGGGGCGCTGGCCTGGCCCGGCGCGGAGGCGATCATCGCCGACGCCGCCTCGCCGGACGCCCTGGCGCGCGCGCTGGGCGACCCCTCCTTCGGGACCCGGATCACCGCCGGTCGTCGCGAGCCGGCCCCGGCCGCCTGAGCGATGCGCGACCCGACGGCCACGCCGGCCCTCAAGCACCAGCGCCAGCAGGCGATCCTGGAGTTGATCGCGCGGACGCCGGTTGCCAGCCAGGAGGAGCTCGCCGAACGGCTCCACGGCCTGGGTTTCGCGGTGACCCAGGCGACCGTGAGCCGCGACGTGGCCGAGCTGGGGCTCGTCAAGATCGGGCGGGGCGACCGGCACCGCTATGTCTCGCCGGCCGACCTGCCGGCGCCGCCGGACCCGTTCGTGGCGACCGATCGGCGGCTGCGGCGGCTGCTCGAGGACGTCCCGGTCACCGTCGTCCGGAGCGGGCTCAGCCTGGTGCTGCGCGCCGCCCCCGGACTCGCCAGCGCGATCGCCCAGGCGATCGACCAGTCGTCGCTCGAAGACCAGGTCGGCACGCTCGCCGGCGACGACACCCTGCTCGTCCTCTTCGCCGACGAACCGGCCCTGATGCGCTGGCTGGCGCGCTTCGCGGCCATCCAGTCGGCCGGTCCGGCGGAGCCGCTCCCTGCCGGCCCGCCTGCCCCCACCCCGCCTGCCCCCACCCCGCCTGTCACCTCGGAGGCTCCTCGATGAAGAAAGTCGTCCTCGCCTACAGCGGAGGCCTGGACACGTCGGTCGCGGTCGCCTGGCTGCGCGAGCAGTACGCGGCCGAGGTCGTGACCCTGACCGTCGACCTCGGCGGTGGATCGCTGCGGGAGGGCGTGGAACGCCGGGCGATGCGGGCCGGTGCGTCTCGAGCCTATGTCGTGGACGCTCGGGAACGCTTCGTCCGCGACTTCGTCTGGCCGCACCTGCGGGCCGACGCCCTCTACCAGGGCGTCTACCCGCTGGCGACCGCCCTGGCCCGGCCGCTGATCGCCCAGCTCCTAGTCGAGGTCGCCCAGCGCGAGGGTGCCGACGCCGTGGCACACGGCTGCACGGGCAAGGGCAACGACCAGGTCCGCTTCGACGTGGCCGTCCACGCCCTGGATCCCGGCCTCACGGTCGTGGCCCCGATGCGCGTCGGGATGGGCCTGAGCCGCGAGCAGGAGATCGAGTACGCCGAGGCGCGCGGGATCGAGATCCCGGTCACCCGGGAGTCGCCCTACTCGGTGGACGTCAACCTGTGGGGTCGCTCCTGCGAGACCGGCGTCCTGGAGGATCCCTGGGTCACCCCGCCGACCGACGCCTACGACTGGACCGTCGCGGCCCACGCCGCCCCGGCCGCGGTCCAGATCGCCCTGGAGTTCGAGGGCGGCGTGCCGGTCGGCCTGGACGGCGAGCGCCTGGATCCCGTGATCCTCGTCGAACGCCTCAACGCGCTCGGCGGAGCCCACGGCGTCGGCCGGGTGGACCACGTGGAGGACCGCCTGGTCGGCATCAAGAGCCGCGAGATCTACGAGGCGCCGGCGGCCGAGATCCTCCACGTGGCCCACCGCGCCCTGGAGGGCCTGACCCTCACCAAGGACACGCTGCGCTTCGACCGGATCGTGGCCGACGAACTGGCCCAGCTGACCTACGACGGGCTCTGGTTCAGCGCCCTCCACCGCGACCTGCGCGGCTATTCCCTCTCCTCCCAGCGGGTCGTCTCGGGCGAGGTGCGCGTCCGGCTGGACCACGGCTCGGCCGTCGTGATCGGCCGCCGCAGCCCGCTATCGCTCTACGATCGGGCCCTGGCGACGTACGACAAGGACGACGCCTTCGACCACGCCTCGGCCGTCGGCTTCATCGAGATCTTCGGCCTGCCCCTGCGGACCGAGGCCGCCCGCCATGGGGCGGTCGGCCACCGCCACGGCGCGGCCTGGAGCTGGACCGAGCCGCTGCTGGCCGACCTGCCGACCAGCGTGACCGACCCGGAGGTGGCCGGTGCCGCCGGTTGATCCGGGCCGGGTCGGCTGGCCGGTCGGCGGCCCGCGCCCGGTCGGCGGCCCGCGCCCGGTCGGGCGCTGGCCCTCCGCCGTGGACGACGCTGCCGTGGAGGCCCGCCTGCGGCCGCCGCCGGGCCACGGGCGGGCGACCCATCGCGGCGACTCGGAGGTCCTCACCTGCCAGCGCTGCGGCTGCCGGCTGACGGCGCGGACGGCCTCGGCGGCCGGCGGGGGGATGGGCCCCGACGCTGCCTGGCGGCACTACGAGGGCGCCGCCGGCCGGGACGCGCGGGGCTGCCGCGTGCCCTGCGTGGACCTGCCGCACCTGGTCGGCGCGCCCGGCGCCTGAGCGGCGACGGAGGTGAGCGCCGCCGGTCCCGAACGCGGCCCCGCCGTGCCTGGCCGGTCGCGAGCCGCGAGGCCGGCCGGGCCCGGCCCCCGCCGGCACGACCGCGGCCCGGCCGCGCGCAAGCTCCGCGAGCTTTCGCTCCTCCACGAGTTCGCCACGCTCCTGACCTCGGCCAGGACCTGGGAGGAGCTGATGCGGACCCTGGTGGACCGCACGACGGAGGCCCTGGAGGTCGACGCGAGCTCCTTCTACCTGGTGGACCGCGACGGGCTGGGCGTCACGCTGGCCGCGACCAACGGCCTCGACCCCGCCCAGGTCGGGCGGGCGCACCTGGCGCTCGGAGAGGGGCTGACGGGCCGCGCCGCGGCCCAGCGACGACCGATCATCTCGCCGAACGTCCGCAGCGACCCGCGCTTCAAGTGGATCCCCGGCCTGGACCAGGCGCGCTACACCTCCTGGCTGTCGGTGCCGCTCCCCTGGGACGACCGGATCGTCGGCGTCCTCAACGTCCAGACCGTGCAGGAGCACCACTTCGAGCCCGCCGAGGTCGAGTTCCTGGTGACCATCGCGGCGCTGCTGGCCGGCATCGTCGAGAAGGGCCGCCTCCAGGCCGATCAGGCGACCCAGCTCGAGACCCTGACGGCCCTGGATGCGGCGCGGGCCGAGTTGCTGAGCGTCGTCGCCCACGAGCTGCGGACGCCGCTCGCCGTGGTCCGCGCCTACCTCGACCTGCTCGGCGATGCCGCTCTCGGCGCGGGGCCCGGCGACGCGCGGACGGTCGAGGCCTGGCTGGGCGCCGCGACCGAGCAGGTGACCCGCCTGGACCGGCTGGTGGACTCGATCCTGGTCACGGTGCGCGGGGATGGCCTCACGGCGCTGGCCCGCGATCCCTTCGACGTCGGCCGCGCAGTGGACGAGACGATCGTGGAGCTTGCGCCCCTGCTGCGGGCCCACCCCCTGCGCTGGCCCGGCAGCGACGGACCGATGCCGGCCCTGGGCGACGACGGCCGCTTCCGCCAGGTCCTGGAGCACCTCCTCGAGAACGAGGCGAAGTACGCCCCGACGGGCGGCGGAGTCTCCGTCGGGGCCTGGGCCGAGGACGGCGAGGTCCGCGTCTACGTGACCGACGATGGCCCCGGCATCCCCCGCGAGGAATGGCAGACGGTCTTCGACGCCTACGTCCGGACGGGCGGCCGGCCGCGCGGCTCCGGGATCGGCCTCTACGCCGCCCGGCGGCTCATGGAGGCGATGGGCGGCCGGGCCTGGCTGGAGCCGAATGGCTACGGCGGCAGCCGGTTCGTGGTCGCGCTGCCGAAGGCGAACCGGAGCGGAGGTGGGCCGTGAGCGCGGGTCGAGCGTGAGCGGCCCGGACGAGGGCAGCCTGCTGATCCTCGTGGTCGACGACGAGCCGGCCATGGTGGGCGCCGTCTCGGCCCTCGTCGGCAGCGCCGGCCACCGGGTCGTGACGGCCTACGACGGCGACGCCGCGCTGCGGCGGTTCGCCGCCGAGCGGCCGGACTTGGTGCTGCTGGACTTGGCCATGCCCGGCCGCGACGGCCTGGAGGTCTGCCGCGCGCTGCGGCGCGCCGGGCCGGTCCCGATCATCGTCCTGACCGGGGAATCGGACGAGCTGGCCAAGGTGGAGGCGCTCGACGCCGGGGCCGATGACTACGTCACCAAGCCGTTCGGCCGCCAGGAGCTGCTGGCCCGGATCCGGGCCGTCATGCGCCGTCGCGGCCGGACGGCGCTTGTCGCCGCGCCGCCGATCGCCCGCGCCGGCGACCTGGTCCTGGACCGCGAGCGCTTCACCGCCGCCGTCGCCGGGCGTGCCCTCAGCCTGACCCGGACCGAGTTCGCCCTGCTCGCCGAGCTCGTCGCCGCCGGCGACCGGGTCGTGCCCCGTGCCCGCCTCCTGGAGGCGGGCTGGCCCGGCGAGCCAGACCCCGACGGGGAGTGGCTGAAGCCGCACGTGGCGCGGCTGCGCGCCAAGCTGGCCGCCGCGGGCGGCCCCTCGCCGCAGGCGGTCCGGGGCGTCGGCTACCGGCTGGCGGCCGACGCCCCGTGCTGACGGGCGCCCCGGGCCGGCCGGCCATTCCGGGTGCCCGCCTGCCGAGGGCTCGGGTGGTGGCGTCGCCGTAGGCCCGGAAACCCGTGCGGCACCGCGCAGGCTCCGCCGGCACCCGCGGCAGGTCGCCCAGCCGCGGGCCCGACCCGGGCGAGCGCGAGTGGTCGGGCGAGTCCGACTGCCTCAGGAATCGCGCGGCTCCACGAGCCACGTTGCCGCCCGGACCGCCGGCCAGTCGGCCAGCAGCGATCCCGCCAGGGCGCTCCCCTCGTCGGCGTGTTCGGCGATCAGGAGTCGCAGCTGCTCCTCCAGCTCCGCGCCGTCCGGCCGAGTCGCTACCGCGTCGGGCAGGCGGCGCGCTTCCACGCTCGGGGCGTGGATCCGCTGCGGGACGAGACCGACCGGGTCGTAGAGGAGGGCGCGGCCCCCGGTCATACCCGCCCCGAAGTTGCGGCCGACCGGGCCCAGCACCACGACCGTGCCGGCCGTCATGTACTCGCAGCCGTGGGCGCCCACGCCCTCCACGACCGCGACCGCCCCGCTGTTGCGGACCGCGAAGCGCATGCCGGCCCGGCCCACCAGGTAGAGGCGGCCGCCGGTCGCGCCGTAGAGGCAGGTGTTGCCCGCCACGGCCTGGGCCGCGGCGACGAACCGGGCCCGGCGCGGCGGCCGCACCACGACGGTCCCGCCGGAGAGGCCCTTGGCCACGTAGTCGTTGGCCACCCCCTCGACCGTGACCCGCAGGCCGGCCGCCAGGAAGGCACCCAGGCTCTGCCCCGCGGCGCCGGCGAGGCGCAGCTCGACCACCTCCCGACCGCTCCCCTCCCCCGGGTCGGGCAGGCGGCCGCCGCCCGCCGGCTCCAGGCCGGCGCGCTGCCGCGCGAGCTCGCCGGAAAGCCGCGCCCCGACGGCGCGCTCGGCCGGGGTCACGTCGGCGGCGAGCACCGTCGTCTCGCCCGGGACCGCCTCGGCCAGCGCCCGGGCCGCCAGTCGCTCGTCGAGAACCGAGGCGCGCGGCGGCCGGGCGAGGCGGCCGCGGGTCCTGGGCGAGCGGCCGCGACGGTCCGCCGGCACCACCCACGGCGGAGCCCCGACGAGCGCCTCCAGCGCCAGGGAGTCCCCGGCAATCGCCAGCCGGTCCGCCCGTCCGATCGCCGCCTCCAGGCGCGGGAAGCCCAGCCGCGCCAGCTCGCGCCGGACGTCCTCGGCCAGGGCCAGGAAGAAGCCGACCACCGCCTCCGGGGTCCCCGTGAACCTGGCCCGCAACTCGGGACGCTGGGTGGCGATGCCGGTCGGGCAGGTGTCCAGGTGACACTGGCGGGCCATGTCGCAGCCGAGGGCGACCAGGGCGCTCGTTCCGAAGCCGAACTCCTCGGCGCCCAGGAGGGCCGCGGTCACGATGTCCCGACCGGTCTGCAGGCCGCCGTCGACCCGCAGCGCGACGCGATCGCGGAGCCCCTGGCGGATCAGGACCTGGTGCGCCTCGGCCAGGCCCAGCTCCCAGGGCAGGCCGACATGCTTGATCGAGGAGAGCGGGCTGGCACCCGTGCCGCCGGCGTGGCCGCTGATCAGGACGTAGTCGGCATGGGCCTTGGCGACTCCCGCCGCGATCGTTCCGACGCCGGCGCCGGCGACGAGCTTCACGCCGATCCGCGCCCGCGGATTGACCGCCCGCAGGTCGGCGATCAGTTCGGCCAGGTCCTCGATCGAGTAGATGTCGTGGTGCGGCGGCGGGCTGATCATGGTGGCGCCCGGCCGGCCGCGCCGGAGGGCGGCGATGAAGGCGGTGGCCTTGGCCCCCGGCAGGTGGCCGCCTTCGCCCGGCTTCGACCCCTGGGCCATCTTGATCTCGAGCTGCTCGGCCCGCGCCAGGTAGCCGACCGTCACCCCGAAGCGTGCGGAGGCGACCTGCTTGATGGCCGACTCGCGCATCTCGCCCGCGCCGTCCGGTTCGTACCAGGCCGGGTCCTCGCCTCCCTCGCCGGTGTTGGAGGCGCCGCCGAGCCGGCGCATGCCGATGGCCAGCGCCTGGTGCGCCTCCGGGCTGAGCGAACCCAGGCTCATCGCAGAGGAGACGAACCGGGCGGCGATGGCGTCGGCCGCCTCGACCCGGCCGAGGGGCAGCGGCCGGCGGGCGGGTCGCAGCCGGAGGAGGTCGCGCACCAGGGCCGGCTCGTCGCGGACCAGGGCCGCCCGGTACCGCGCCAGCTCGGCGTCGAGCGACGCGTTGACCTCCGCCCGGGCGAGCTCGGTGCCGGGCCCGACGCCGGCCACGCGGTGAGCGGCCAGCGACTGCATCGCCCGGACGACGGCAGGAGCGAAGGCGTGCAGCTCCCCGTCGGACCGGAAGCGGGCGAGGCCCGGGTCGACCAGGCCGGGGGCGGCGGGCGATCCGTAGGCCGCCGCGTGGCGCGCCGCGATCTCCGCCCCCAGGCGGTCCGGGCCGGCGGCGCCGGGGAGGCAGGGCGCGGCCGGGAAGCAGCGCCGGGCCAGGTCGTCGGTCAGGCCGATCACCTCGAAGAGTCCCGCGCCTCGATAGCTGGCCAGGCTGCTGATCCCCATCCGCGCCAGCACCTTGCGCAGGCCATGCTCCAGCGCCGCGAACAGGTTGGCCGTCGCCTGCTCCGCCGTCAGTTCCGGGGCCCGGTGAGAGCCCGCCTGCTCGGCCGCCAGTTCCAGGGCCAGCCAGGGGTCGACCGCGCCCGCGCCGGCCGCCAGGAGCATCGCCACGCCGTGGACGTCGAGTGCTTCGCCCGTCTGGACAGCGACGTCCGTCCGGGCGCGCAGCCCGCGCCCGACGAGGGCCGCGTGGACGGCGCCGACGGCCAGCACGGCCGGCACCGGCAGGCGATCCGGCCCGGCCGCCCGGTCCGAGACCAGCAGGAGGTCCGTCCGGCCGCCGCGGGCCGCGGCCACGGCCGCGCGTTCGAGGCGATCGAGCGCCGGCGCCAGGCCGGAAGCGCCCTCGGCACACGGCCAGGTGGCGTCGAGCCGGCGGGTCCGCGGTGCCGGCGGGGCACCCCGGCGGGCGGCCAGCGCCCGCCAGGCCTGCCCGTCGAGGAGCGGGCCCGGCAGCCGCGCCAGGCGCGCCCGCGGGCCGCGGCCGGGAGCGTCGAGCAGACGGCTCCGGCGCCCCAGGCTGGTCGCCAGGCTCATGACGATGGCCTCGCGCTCCGGATCGATGGCGGGGTTCGTCACCTGGGCGAACGACTGGCGGAGGTAATCGGCGGCCGGCCGCGGGCGGCGGCCCAGCACCGCCGGCGGCGTGTCGTCCCCCATGCTCCAGGTCGGCTCGCGGCCGGTCATCGCCATCGTCCGCAGCTGCAGGCGCAGCTGCTCGGCGTCGAGCCCCAGCAGGACCCGCCG
>JAJYJO010000113.1 GCA_021789435.1 Chloroflexota bacterium
TGATGCGCGGGTTCTGGTCGAAGCGGGCCGTCGGGCCGCCCGGCGCGATCTGCAGGATGAAGAACGTGATGAGCGAGATCCCGAACAGGACCGGGATCGCCTGGAGCACGCGCCGGATGACGTACTTGGCCAACGCTTGACTCCGTTGGGGAGGGACACCTTGTCGGTGGAGCATACGACGAAGGGGCCGGGGAGGTTCACGGGGCCCCTGGGGACGCCGCCGGGCGCGGCCCTGAGGCAAACCGGCCCGTGGAGCATTCCTGCAACGGCGGCGGCCAGAACGCAGCGGAGCCCGCGGATGCGCGCCCGAGCTGCGAGAAAGGCGCGGCCGGCTCCGGGGAGCCCAGCAGGTCGGGCAATCGCGGCTGGCCGATCGACCCGAGACGCCAGCATCCGGCGGCTGCGCTGATGGCCGGGGGGTTCGTCACTCAGCGAACGGAAGCCATCCGGGGGCACCGGTAGGCTCGACGCAGGCGCAGGGCGGCGAAGCGAGGCGAAGCGAGTGGCTGCCTCGCGGCAGACCGGAGAACCAGCCAGTCTGGAGGCTCTCGAGCCATGGCTTCACCATTGGTGGATCGACTCATCGGCCGTGCGACCGGCTGGGATCGCCCGGCCCGGGCGACCGCCGACGCCATCAATGCGTTCTACCGTGCCCTTCGGCCCGTCCAGGGTCTGCTCAACGGTCGCTGGCTCGGTCACCCGCTCCACCCGCTCGTCACCGACGTGGCCGTCGGAGCCTGGACGGTGGTCCTCGTCTTCGACCTGATCGGGCTGGCTCAGCCGGGTGCGGGGCTCGCGACGGCGGCCGCCGTTTCCCTCTGGCTTGGTGTCCTGGCCGCGATCGGCTCCCTTCTGAGCGGCGCGACCGACTGGAAGGACACCTATGGCCTGGAGCAGCGGGTCGGTTTCATCCACGGCCTGTTGATGGCGGTCGTCTCCCTCCTCTACGTCCTGAGCGGGGTCCTGCGCCTGGTCGGCCCGGTCGATGGCACGCCGGCCCGCCTGATCGGCATCCTCGGCTTCGTCGGCCTCATCGGCGGCGGTTTCCTGGGCGGCGAGATGGCGTTCGGCTTCGGCTCGATGGTCGACCACAATGCCTTTCGCGACGCGGTCTCCGAGTTCACCCCGGTCGGTCGCATCGCGGACCTCGGCGTTGGCCTGAACTACGTCGAGGCGGCCGGGCAACCCATCCTGGTGGTGCGCGATGGTGAGACCGTCAGCGCCATCGGCGACGTGTGCTCTCACGCCGGCGGGCCACTCCACGAGGGGACTCTGGACCATGGCGTCGTCACCTGTCCCTGGCATGGCTCGCGGTTCCGGCTCGGCGACGGATCGGTGGTCCGGAGCCCGGCCACGTTTCCGCAGCCCTCCTACGAGGTGCGCGTGACCGACGGCATGGTGGAGATCCGGACGCGCCGTCTCTGAAGGGCGGCGGTCGCGACGTGTCGTCGCAGCGGCGTCCCCTGTGCCGGGCGCCTGCTGCGGAGCGGAGAGGTGGCGCTCGGAGAGCGTGGTCCGGGCCGACGAGTGGCCCCGACGGCGTGAAGTCCGGCGGACTCCAACCTCGGTGAGGATCGCCTGCCTGGCGCCGCTGATCGCGCCCGTGCTACCGGCCGGACCCTATGGACCGCACGCCTTCCTGGTCGACCTGGCGCGATCGCTGGCCGGCCGTGGGCATGAGGTCGTCGTCTACTGTGCGGAGGGTTCGCGGGCGCCGGGGCTCGAACTCCGCCGGATCCGCGTCGATCCCCTCGTCGCCGGGTCCAGGGTCCTGCCGCCGGCCGGAGCCGCGATGGCGTCCGTCCGGGGCGCCGAGGCTCCGGCCGGCGGCTCGGAAGCCGTGGCCGCTGCCGTCCGGGCGGCCTTCGAGGGTGCTGTCGATGCGATCCGTCGCGACGGCGCGGACGTCGTCAGCCAGCACGCCTTCGACGCGGAGGCGATCGAGCTGGCGGAGGACCTGCCCGTCCTCCACACGCTCCACCTGCCGCCGATCGAGCCGTCGGTCGTCGCGGCGGCCCGGACCACGCGGGCCGCACTCGCCACGGTCTCGGAGCGCTGCCGACGGGACTGGGAGGGAGCCGGCGTGGCGGTTCCGCGTGTCCTCCGCGACGGGGTTCCGGACTCGCACCCGGGTCGCCCCGCAGTCGAGCCGGTGGCCCTCATGGCGGGCCGATTCTCCCCCGAGAAGGGAACGGCCGCAGGCATCCGGGTCGCCCTTCGGGCCGGCCTTCTGCCGAGGCTCGTCGGGGAGCCCTACGATCAAGCCTACTTCCGGGGTGAGGTGGCGCCGCTGCTCGGCCTGGTGGACTTCATCCCCACGGTGGCGCGACCGGAGCTGTGGCGATTGATGGCGCGGGCCACCGTGACCCTCTTGCCGATCGCCTGGGAGGAGCCGTTCGGACTTGTCGCCGCAGAGGCCCAGATGGCCGGCTGTCCGGTCGTCGGCTATCGACGGGGCGCGCTGCCCGAGATCGTCGAAGAGGGAGTCAGCGGCCTGCTCGTGGAGCCCGACGATGAGGACGCCCTGGTCGCCGCGATGGAGATCGCGCGCCGCCTGGACCGTGGCCGGGTCCGGGCCTCCGCCCGTCGCCGACTCGGGCTCGAGACTGCCGTCGCCGCCTACGAGCGCGCCCTGACGGAGGTCGGCCGGGGGACGGGCGAGGGGTTCCCGTGACCGCTCCCCGCTCCAACGAAAGTCACGGCGTCCGTCGAGCCCCCGCGGCAGGCTGGGGGCAAGGATGAAGCGGGCAGTCAGTGACCGCCCCAGAGGTGCTTGCGATGGAGAAGATCCTGCTGGCCTTCGACGGCGGGCCGGCGGCCCGAAAGGCGCTGGCGACGACGGCTGAGCTGGCCCGCCTGTCGGGCGCGGCGGTCACCGTCCTCGGTGTGGTTCCCCCGCCACCATCGGCCACCGAGTGGCCCGTCGCCCTCAGCGACTGGGACTGCTCCGACGAGTTCGCCGCGACCCTCGAAGAAGCCAGCGCCTACCTGGTCGAGCGGGGCATCGAGACCGAGGTCGAGGAGCTCGAGGGGGAGCCGGCCCCCGTGATCGAGCGACTGGCCGATGACGGTGGCTTCGACACGATCGTCGTCGGGTCGCGCGGGCTCGGGCCCCTGCGGAGGTTCCTCGAGGGGAGCGTCTCGGGTCATGTCGCCACGCACGCCCGGGAGACCGTGCTGGTGGTGCACTGGGACGCGCGACGGGGCCCGAACTCCGAGCCCGACGCGAGGGGGCGATCCGGCTGGCCCGCCGCCACCTCGAGGCAGGGGCCACGATGGTCATGATCGAGTCGGAGGGGATCACGGAGCAGGTGGCGGCCTGGCGCTCCGACATCCCGGGCCGGTTCGTCGAAGCCCTCGGGCTCGAGCAGGTCATGTTCGAGGCCGCCGATCCGGATGTCTTCGCCTGGTACGTCAGGAATTACGGGCCCGAGGTCAACTTGTTCGTGGACCAGCCAGATCGTCCAGCTGGAGATCCTCCGGTCCGGCACCTGGGGCACCAAGAGCCTCTTCGGACGGGTCCTCACCTACAAGGGCTGACCCTGATTCGGCGGGACCCTGGCCTCCCGGCCTCCCGCGACCGGGCGGCCCGCCCGCCGGCAGCCGAGCGACCCGCACGAGATATGCCGAGTGGGCGCCCGGGCAGCGTCGGACTCATGAACCGTCAACGCGGCTTGACGGAGCGATGTCGCCGTGTCCCGCCGCCGGTCGACGCAGGTCACAGTCCGCCGGCAGATCCTGCCCTACCGTCGGCGACTGCGCACCCTGCCACGGATCGCCGGGCGGCCTGCGCAGCGTATCGGGGCCCGGGTTCCTCGTCCCGGAGCCGCCGGCCTCTGTCCCCCCTGGAGGTGTCCGTTCATGAGTGCCGACCGTGAGCCGGGTGCGAGTGCGCCGCTGAAGTCCGACATCCGGGCCTGGGAGTTGAGCCCCAGCATCCGTCACGCCACGATCTTCGCGGCAATCGACGCGCTCGGGCCGGCTGAGGCGCTGCGCCTCCACGCCGACCACGAACCGAAGCCGCTCTCCTACATGGTCCAGGCGGAGCGACCCGGCCGGTTCGCCTGGGACGTGGAGCTCGCCGGGCCCGAGGAGTGGATCATCCGGATCACGCGCGTCAGCTCGCTCGCGGCCGCCGGCCCGGCTCTCTGAGGCACGGCGGACGGGCGATGGGTGAGCCCGATCCAGGCAGCGAGGCGCCCGACCCTGCGGCGATCCTCGAGCGCCTGCGCGGCGTCATCGATCCCGAGCTCGGCGTGGGCATCGTCGACCTGGGGCTCGTCTACGGTGTGCAGGTCTGCGGCCCGGTCGTCCGGGTTCGCATGACGACGACCACGCCTGCCTGTCCGATCGGGGAGTACCTCGCCGGGGCGGTCCGGCAGGCGGTTGTCGAGGGCGGCGGCGTGCTGGGAGTGGACGTCCAGTTGACCCACGAGCCGCGCTGGTCGCCCGATGCCATGAGCAAAGCTGCAAAGGCGCGCCTGGGCTGGCGGTGAGGCTGCTCCGCGGGCCGATTCTTGGCCTGAGCCTCGCCGCGCTCCTGGCCGGTCTCTGGGGAGCCCTGTCCTTCCTCGGCCTGCCCGCCGAGCCGCCCGCCCGTTTCGCAGCGGACCACGGGCCGCTGATGGCCCTCGGCTTCCTCGGGACGGTCATCAGCCTGGAGCGGGCGGTCGCTCTCGGCCGTTCCTGGTCCTACGGCGCCCCACTGGCTGCGGCACTCGGCGCGGCCGCGATCGTCGCCGGTCTCCCCGCTGGCCTGGGCCCCCTCTTCCTGACGGCCGGCGCCGTGATCCTGGTCGCGACGTACGTCGAGCTCTTCCGGATCGAGCCACGGGTCCACGTGGGGGTCCAGGCGCTCGGAGCGGCCGCCTGGCTCGTGGCCGGCCTGCTCTGGCTGGCCGGCCAGACGGTGCCGTCGCTGGTCCCGTGGTTCGCGGCCTTCCTGGTCCTGACGATCGTCGGCGAGCGGCTGGAGCTCTCCCGGCTCCGCCGCCTCTCCCCGCGTGCAGGCCGCGCGTTCGTCGTCCTGATCGTCGCGACGATGTCGGGCACGCTCGTCTCGATCCTCGCGCCTGATCTCGGGACTCGTCTGTCCGGCCTGGCGTACTGCGGTCTCGCGGCCTGGCTCCTGACGAACGATCTTGCCCGGCGGACGGTCCGGCTGCCGGGTGTCACCCGCTTCATCGCCTGGAGCCTGCTGAGCGGGTTCGCCTGGCTGGCCGTGGCGGGCCTGCTGTGGCTGGCCGGCGGAGCTGCGGATGGTCCGCTCTACGACGCACGCCTGCACGCCGTCTTCCTGGGCTTCGTCATCTCCATGGTCTTCGGCCATGCGCCGGTCATCGTCCCGGCCGTGCTCGGGCTGGACCTCCCGTACCGGCCGCGCTTCCATGCCCACCTCGCGCTGCTCCACGTGGGGCTCGTCGTCCGCCTGGTCGGCGGTGATCTCCTGGGCAATCCGAGCGCCTTGCAGGCCGGTGGTGTGCTGAACGAGTTGGCCCTGCTGCTCTTCCTGGCCTCCTCGGCGTCTGCCGTGCTGCAGGCCCGGCGAGTCTGGCGGCCGGCTTCGTGGACGAGCGAAGATGGCGCGGCGAGGATCGGCCGGACGGAGACGATGACGTGACTGAGGCGCTCCAGGGTGGCCCGACCCATGCGCGCGCCGGGCCGGCAGCCCGGGTTCGCTGGCTGCCGCGCCAGCACGGGGCCTGGGACATGCTGGCGGTGCCCATCCTGCTGGGCGTCGCAGGCAGCCGCCCCGTCGCCGCTCATCTCATCCTCGCCGCGGTGGCGGTCCTCGGCTATCTCGCCTCCTCGGCCACCATCGGCTGGATCCGGGCGCGCCGTGGTGGCTACCTGGGGCCCATGATGGCCTACGGCGCCGGCTTCACGCTCGCGGGCCTGGCCCTGCTCGCCGCGCACCCGGAGCTCCTGGCGACGCTGATCGTCCTCCTGCCGGCTCTGGTCGCCCTGGTGACGATCTCCTGGGCCGGCCATCCCAGGAGCCTGGCCGCCGGCCTCGCCCAGGTGACGCTGGGTCTGGTCCTCGTGCCCGCCGCGGCGATCGTCGCCGGCAGCCCCGACTGGACGTCGGTGGGCCGCGCGACGCTGGCGGCCGGCGCCTACCTCGTCGGGGCCGTGCTCGTCGTCCGCTCCCTGATCCGCGAGCGTGGCAACAACCGCTTCGCGGCTCTGTCGATCGGCTGCCACCTCGGCGCGGTCGCGGTCGAGGCCATCCTCCTGCCGCTCGCCTACGCGCTCCTCGCCGTCGCCTTCACGCTGCGAGCCGCCGCCCTGCCCGCCCTGCGGCGGCGGCTGGCCGATGGCCTGCGTCGGGTTCGCCCGGTCCACCTTGGTCTGATCGAGCTGACCGCCTCGACCGCCCTGGTCGTCGTCGCCTGGACGGTCCGGTTCTAGAGGTGGCGAAGGGCCGGAGCGGACAACTTCGCGAGCGGCCGTGGCGAGCGACCGTGGCGAGCGTTGATCTTCGGGCCGCCCCGCCCAGCCTCAGGAGCGCCGCTCCGGTCCGAAGGACGCCTGAAGGGCAGACCCGGTCGCCGGGCGGCCCTCTGCCAGGATGACCTCGAACGGGACTTCGACCGCGGCTTCCGGACAGACTCGGACGCAATCGTCGCAGCGAACGCAGCGGGCCTCGTCCACCCAGGGCCTCCACCCGGCGTCCGGATCCACGGTCATCGCCACGGCCCCGGCCGGACAGACCGCCAGGCAGAGGCCGCAGGCAGAGCAGCTGGCGGCGTCGATTCGCGGCGCCGACCCGGCAGGAGCGGCGGCCGACCCGGCACCATCGGCTCGACGTGGCATGGACCCACGATCGTCGGGGCGGGCGATAGCCGCTGTGACCTGCGTCGTCCTCGGTCAGGCTGACGAAGGCATCACTCCCGCGCCGCGAGGCCGGCCCGATCGAGCAGGACGATCCTTCCGCGCTCCACCCGGATGAGCTGCTCGCGCTCGAGCTGG
>JAJYJO010000114.1 GCA_021789435.1 Chloroflexota bacterium
CGTCGTCCACCGCGGCACGGCGGCCGCCGTCGGGGCGGCGCCGGCGGCGGCCGCGGCGCCCGCCGTTCACGCCACGACCGGGGCATCGGGCGCACCCCCGCCGTGAGCCGCTTCCCGGCTGCGGCGCGGCTCGCTGACGCGGGAGACTCGCCAAGCCGGCCGGTCGCGGCCGCCGCGCGATGAGCCGCCCGGTGGCGGACCACCCGGAGGACGTGGCGGACCGGGGGCCCTTGCGCTTCGAGCGGCGGGCGATGGGCTCGCCCCTGCGCCTCCAGGTCAGCGGGATCGACGCGGCGGCCGCAGCGGCCGGCTGGCTGCGGGTCACGGCCGAGATCGAGGCCGCGGAGGAGGCGCTGTCACGCTTTCGCGACGAGAGCGAGGTAACCCGGCTCAACCGGCTCGCCGGCTCGGGCCGAGAGATGATCGTCTCGGCCCGGCTCTACCGGGCACTGGCCGCCGCGGAACGAGCCCGGCGGGTGAGTGACGGGCGCTTCGACCCGCGAGTCCTGGCCGACCTCGAGCGGCTCGGCTCCGCCGGCGCCCCGCTCGGTGACCTGGCCGTCCCGGAGGCCGGGCGGCGAGGGGCTGGCCCCTGGCTCCGACGCGATCCTCGATCCCGGAGCGTCGGCCTCTCCGCGCCGGTCGACCTCGGCGGGATCGGCAAGGGACTGGCCCTTCGCTGGGCGTGGAGGAGGCTGACGGCCGGGCCCCACCCGCCGCTCGGCGCCCTCCTGGAGGCGGGCGGCGACCTGGTGCTGGGCGGCTCGGCGCCGGACGGCGGGCCGTGGCGCGTCGGAATCGAGGACCCGGCCGGCTCCGCGGAACCGCTGGCCGTCATCGCCCTCAACGCCGGCGCGGTCTGCACCTCGTCGGCGCGGATCGGCCGCTGGCGGGCGCCAGACGGTCGGCTCGTGCACCACCTGATCGACCCACGGACCGGCGAGCCCGGTGGCACCGGCCTGCAGGCGGTCACCGTGGCGGCGGCGGACCCCGCCTGGGCCGAGGTCTGGAGCAAGACGCTCTTCCTGGCGGGGCGCCGCGAGGTGGGTCCCCTGGCCCGTTCTCGCGGCCTGGCGGCCTGGTGGGTGGACGACACCGGGAGCCTGGAGATGACGCCGGCGGCGCGGCCGGCCACCGCCTGGCCTGCCTGACCAGCGTCCCGGAGCGGGCCGGGCGCCTCGTCCTGCCGCGGATCGGGCGCCTTCGCCCGCAGCCGCGGGCACCTTCGCCCACCGGCGGGCACGCTCGAACGCGAGCCGAGCGGGCCGCTAGCATCGGTCGGTGCGCCGCGAGACGACCTCCGAGCTGGCCCTCCTCCTAGCCGTCCTGCTGTGGGGCCTCAACTTCAGCGTCGTCAAGGTCGGCGTCGGCCAGGTCCAGCCGCTCGCCTACTCCGTCCTCCGCTTCAGCGGGGGAGCGCTGGCCATGCTTGCCTTTCTCCGCTGGCGAGAGGGCTCTCTCGGCATCCGGCGGGCCGACCTGCCGCTGTTCGTCCTGACCGCGTTCTTCGGAATCACCCTCAACCAGCTCTGCTTCGTGTACGCGGAGGCGACGACGACCGCGGCGAATGTCGCGCTCCTGCTGGCCACCGCCCCCATCCTCACGGCCTTCCTCGTGGCTCTCTCCGGTCAGGAGCGCCTGGGCCGGCGCCAGTGGGCGGGGGTGGCGGTCGGCATGGCCGGCGCCGCGCTGGTGATCGAGGGCGGCTCCGGGGGAGGCGGGACGGGCTCGCTCCTCGGCGACCTGCTGGCCATGGGCACGGCCGCCACCTGGTCGGCCTACTCGGTCCTGGTCCGGCCGCTGCTGCAGCGCTACTCGGCGGTGCGCGTCTCGACCTACATGATGGTGATCGGCGTGCTCTTCCTCGCCCCGATCTCCCTGCCAAGCCTGCTCGGCCAGGACGTGACCCGGATCCCGGCCACTGCCTGGACCGCCATCGCCTACTCCACCGTGGGGGCGGTGATCGTCACCAACATCCTCTACTTCACGGCCATCCGCCGGGTCGGGACGGCGCGGGCGAACCTCTTCCTCTACCTGGAGGCGTTCAGCGGCGTCCTCTTCGCCGCCCTCCTGCTGGGCGAGGCGATCGCGGCCGCCCAGCTGCTCGGCGGGCTGGTCGTGACGGCCGGCGTGATCGTCGGCCGCGGGGGCCGGCGCCCTGAGCCGGCGGCCGCTCCGGTCGGTCCCGCGGAGGAGCTCGAGGCGCCGACGGAGCCTCTCGTCTGATCCCCGGCGGGCCGACCCCGACGCACCCCCGTCGCAGGCGGCGCGCCGGCGGGGCGAGCTCAGTGGGCCAGGAACGCCTCGAGGTCGGCCCGGCCGGGCATCCCCTCCCGGGCGCCGACCCGGGTCGTCGCAAGCGCCCCGGCCGCCACGGCGCGGCGGACCGCCTCCCGGAGCGGCCTGCCCTCCGCCAGCGCCGTGGCCAGCGCGCCGTTGAAGGCGTCGCCGGCGCCGGTCGAGTCGACCGTTCCCACCCGGTCGGCCGGCACCTGCCAGGCCCGCAGCGGCGCCGGGGAGGCCGGGACCACCGGTGCGGCCTGAAGCGCGATCGCCGGCACCGGCCGGGATTCGGGGCCGGCCGGCGGCGCCGGCACCTCGACGCCGGCGGCTTTCCCGTCCGGCGCGCCGACCGCCTCCGGTCCGGGCAGGACCCACGGCAGCGGACGTGCCGGCTCCGGGGGGACGCGCTCCAGGACGAAGACGCCCTCCGACCCGAGCGTGATGATGACCGCCTCGCGGACCCCGGGCAGGCTGCCGTGCGGCTCGATCAGCACCCGGGCCCGCGACTCGAGCTCCTCCATCGCCGGGTCGCGGCGGCGGGGCCGGTGCGTCTCCGCGGCCAAAATCGTGGCCAGTTCACCGCGGTTGGGAGTGACGATGTCGGCGAGACCCCAGGTCGCCCGGTCCACGCCGCTCGCCGGCGCCGGGTTGAAGATCGTCCGCGCCCCGGCCGCCCGGGCCGCGAGGAGCGCCTCGCGGATGACCGGCACCGGGATCTCGTTGCAGAGCAGGACCACATCGCCGGTGAGGCGGCCCAGGCGGGCCAGCGAGTCGCGCACGATCCCGGGCTCGATCGCCCAGTTGGCACCCGGGATGACGGCGATCTCGTTCTCGCCGGCGCCGTCCACCAGGATCAGGGCGACGCCGGTCGCCTCGCCGGGCAGCGAGGCCAGCATCGAGACGTCCACTCGCTCGGCGGCCAGCGCCCGGCGCGCCTCGGCGGCGAAGGCGTCGTCCCCGACGGCGCCGATGAAGAGTGTTGGCCGGCCCAGGCGGGCGGCCGCGACGGCCTGGTTGCCGCCCTTGCCGCCCTGGTGGCGCTCGAAGACGTCGCCGGTGACCGTCTCGCCGGGACGCGGCAGCTGGCCGACCCGGGCGACCAGGTCCACGTTGACCGATCCGACCACGATCACGCGCCCGCTCACCGCTGCCGAACCTCCCGGCCCCGGGGGACGCTCCGGGATGCACCTGCCGCCGTCGACGCGGCGGCCGGCCGATCGGACCGGGCGATCGCCCGGACCCTAGCCCGTGACGAACTCGCCACCGTCCACGCCGATGATGTTGCCGGTCACCCAGTCGAAGCCGTCGCCCGAGAGCGACACGATCGCGTCGGCCACGTCCCGGGTGGTCGTCAGGCGGCCGGAGGGATTGCGCCGCCGGCCGCCCTCGATGATGGCCGCGTGCTCGGGGATCTTCATCAGCGCCGGCGTCATGGTGACCCCGGCCCTGATCGCGTTCACCGTGATGCCGCTCCCGTTGCGGGCGAACTCCATGGCGAGCTGCCGGCAGTGGGACTCGAGGGCGGCCTTGGCGGCCGAGACCGCGCCGTAGGTGGGGACCACCCGGGCCGAACCCTCCGACGTCAGCGCGTAGATCTTCGAGCCGGACTCCAGGAAGCCGGCGCGGTAGAGGTCCTGGACCCAGTAGACCAGGCTGCTGGCCATGACGTCCATGGTCATCTCGAGCTGCCTGCGGCTGATCGCCTGCTTGGGATCGTCCGCCAGGAGCGGCAGGAGCGAGCCGAAGGCGAGCGAGTGGAGGAGGACCCGGACGTAGGGGTGGCGGCCGGCGGCCGAGCTGCGCTGGAAACGCTCACGGAGCGCCGCCAGGGCCGCTGCGCGCCTCTCGTCGTCGGCGGCATTGGCATTGATGAAAAGGGCCTGGCGCCCGGCCGCCTCGATCTGGCCCTTGATCTCCTCGACGTGGGCCAGGCCCGCCCGGAAGTCGAGGTGGATGCCGGCGATCTGGTAGCCCGCGCGGGCGAGGGCCAGGGCGGTCGCCTCACCCATCCCGCTGGAGGCGCCGAGGATCAGCGCCCAGCGTTCACGGTCGTCGGCCATCCATCTCTCCTCTGTGCCGGGGAAGCTGTGCCGGGGAAGTCCTCGCGGAGTCTAGCAGGGGCGATCGGCCACCCCGCGGCCCGGACCTCGGGCCCGCGACCGGGGGCCGTGGACGGATCAGCCCGCGCCTGCGACCGGGGCCGCGGGGCCCGCGCCCTGCCTCTCGCTCCGGGGGACCGGGCCGGCCGCGGCGATCAGCAGTACGCCGAGCCCCACCAGGACCGCGCCACCGAAGAAGGCGGCGCCCAGGACCTCGCCGAGCAGCGCCACGCCGAGCGCGGCGCCGACCACCGGCTGGGCGAAGAAGGCCGCCGCGGAGACCGTCGCCGGCGCCGCCGCGTAGCCGCGGTACCAGAGCGACCAGGCGAACGCCGTCGCCGCGACGCCGAGGTAGAGGACCGCCCCCACGGTGGCAGGCTTCAGCGCCGGCAGCGGGCGCCCGGCGAGCTCGAGGGGGACCAGCGGGACCAGCAGCACGATCGCCACGCAGCTGGCCTGCAGGATCGCCCGGAAAGCCCCGACCCGCTCGACCAGGGGCCGGCCGACCGAGCTGAAGAGCGCCCAGGCGGCGGCAGATGCGACCAGCAGCAGGTCGCCGGCGAGCGGCCCCCAGCCGTGGCCGGAGGGAGCGACGAGGCTGCCGTTGCGGGCCGCCAGGATCGTCACCCCGGCCAAAGCGACGGCCACCCCGGCCCAACCCGCGGCCCGGATGCGCTGGCCCTCGAGCGCGACGCCGAAGACGAGGACGAAGGCCGGCGTGGTGGTCGTCAGGACGGCTCCCTCCGCACCCCCGGTCAGGCTGGTGCCCACGAACTGGAGGACGATGGTGAACGCCACGACGGCGCCGGCCGCGACCACCCGCCCCGCCGGCGCGGCGCCGAAACCGAGCCGGCCGCGCAGGGCGATCGCCAGCGTCGCCGCTCCGACCGCCAGGCGCAGGACGGCGAGCGTGAGCGGTGGGATCTGCGCGAATGTGGCCGCGCTGACGACGTACATCCCGCCCCACAGGGCCGCGGCCGCGACCAGGTCCGCGACGGCCCCCGGCGTGGCGCGGCGATCGGGGAGAGCCGTCCTCCCCGGCGGCCCCGCCGAGATCAAACGACCCCTGACGCGCGCAGCCGGGCGATCTCGTCCGCCGCGTAGCCCAGCTCCGCGAGGATCTCCTCGCTCTGCTCGCCGATCATCGGCGGCGGCGTCCGGATCGAGCCGGGCGTGGCCGACAGCTTGAACGGCAGGCCGACCTGCCGGACGCGCCCGAGGATGGGATGGAGCAGCTCGACGAGCATCTCGCGCGCCGCGACCTGCGGGTCGGCGAAGGCCGCGGCGAGATCGTTGATCGGCGCGGCCGGCACCTCCGCCGCCTCCAGCGCGGCCAGCCAGCGGTCCGTGGCCGCGCCGGCGAAGCGCGCCTCCAGCAGCGGCTGCAGGACGGCGCGGTTCCGGACCCGGTCGGCGTTGCTGGCGAAGCGCGCGTCGCCGGCCAGCTCCGGGGCCCCGAGCGCCTCGCAGAAGCGGATCCACTGCCGCTCGCTGCCGACCCCCACCGCGATCTCGCCGTCGGCGGTGGCGAAGGTCTCGTAGGGCACGATGCTGGGATGGGCGTTGCCGCGGCGGACCGGCGGCCGCCCGGTGGCGAAGTAGTTCTGGGCCTGGTTGGCCAGCCAGGCGAGGGTCGACTCGAAGATGGAGACGTCCACCCGCTGGCCGGCCGGCTGGCCCGCCCGACGCCGCCCCTCGCGCGCCGCCAGGGCGGCCAGGACTCCGATCGCGCCGAACATGCCGGTCGTCAGGTCGCTGACGGCGACGCCCACCTTGGTCGGCCCGCCGCCCTCCGCGTCGGGGAAGCCCGTGATCGACATCAGGCCGGCCTGTGCCTGGACCAGGAAGTCATAGCCCGGCCGGCCGGCCGCCGGACCCGTCGACCCGTAGCCGGAGATCGCCAGGTGAACGAGGCCGGGGTTGAGCGCGGCGAGCCGGCGGTCGTCGAAGCCGACCCGGTCGAAGCCACCTGGGCGGAAGTTCTCCACCAGCACGTCGCCCCGCTCCACCAGGCGGGCCAGCACGGACCGACCCTCCTCCCGCCGCAGGTCCAGCCGGATGGCCCGCTTGTTGCGGTTGGCGGCCAGGTAGTAGGCGGCGGTCCGGGACTCGCCCTCGCCCACCCACGGCGGTCCCCAGCCGCGGGTCGCATCGCCCTCGGGCGGCTCGACCTTGACGACATCGGCACCGAGGTCGGCCAGGAGCATCGTGCAGTAGGGGCCCGCGAGCACGGTCGAGCAGTCGACGATGCGCAGCCCGGCCAGCGGGCCCGGTTGGGAGGCCGCGGGATGGCGTGGACGGACGTGCTCCGATCTCATGGCAGCGGATGCTAGCCTGCGCGGGCAGGTCGCGGGCAGCCACTGCCTGGGCCGCTGCTGCCTGGGCCGCTGCTGCCTGGGCCGCCGCTGCCTGGAGCCGGCCGGCGAGGATCTCCCTCGCCGATCTCGGGTCGACGTCGGCCGCGTCCTCGGCCACCAGGCTAGAGGCTCTGACCATCCCGTTCGACGGCGCCGGCTTCTCGGTTGCCTCGGCCCCAATTCCGGGCGTGGGCCCGGCGCAGGCTGGACC
>JAJYJO010000115.1 GCA_021789435.1 Chloroflexota bacterium
CCTGCGAGCCCAGATGGCCTTCCTCAACCCCGTGGTGGTCCGGGCCGGCGATGCCCAGGCCGCCGCCGAGCGGACGCCGCCGGCCGCGTCGGAGGCCGGACGGTGAGCGGCCCCGGCGGCCCGGCGGTCGTGCCGGGCACCGTCCGCATCTTCGACACCACCCTCCGCGACGGCGAGCAGGCGCCCGGTGCCGGGCTGACCGCGGCCGAGAAGCTGGAGGTCGCCCGCCAGCTCGCTCGCCTCCGGGTCGACGTCATCGAGGCCGGCTTCCCGGCCGCCTCGCCGGGCGACTTCGAGGCCGTCCAGCGCATCGCCCGCGAGACGAAGGGCGGCATCGCCGTGGCCGCCCTCGCCCGCTGCCGCGACGGCGATCCGCAGCGGGCCGTGGAGGCGATCCGCGTCGCGGAGCGGCCGCACCTCCACGTCTTCATCGCCACCAGCGACATCCACCTGGTCCACAAGCTGCGGCTGAGCCGCGACCAGGCCCTGGCGGAGGCGGTCCGCTGGGTCCGCTACGGGCGGAGCGCGCTCGGCCCGGACGTCGAGGTCGAGTTCAGCGCCGAGGACGCCTCGCGCACCGATCCGGACTTCCTGCTCCAGGTCTACGAGGCCGTCGTCGAGGCCGGCGCCTCCACCGTCAACATCCCCGACACGGTGGGCTACGCCATCCCGGCGGAATTCGGGGCGCTCGTCCGCCGCGTCGTGCAGCGGCTCGGCTCGGCCGCCACGGTCAGCGTCCACTGCCACAACGACCTGGGCCTGGCCACGGCCAACACTCTGGCCGCGGTCCAGGCCGGCGCCCGCCAGGTGGAGGTGACGATCAACGGCCTCGGCGAGCGGGCCGGCAACGCCTCCCTGGAGGAGGTGGTGATGGCCCTCCGGACCCGGCCGACCCAGTTCCCCGAGCTGGCCAGCCAGGTCCAGACGGAGCAGATCACCGCCGCCAGCCGGCTGGTCAGCTACCTGACCGGTTTCACCGTCCAGCCGAACAAGGCGGTCGTCGGCGGCAACGCCTTCGCCCACGAATCGGGCATCCACCAGGACGGCGTGATCAAGAACCCGCTGACCTACGAGATCATGACCCCGCAGTCGGTGGGCCTGAGCGGCAGCCAGCTGACGATCGGCAAGCTTTCCGGCCGGCGCGGCCTGCAGGGCAAGCTGCGCGCCCTGGGCCACGTCGTGGAGGGTGCCGCCCTCGACGACCTGTACCGGCAGGTCGTGGCCCTGGCCGACGTCAAGAAGGAGGTCACCGACGCGGACCTGCTGGCCCTGGTCGAGCAGCGGGCGGCGGCCGGGCCCGCCAGCATCCGGCTGGAGGGCTGGAGCGTCACGAGCTCGCACGGTGGCCGGGCGACCGGGACCGTTTCGCTCCGGGTCGGCGAGAAGGCACGGAACGCGGAGGCGACCGGCAACGGACCGGTGGACGCGCTCTACGGGGCGGTCGACGCCGCCGTCGACGCCGTCCTCGGCTGGCGGCCGGTCCTGACGGAATACGAGATCCGGGCGGTCTCCGGGGGCGAGGACGCCCAGGGCCAGGCGGTGGTCCGCTGCCGGCGCTCCACCGACGAGGCCGACAACCCGCTCACGGTTACCGGCCAGGGGCTCAGCACGAACATCATCGAGGCCTCGCTGGAGGCCTACCTGGTCGCCACGAACAAGCTCCAGGTCGGGCGGGGAACGAGCGAGGGCATCGGGGCGGCTTCCCGCGGCTCCCTCGAGGAGCTCCCGTGAGCCCGGAGCCGGCCGCGACCTGCCGGCTGGTCGCCATCCCCGGCGACGGCGTGGGGCCGGAGGTGGTCGCGGCCGCGCAGGCGGTCCTGGCGGCGGTCGCCGGGCAGTCCGGCTTCGCCATCCGCTGGACCACCGTGACCGCCGGGGGAGCCGGGATCGACGCCTACGGCCGGCCGATCCGGGACGAGGACCTGGCCGCCTGCGGCCAGGCCGACGCCATCCTCCTCGGCGCCGTCGGCGGGCCGAAGTGGGACGACCCCAACGCCCCGGTCCGGCCGGAGCAGGCGCTCTTCGCCCTCCGCGGCGGGCTGGGCCTGTTTGCCAACCTCCGCCCGGTGACCGTCCATCCCGCCCTGGTCGAGAGTGCGCCGGTCCGGCCCGAGCTGCTGGAGGGCGTCGACCTGCTGATCGTCCGGGAGCTGACCGGCGGCCTCTACTTCGGCCGGCCCTCCGAGGAGCGGCGGGCGGTGGACGGGTCGCGGAGCGCCGTCGACACGCTGCCCTACGGGGAGGACGAGATCCGGCGGGTGGTCCGGCTGGCTTTCGAGCTGGCCCGCGGCCGCCGGAAGCGACTGACCAGCGTCGACAAGGCGAACGTCCTGGCGACCTCCCGCCTCTGGCGCAAGATCGTCGACGAGCTGCGTCCCGAGTATCCCGACGTGGAGGTCGGCCACCAGCTCGTCGACTCCTGCGCGATGCTGCTCGTCCGCCGGCCGGCCGCCTTCGACGTCCTGGTGACGGAGAACCTCTTCGGCGACATCCTGTCGGACGAGGCGAGCGTCCTGGCCGGCTCGCTCGGCATGCTCCCCTCGGCTTCCCTGGGGGAGCGCCGGACGGCCCACGGGGCGTTCGGGCTGTACGAGCCGATCCACGGCTCGGCGCCGGACATCGCCGGACGCGACGTCGTCAACCCCCTGGCCACGATCCTTTCCGCGGCGATGCTGCTGCGCTGGTCGCTCGGCCGCGTCGCGGAGGCAGAGGCGGTGGAGCGGGCCGTGGCCCGCGCCCTCGACGACGGCTTCCGGACGCCGGACCTGCTGCCGCCCGGCGTCGCTCCCGAGGCGGCCGCGGCCCGCGGACTGCGGGTCGTCGGAACGCGGGCCATGGCCGACGCCGTGGTCGAGCGCCTGCCGGCCCGCCCCCCCGGCGAGGCCGCCGGGAACGGCTCGGAGGACGACGTCGCGACGATGGTGGCAACCGACTCGCTGCTGGGGCTCCTGTGATGACCGACCGTCCCGTCCTCCTCTACGACACGACCCTGCGCGACGGAACCCAGCGGGAAGGCCTGATCGTCTCGCTGGCCGACAAGCTCAAGATCGCCCGCCGCCTGGACGAGTTCGGGATGCCCTACGTCGAGGGCGGCTGGCCCGGCTCGAACCCCAAGGACGCCGAGTTCTTCGAGGCGGCCCGATCGCTCCCCTGGCGGACCGCCCGGCTGGCCGCCTTCGGCTCCACCCGCCACCGCCTGAACCGGCCGGCCGACGACCCCAACCTCCAGGCCCTGGTCGCCGCCGAAACACCGGTCGTCACGATCTTCGGCAAGAGCTGGCTGCTGCACGTGCGCGACGTGCTCGGCGCGACGGCCGACGAGAACCTGGCGATGGTGGGCGACTCGATCGCCTTCCTGGCGGCCAGCGGCCGCGAGGCGATCTACGACGCCGAGCACTACTTCGACGGTTTCAGGGACGATCCCGACTATGCCCTGGCCACGCTGCGCGCCGCCAGGGACGGCGGCGCCCGGACGCTTGTCCTGTGCGACACGAGCGGCGGCACCCTGACCGGGGAGCTGGTCGAGATCGTCCGCCGGACGCGCTCGGCCCTGGAGGGCGACGGGGGGGACGAGCTCACCTGGGGGATCCATGTCCACAACGACGCCGAGCTGGCCGTCGCCAACTCCCTGGCCGCCGTGGCCGGCGGCATCCGCCACGTCCAGGGCACGATCAACGGCTACGGCGAGCGCTGCGGGAACGCCAACCTGGTCTCGATCCTGGCCGACCTGGCCCTCAAGACGGGGCACGAGGTCGTGCCGGGCGGCGGCCTGGCCGAGCTGACAGAGCTGAGCCGCTACGTCGCCGAGGTCGTCAACATCGCGCCCGACGATCACCAGCCCTACGTGGGCCGTTCCGCCTTCGCCCACAAGGGCGGCGTCCACGGCGCCGCCGTGGCCAAGGTGGAGCGGGCCTACCAGCATGTCGACCCCTCGCTCGTCGGCAACGTCAGCCGCCTCGTCGTCTCGGAGCTCGGCGGCAGGGCCAACACCCAACTGCGGGCCGAGCAGCTCGGCCACCAGCTGGAGGGCGTGGTCGACCCGCGGGAGCTGAGCCGGCTGATCAAGCGGCTCGAATCCGAGGGCCTGGCCTTCGAAGGCGCCGAGGCCAGCTTCGAGCTGCTGGTGCGCCGCCACAGCCCGGGCTACGCGCCGCCCTTCCGGCTGCTCGACTTCACCGTGCTCGTCGAGCAGCATGCCAACACGGAGCTGCGGGCGGAGGCCACGGTCAAGGTGGAGGTTGCCGGCGAGGCGCTCCACACCGCGGCCGACGGCAACGGTCCCGTCAACGCGCTCGACGCGGCCCTCCGCAAGGCGCTGGGCGCCTTCTACCCGCAGCTCGATGCCGTCCACCTGGTCGACTACAAGGTCCGCATCCTCGACGGCGACCGGGCGACCGCGGCGAAGACGCGGGTGATCATCGACTCGTCCGACGGCAGCCGCGAATGGTCGACGATGGGCAGCGACACGAACATCATCGCCGCCTCCTGCAACGCGCTCTGCGACTCGCTCGAGTACGCGATCTGGAAGACCGGGGCCGAGCTCCGCCGCCGTGACGAGCGGCACTTCACGACCCTCGCCGGGGCCGCCAGACTCGACGGGTCCACGACAGCCGTCTCACCGGCGGCGCCGACCGTGCCGGGCGCATGACCGACCGACGACTTCCTTCGCCGGCCGGCCCCGCGTCCGGTCGCAGCGCCCGCTCTCGCCAGAGGTAGCCACGATGACCGCCACCCACCCCGGTCCGGAGACCGGGACCCAGCCGCTCCACCTCGTCCGCTGGACCGTCTCGTCGGGCAGCAACGTGCAGAGCCGGGGAGCCGTCGTCATCGCCTCCGGCGAGCACCAGTGGGAGGCATCGGCCGAGGGAAACGGCCCGGTCGACGCGCTCTTCCGGTCCGTGGACCGGGCCGTGGCGCCCGTCCTCACCGGGCATCCCCGGCTGATGAGCTACGACGTGCACGCCCTCGGCGAGGGCCCCGACGCGGAGGGCCTGGTCAAGATCCGGATCGCGCCGCCGTCCTCGGCCGAGGGTCGGCGGGGGACCGGGCACTACAGCGGCCACGCCCAGAGCCCGAACATCATCGCGGCCTCCGTGGAGGCCTACATCGAGGCGATCAACCAGCTGCTTGGCGAGGAGCACTGGGCCGGCGCGACCGAGGCGGCCGGCAACCGCCGGCGTACCCGCCAAGGCGCGGGCGAGCCTGAACGGGCCAGCCTCGACGAGGACGAGGCCCAGCACGACGTGACGTCCTGGTTCGAGGGCTAGGCCGGCCCGCGATGGGCGCGCCCCGATCCCGGCCGGCGGTTTCGCGTCCCGAACCGACGGTTGCCGGGCGGCCGCGGGTCGCCTTCCAGGGCGAGCCCGGCGCGTTCGGCGAGGAGGCGGCCCTGGCCGCCATCGTCGACGCCGAGCCGGTGGCGGTCGCCACCTGGCGCGACCTCTTCGAGGCCGTCCGCGGCGGGGCGTCTGCCGCCGGAGTCGTCGCGATCGAGAATTCGCTGGGCGGGACCGTCCGCGAGACCTACGACCTGCTCCTCGAGTACTTCGAGGCGGGCGTCCGCATCGCGGGCGAGGTGAGCGTCCCCGTTCGGCTCGCCCTGCTGGCCCTGCCGGGCGAGACGCTCGAGAGCGTCGAGCGCGTCTACAGCCACGCCCAGGCACTGGCCCAGGCCGACGAGTTCCTCCGGGCCCATCCCCGCTTCACCGTGCTAACACATTACAACACTGCCGCGGCGGCCCGGATGATCGTCGAGCGGGGCGAGCGGCGGGCGGCGGCGGTGGCCTCTCCCCGCGTGGCCGCGCTGTATGGCCTGCAGGTCCTGGCGGCGGAGATCCAGACGGGCACGGCCAACCGCACCCGCTTCGCGGTGCTCGCGCGAACGGGCTCCGGGCCGGTCCCGCTCTCGCCGGCGGTCGCCGCCGGCCGGCCGCGGACCACCCTCGTCTGGGCGGTGCGCAACGTCCCCGGATCGCTCTACCGCTGCCTGGGCGCGTTCGCCGAACGCGGCGTCAACCTTTCGCGTCTGGAGTCGCGGCCCTCGCGGGCAGCTCGCTGGGAGTATGTCTTCTGGGCGGATCTCGATGCCGACGCGGCGGATCCGGTCTGCCGGGAGGCGCTCGTCGCCCTGGAACGGGAGGCGCAGCTCGTCCGGGTGCTCGGGTCGTATCCCGTCGCCGCCGAGGGGCAGTAGCCCCGCCGGGTTGCCGGCAGCCCCAGAGCTCTGTCGGCGAGCCGACGGAGGTCGTGTCGGGCCCGGGACGGCGGCCGGAACCGGGTGCCATGATCATGGCCTCGGCCCGCCTCGGCGGAACTGTTACCGCGAGAGAGCACGCAGAACGGGGTGGTGAGGTGCGACGTCGGGTCCCGACCGCGGGGAGCTCGCGGACGGGGCTCCTTGGGCTGGCGGCCATCATCGTCCTGGCTGCCTGCGCGGTCGCTGCACCGACCCCCGGCCCGTCGTCGGCCCCCGGCGGGTCGGCGCCCGACCAGCCGGCGGCATCGACGCCCAGCCCATCGACCGGCCCGGCGAGCGGAGAGTGGGAGCTGCTGCCGGAGATCGCGGCCTTCACCGGCGCCCAGGTGGCCGACGTCGAACGAGGCGCGGCCGGCCTGATCGCCCTGGGCACGGCTGTCGCGGTGGGGGGCACAGTCGCGGAGGGGCGCCCGGCCGTCTGGTCCTCGGCCGATGGACGAACCTGGACGGAGCCGGTCGAACTGCCGCTGCCCACCCCCGCGCCGGCCGTCGTCGGCGTGGACGCGGTGACGCGGTTCGGTGAGG
>JAJYJO010000116.1 GCA_021789435.1 Chloroflexota bacterium
CCGAGGCGCGGGCTCACATCGCCTTCGCCCGCGAGGCCGGCGCGGTGCCACTCCTCTGCTTCGCCGATGGGTTCCGCAGCGAGGTCCTGACCCCCGAGGTCGAGGCCCTCTTCGCGCCCTACGAGGAGCCCCTGCCGCTGATCGTGCCCGACCTCGAGCCACTGGCCGATGATCGGCCGATCAAGACGTTCCTCTACACGCCGCCCGGCACGCACGAGCGGATCTGGGAGGCGGCCCACCGGTCCTTCGACGGCCGGGCGACCGTCACCTCGGGCGACGAGCACTCGGTCGAGCTGCTCCCGCCGGGTGCCGGCAAGGGCGAGGCGCTGCGAACCCTGGCCGCCCACCTCAAGATCCCGCTGGCCGAGGTGGCGGCGATCGGCGACGCGCGCAACGACATCGCCATGCTCCGCCTGGCCGGCCGCTCGGCCGCCATGGCCCATGCCCGGCCCGAGGTTCGCGCCGCGGCCGAGATGGTGGTCCCGACCAACCGCGAGGAGGGCGCCCTGGAAGCCATCGAGCGGTTTTATCCGAGCCTGGCGCCGCTCACCGCGGCAGCCGGCGCGGCCCCCGGGGAGGCGTAGATGGGCCGCTCGGAGCGAGTGCCGACCTTCAGCTACGGGCAGCGCCATCGCTACGCCTTTCTGCCGACAATGCTCTTCCTGGTCGTCGTCTTCGCGATCCTGCTCCTCGATCCATCGCTCCTCTGGACCGGCACGGTCGACGAGCGGACGCGCCAGGCCGGCCTGCTCATCAGCGGCGCGCTGGCGGTCGGCTTCGCGGTCGCCCTCGTCGTCCGCTGGACGGAGCCGTTCCGGATCAGCCTGGAGACGGACGCCCTGGTAGCCGCGCCGCTGATCGGCTCGACCGTCCGGGTCCCCTACGACAGCATCGTCCGGGTGGTGGAGCGGCCGCGGAACTTCCTGCGCGGCCACGTCGAGCTGGACGTCCGGGCCTCCGGTCGCCGCCGGCCCCTCTACATCCGGGGAACCATCAAGGACTACCCGCGCCTCGCCAGGCTGCTTCGCAATCGCGTCCCGCCCGCCGTTCGTTCTGAGTGGAAGGAGGTCCAGGGCGGTTGACCGCGCCCGTGGAGCGACCATGCCACCGCTGCTGCATCGCAAGAGTCCGATCCCGCTCTACACCCAGGTCAAGGAACTGCTCCGTTCGCGCCTCGCCGGCGGCGACGGAGGCGACGAGCACCAGCTCCCGTCGGAGCGCGAGCTGGCCAAGGAGCTCGGCGTCAGCCGGATGACGGTGCGCCAGGCGCTCCGCGAGCTGATCGACGAGGGCTCGGTCTTCACGGCCCCGGGGCGCGGCACGTTCCGCGTCACCGGCAAACTCTCCCAGCCGCTCGGCCAGCTGACCAGCTTCAGCCAGGACATGATCCAGCGGAACCTGGTCCCGTCCTCGCGCCTGCTGGCCGCGGACCAGACGGTCGACGCTCACCTCGCGGCCGCCCTCGGCATCGCCGAGACGGCCCAGATCGCGCGGATCCGCCGGCTGCGCCTCGCCGACGGCGAGCCGATGGCCCTGGAGACCTCCCACCTGCCGCTGGACCTCTGCCCCGGCATCCTGAGCCTGGACCTGGAGCACCGCTCGCTCTACGAGATCCTACAGAGCGTCTACCAGCTCCGGCTCAAGAGCGCCGAGCAGTCGATCGAGAGCCGCCTGGCGGAGCACGGCACGGCCGCGCTCCTGCACATCGACGCCAACTCGCCGGTCCTCTACAACGAGCGCCGGACGCAGCTCGACGACGGCCGCGTCGTCGAGTATGTCCGCTCCTGGTATCGCGGCGACCGCTACCAGTTCCGGATCCGCCTCTCGATGTAGGGCGATCGGGGGCGGGGCCGCGGGGCGGTGGGTGCGGCGGCCACCGGCGACTTGGCACCGGGTGACCGAATCCGGGCAGGACGGCTCTGGGCGCGGCCGCCAAGTCGAGGCAGAATTGGCCATCGAGAGGTGGTGGACAGATGCGCACCGACCGGCTCTGGACGACGCGCCTGGCCCTGCTCGCGCTCCTCGGCGCCGGCTGGCTCCTGGGCCTCGTGATCCAGATGGCGATCAGGGTGCTGACGGGCTACATGGACGTCGTCCCGCCGCAGCTCCTTCTCGGCGTCCTGCTCTGTTTCGGTGCCGGGGCCGCGGCGCGCGTCCTCGACCCGGTGCGGCGCGGCGCGAGGCGGGGCGCGCTCGCCGGGATCACGATGATCGCTTCGATCGTGGCGGGCTACGTCGTGCTCACGATCCTGTTCTGGAATCCCGGCTGGGCTCAAGGTGGCGGGGAGACCTGGCACTCGGCCCTCATCGAGGCACCGTTCTGGATCGGCGTTCCGCTCGTCACGGGCGCGGGGTTCGGGGCGCTCGGCTGGTGCGCCGCCGACCGGGTGGTCGGACCCGCCTGGCCGGCGGGCCATCCGCGGTAGCGGACGCCGGCTTCGACCGGCGTCCGCGGAGGCCACGCGGCGGCAGGGTGCGGCCCTGGGCTTCGCGCTCGGGAATCGGACGCCCCTACCGCGGGCCCCTCGGTCGCGAGTGCGAGGCGCGCCTGGCCTGAGCGCCCCGGAACAGTCGCCCGATGAGGGACGCGAGGGCATGGGCGATGACGGCACCGGCGTTCGTGTAGACCGCCCTGTCCGCGAAACGGCGGCGATCGGCCGGACGCCCCGCGGCCGGCACCGGCTCGCGATCGGCGTCATCACCGGGGCCGTGGACGGAGGGGGTGAGCCCGAAGTAGACGCTGTCGAACGGGCGGCTCTCCTCGACCCACAGCGCCGGGCCATTCCGCACGGGCGGCCGCACGCCACGACCCGTCGCGCCTCGCCTTCCCATCGCCCTACCTCCGCGACCCATCGCCGGCGGCTCGGCATCAGCATTGTGACAGCGGCGGGCCCCGTCAAGGACCGAGCGGCGGCCCGCGGGCAGAGCTCCACGTCCTCGCTCGGGAGCGGGCGTGTTCGAGCGGTTGGGCGGAAACCGGACGTATCTCGGCCCCCGTCATCGCCTCGCCGCAGGCGGATCGGGCGGCGTGCGCCCGGGCCCTCAGACGGAACCCGGCCCCTCCCCTGCCGCGGCCACGATCCGCGCCACGACGCCCTGGGCGAGCTGCCACGAGCGGAGCGGCTCGCGCGGCAGGCGGAGGCGTGCCTGGTTCGAGCCGAACGTGACGGCGTCGCGGCCCATCGGCGCGAGGGCCCGCACCGCGACCCACCGCGGCAGCGCCCCGAAGCGGACGACGAGCTGGCCGTCCTCGCGGGAGACCGAGGCGAGCCCGACCGACTCGGCGGCCAGCCGCAGCTCGGCCACCTCCATCAGGCGCAGCACCGGCTCGGGCGGCGGGCCGAAGCGATCGGCCAGCTCCTGGCGGAAGGCGGCCAGGTCGCCCGGGTCGCCGACGCGGGCCAGGCGGCGGTAGAGCTCGAGCTTCTGGGCCTCGTCCGGGACGTACGCGTCGGGCAGATGCGCGTCGACCGGCAGGTCGACCACGGCGCTCGGCCGCTCGAGCACCGGCGGCCGGCCCTCGAAGGCCGCCCTCTGCTCCTCGACCGCCTCGGCCAGCAGGCGGCTGTAGAGATCGAAGCCGACTGCCGCCAGGTGGCCGTGCTGCTCGGCGCCCAGGATGTTGCCGGCGCCGCGGATCTCGAGGTCGGAGAGCGCGATCTGGAAGCCGGCCCCCAGCTCGGACGCGTTGAAGATCGCCTGGAGGCGCTTGCGGGCGACATCGGAGAGGCGCTCCCGGCGGCGGTAGAGCAGGTAGGCATACGCCCGCCTGCTGGACCGCCCCACCCGCCCGCGGAGCTGGTAGAGCTGCGCGAGGCCGAGGGCGTCCGCCCGGTCGATGATGATCGTGTTGGCGTTGGGAATGTCCAGGCCGGACTCGATGATCGTCGTGCAGACCAGCACGTCAACCTCGCCGGCGGCGAAGGCGAGCATCACCCGCTCCAGGGTCCCCTCGGCCATCTGGCCGTGTCCGACGGCGATCCGGACGTCGGGCAGCAGCCGCCGCAGCTGCTCGGCCTGGGCTTCGATCGTCTCGATGCGGTTGTGCACGAAGAAGACCTGGCCGCCGCGGTCCAGCTCGCGGAGGATGGCGTCCCGGACCAGGCCCGCCGAGGCCTCGGCGACGCGGGTCTGGATCGGCAGGCGGTCCTCGGGCGGGGTCTCGATGACGGACAGGTCGCGGACCCCGGCCAGGGCCAGGTTGAGCGTCCGCGGGATCGGCGTGGCCGAGAGCGTCAGGACATCCACCTCGCGTCGCAGCCGCTTCAGGCGCTCCTTGGCCGCGACGCCGAAACGCTGCTCCTCGTCGACCACGACGAGGCCCAGGTCGCGGAAGCGGACGTCCCGGCTGAGCAGGCGGTGCGTGCCGATCACCAGGTCGACTGAGCCGTCGGCCAGGCCGGCCACCGTCCGCTCCTGCTCGCGGGCCGGCACGAAGCGCGAGAGGAGGCGGACCGCCAGCGGGTAGGCCCCCAGGCGCTGGGCGAAGGTCCGGAAGTGCTGGTCGGCCAGGACGGTCGTCGGGACCAGGACCGCCACCTGCTTGCCGTCCTGGATCGCCTTGAACGTCGCCCGCAGGGCCACCTCGGTCTTGCCGTAGCCGACGTCGCCCACGACCAGGCGGTCCATCGGCCGGCCGACCTCCATGTCGAGCTTCACCTCGGCAGCCGCCCGCAGCTGGTCGACCGTCTCCTCGTACGGGAAGGAGGCCTCCAGCTCCTGCTGCCAGGGCGTGTCCGGAGAGTAGGCGTGGCCGGCGGCCCGGGCCCGGGCGGCGTACAGCTCGAGCAGCTCCCGGGCCAGCTCCGTGACCGCCCGCTTGACCCGCTGCTTGGTCTTCAGCCAGTCGGTCCCGCCCAACCGGGAGAGGGCGGGATTCTCCCCTCCTGCATACCGGCTGAGGCGGCCGATCTGCTCGACCGGAACGAAGATCTTGTCCCCTCCGGCGAAGCTCAGCTCCAGGTAGTCGCGCTCTTCGCCCGAGCCGCCGCGACGGAGCATCCGCTCGTAGCGGGCGATGCCGTGATCGATGTGGACCACCAGGTCGCCGGGCGTGAGGCGCTCGAGCAGGTCGCGCGGGACCACCCGGCGGAGGGCCTTCGGGCGGCGCACCCGGACCGAGCCGAACAGCTCGCGATCGGTGACCAGGACCAGGCCGTCGGGACCGCCGGCGAAGCCGCCGTTGAGGCTGCGCTCGACCAGGGAGAGGCCGCCCGCGGGTGGCGGCTCGCGCAGCGCGGCGACGACCGCAGCCGGGTGGCCGGCGTCCTCCAGCAGCTCCGCGAGGCGGGACGCCTGGTCGGTCGTGACGACGAGCCGGCCGCCGTCGGCCAACCAGCGTTCGACCGATTCGACGAGATGCCCGGCCCGGGCCGGGGCCAGGGAGGGCTCGCGCCAGCCGAACGGGTCGCCGGCCGTGGTCCCGCCCCCGATGGTCTGGGCGATCTCCGATTCCCAGGTCAACTCCAGGGTCCGGGCTCCGAGGAGGCGGCGTTTCCAGTCGCGCGGCCCCAGGTACGCCTCCGGCCAGCGGGCCGGCAGGTCGCCGGCTTCGCCGAGCTCGGCCCGACGCTCCTCCGCCTGTCGCCAGAGGAAGTCCGCCGCCTCGGCCAGGTCGCCGGGCTCGTCGAGCACGAGCAGCGTCCCGGTGCCCATGTGGTCCAGGCCCGTGGCCGGGCAGACGAGCCCGGCCCAGACCTCCGCCGCGTCACCCGCGTCGAGGGCGCGGGTGGCTCGCTGCGGCGCCACCGGCGCGCCGACGCGCCGGCCCGCGAGGTCCACCGGGCGGGCCTCGCGCTCCCCGGCCTCGAACCGGTCGAGGTCGGCCACCAGGCGGTCCGGGAGGCGCCCGCCACCGGCCCGCCCCAGGGCCGCCGCCAGTCGCTCGCGGATCTTCGCGACGCCCCCGGCCGGCAGGAGGAACTCGCTCGCCGGCAGCAGCACGGCCCGCTCGACCGGGCCGACGCTGCGTTGGTCGGCAGGGTCGAAGGCGCGCAGCGAATCGATCTCGTCGCCGAAGAGCTCGATCCGCACCGGCAGCGGGCTGGCCGGCGGGAAGAGGTCGACGATGCCGCCGCGCCGCGCGAACTCGCCCCGCCCGGCGACCTCGACCGCCGGCTCGTAGCCGAGCGCCAGGAGGTCGTGCAGGAGCTCGTCCAGGGCGAGCCGGCTCCCGGGCCGCAGCTGCCGCGGCTCGGCCGGCAGATCCGCCGGCTCGAGGGTGTGCTGGAGGAGCGCCTGGACGGAGGCCACCAGGACGCGGGCCCGGCCGCTCCGCCAGGCGGCGAGGGCGGCGACGCGGGCGGCCGTCTCGTCGCGGACCAGCTCGCTGCGCTCGTAGGCAAGGGCGCTCCGCGGCTCCAGGACCGCCACGCCGTCCGGGTCGCCGAGCCAGGCCTGCAACTCCTCGGCGACGCGGTCGCCGATCTCGGCGTCCCGGGCGATCCAGCAGAGCCGCTCGCCGGCGCCGGCCAACGCCGCCGCCAGGTAGGTCTTGGCACCGTGGGGGACGGCCGAGAGGCCGGCATGGCGGCCATGGGACGGCACGGGCGCCGCCGGGTCGCCCAGCCGTTCGCGAAGGGCGGCGAAGGCGCCGCTGGCGTGGAGGAGCGGCGGCAGGGCGGACAGGTCGGGCAAACGGCGGCGGGCGGCCGTCGTTCCGGGCCCCGCGCCGGACGCCGCGCCGGTCCCCGGCCCGGGCCCGCTCTCGCCGGGGGATGGGACGGC
>JAJYJO010000021.1 GCA_021789435.1 Chloroflexota bacterium
GGGCGCGGCACCGCCGTCCGCGGCCCCGGCCGCGTCGTCGCCCGAGCCGGCCGAGGTCGAGGCGCTTCCCGGCCCGCCGTCCGAGCCGCCGGGGGGCCAGGCTACGCCGGCGCCTCCGGCCCGGGCTCCGCGGCCAGCAGCGCCCCGAGCTGGCCCAGGATCCGCGCGGTCGCGCCCCAGACGCTGAGGCCCTCGACCGGATAGGCGCCGTAGCGGAGCGGCCAGCCGCGCACCTCGCGCTCGACCGTCTCGATCGGCGCCCCGGCCAGGAACGCGGCGAGCGGTGCCTCCAGGACCCGGGTCACCTCCGCCGGCGCGGCGGTGAGCGACGGCCGCCGCTCGGTCACGGCCAGGACCGGCGTCATCAGGAAGCCGCTCACCGGGATCCAGGTGGGCGGCAGCGTCCCCAGCACCTCCACCGCCTCGGCCGCCGCGTCCAGGCCGACCTCCTCCCGTGCCTCGCGGAGAGCGGCCGCGATCACGTCGGCATCCTCCGGATCCACGGCCCCGCCCGGGAACGAGACCTCGCCGGAGTGGTGGCCTCCGAGATCGGTCCGCTCGATCAGGACGACCCGCGCCTCCCCGGCCTCGTCGGGGAAGAGGAGGACGAGGACCGCTGCGGGGCGCGCCCGCGACGGGTCGAGCGGCGCACTGGGGCGCGGCTCGCCGGTGTCGGTCCGGACCGGGAGGAGGGCGGCCGGCGGCTCCGGCAGCTCATCCGGCAGCGTGGCCAGGCGGCCACGGGCCTCGGCGAAGCGCACTCCCGGCACCACCTCCAGGCCTCTCGGCGATGTCTAGTGGACGATCGGCGAGCCGCCCCCGCCGCCCCGGCGACGACCGGGAACGGTGGGCTCGGCCGGCGCCGCCGCGCCTTCACCACGCGCGTCACGCCGTTCCCCGGCCTCGGCCACGACCGTCGCTCCCGCCGTCCGGAAGACCAGCACGCCGCCGACCGGATCGGCGTCGACGACCACGTGGTCGCCCGGCTTGAAGTCGCCCCGGAGCAGGGAACGCGCCAGGGAATTCTCCAGCAACCGCTGGATCGTCCGCTTCAGCGGCCGCGCCCCGAAGGCGGGGTCGGTCCCTTCGCGGACGATCAGCGTGCGGGCGGCGGGGGTCACCTCCAGGGTCAGGTCCTGGCCGACCAGCCGGCGCTGGAGGTCTGCCAGGAGCAGCCCGACGATCTCCGCCAGGTGGCCATCGGAGAGGGCGTGGAAGACGATCACCTCGTCGACGCGATTGAGGAACTCGGGCCGGAACTGGGCCCGGAGCGCCTCCATCACCTGGCGCTTCATCGCGTCGTAGGTGGCCGCGTCCTCGCCGTCGCCCGCTGCGAACGAGGCCACGACCTGGCTGCCGACGTTGCTCGTCATGATCAGGACGGTGTTCTTGAAGTCGACCGTCCGCCCCTGGCCGTCGGTCAGCCGCCCGTCGTCGAGCACCTGGAGCAGGACGTTGAAGACATCCGGGTGGGCCTTCTCGATCTCGTCGAGCAGGACCACCTGGTACGGCCGCCGGCGGACCGCCTCGGTCAGCTGCCCGCCCTCCTCGTAGCCGACATAGCCGGGCGGTGCCCCGACCAGCCGCGAGACGGAGAACTTCTCCATGTACTCGCTCATGTCGATGCGGACCATCGCCCCGTCATCGTCGAAGAGGAAGCCGGCCAGAGCCCGGGCGAGCTCCGTCTTGCCGACGCCGGTCGGGCCCAGGAAGAGGAACGAGCCGATCGGCCGGCGGGGATCCTTGAGGCCGGCCCTGGCTCGCCGGACGGCGTCCGAGACGGCCTGGATCGCTTCGTCCTGGCCGACCACCCTCTCGTGGAGTCGCTCCTCCATGCGGACGAGCTTGGCCGTCTCGCCTTCCAGCAGCCGGGTCACCGGGATGCCCGTCCAGGCGGCCACGATCTCGGCGACGTCGTCCGCGTCCACCTCCTCCTTGAGGAGGCGGCCCGAGGACTGCAGGGCGGCCAGGGCGCTCTCCTGCTCCTTGAGCCGATGCTGCAGCTCGGGCAGGGTGCCGTACTTGAGCTCGGCCGCGGTGCCGTAGTCGGTCTCCCGCTCGGCCTGGTCGATCCGGACCTGGAGGGACTCGAGCTCGGACTTGGTGGCCCGCATTGCCGCGATGGCGGCCTTCTCCGCCTGCCAGCGCTGCTTCATGCCACCCGATTCCTCGGCCAGCTCGGCCAGCTCTCGCTCCAGGGCCGCCAGGCGGGTCCGCGAGGCGTCGTCGCTCTCCTTGCGGAGGGCCTCGCGCTCGATCTCCAGCTGGATCCGGCGCCGCTCGAGCTCGTCCAGCTCGATCGGCATCGAGTCGATCTCCATCCGGAGGCGGCTGGCGGCCTCGTCGACCAGGTCGATCGCCTTGTCCGGCAGGAACCGCTCGGTGATGTAGCGCTGGGAGAGCGTGGCCGCGGCGACGAGGGCCGAGTCGGTGATCCGGACCCCGTGGTGGACCTCGTATCGCTCCCGCAGGCCACGCAGGATGCTGATGGTCTCCTCGACTGTCGGCTGGTCGACCATCACCGGCTGGAAGCGCCGTTCCAGGGCGGCGTCCTTCTCGACGTGCTTGCGGTACTCGTCGAGGGTCGTCGCTCCGATCGTGTGGAGCTCGCCGCGCGCGAGCATCGGCTTGAGCAGGTTGGAGGCGTCCATGGCGCCCTCGGCGGCGCCCGCGCCGACGACCGTGTGCAGCTCGTCGATGAACAGGATGATGCCGCCCTCGGAATCCTTGATCTCCTTGAGGACGGCCTTCAGGCGCTCTTCGAACTCGCCGCGGTACTTCGCGCCGGCGACCATCGCGCCGAGGTCCAGGGCCACCACGCGCTTGTCCTTGAGGCCCTCCGGCACGTCGCCGCGGACGATCCGCTGGGCCAGCCCCTCCGCGATGGCGGTCTTGCCGACGCCGGGCTCCCCGATCAGCACCGGGTTGTTCTTGGTCCGCCGGCTCAGGACCTGGATCACCCGGCGGATCTCTTCGTCGCGGCCGATCACCGGGTCCAGCTTGCCGGCCCGCGCCTCGGCGGTCAGGTCCCGGCCGTACTTCTCGAGCGCCTGGTAGGTGCTCTCCGGGTTCTCGCTGGTGACGCGCTGGCCGCCACGCACGCTCGAGAGGGCCTGCAGGATCGCCTCGCGACCGGCGCCGTGGCGGTCGAGCAGCTGCTGGGCCTCACCGCCGACCTGGGCCTCGGCGAGCAGGAGGTGCTCCGTCGACACGAAGTCGTCGTGGAGCCGGCGCGCCTCCTCGGCGGCCAGGTCGAGGACGCGCCTGCCCCGCGGCTCGAGGGCCAGCGAGCCACCCTGGATCCGCGCCCGGTGGCTGAGCGCCGCGGCCAGCTCGGCGCGGAAGGCGGCGATGTCGACGCCGAGCCGGCGGAGGGTCTCGGCCGGGACGCCATCGTCCGGCTCGACGAGAGAAGCGAGCAGGTGCTCGGCGTCCAGGACGGGGCTCTGCAGCCGCTCCGCGAGTTGCTGGGCGCCGAGGACGGCCTCCTGCGCCTTCTGGGTGAAGCGATCGAGTTGCATCCGTGTCTTCTCAGTGGCTGGTTGGGACGGCCGCGGCGGAGTCCCCGCGGTTCACGAGGCTGCCGTCCGCGGGTTCGGCTGGTCGACGAGGTCCAGGAACCGCCCGGCGGCGGCCCGCGCCCCGTCGTCGAGGTGCTCGGGCAGCACGACCCGGACCCTGGCGTAGAGGTCGCCGCTGCCCGTCCCCCTGAGCCGGGGCATGCCCTGGCCGGTCAGGCGGAAGGTGCGACCGTTCTGGGTCCCGGGCGGGAGCGTCAGCAGGACCCGGCCCTTCAGGGTCGCGACCTCGACCGAGGCGCCCAGGAGCGCCTCGCGCAGGCTGACCGGCAGCTCGCGGGTGAGGTCCGCCCCGGACCGCGTGAAGACGGGATGGAGCCGGACGCGGGTTACCAGGAAGAGGTCGCCGCCGCCGGGCGCCCGGCCCCGGAGCCGGATCCGCGAGCCGGTCTCCACGCCGCGCGGCACCTGGACCTCCAGGCGCGTCCCGCCGACCTGGACCAGCCGCGTCGTGCCGTGAAAGGCCTCCTCCAGGCTGAGCTCGACCTCCGCCTCAACCGCGGCCGCGGGTGCCCCCGCGAAGCCATGGCCGCCCTCCATCGGGCCGCCCGCCATCGAGCCGCCGGGTTCGAACCGGAGCTGCGAGAGGAGGTCGTCGAAGCCCAGCCCCCCGGCACCGTCGGCCTGCGCTCGCCCGCCGCGGCGGGCAGTCGCCCCCGCGGGGCGGCCGCGGGCCGCGGCGGACTCCGGCTCGCCGCCGAAGAAGGTGCGGAAGAAGTCGCTGAAGCCGGCCGCGTCGCCGCCGTGGAACTCGAAGCGGACGTTGCCCCCGCCCCCGCTGCCGCCCGTGCGGAAGCCGGCGAAGGGCCCGCCGGGGCCGAAGGGATCCCCGCCGGGCGGCCCCGCTCCGGCCCGCTGGTACGCCTCCCAGTCTGCGCCGAGCAGGTCGTACTTCTTGCGCTTCTCGGGGTCGCTCAGGACCGCATGGGCCTCATTGACCTCCTTGAAGCGGCGCTCGGCCGACTTGTCGCCCGGATTGCGGTCGGGGTGGAGTTTCTGGGCGAGCTTGCGGTAAGCCTTCTTGATCTCGGCCTGGCTCGCCCCCCGCGCGACCCCCAGCGTCTGGTAGTAGTCGCGGTAGTCCATGGCTCAGCCCGCATCCCCCGGGCGCCCGGGGACGGCCCGGCCTCCGGTCGGTCGGCCGGTGATCGGACCCGCCACCCTGGCCGCCACCCGGACCCCCGCCGCCTCAGTGGCCCCGGACCACGACGGCCGGCTGGTCTTCCGGCGAGGGAAAGCTCGGGCGGCGCACCCGGTTCTCGGGTTCCGGGGCCGGCTTGCGCTCGCCCTCGCCGACCGTCGGCGGGACCGGCCGGAGGGGCTCCGGCTTGCGCCGGAGGGCCGCCTCCAGGACCTGGTCCATCGAATCCACCAGGACGAGCCGGATCTGCTTCCGGATCTCCTCCGGGATGTCGCGCAGATCCTTCTCGTTCTTCCGGGGAAGGATCACGATCTTCGCCCCGGCCAGGTGTGCGGCCAGGATCTTCGACTTCAGCCCGCCGATCGCCAGGACCCGGCCGCGGAGCGTGATCTCGCCGGTCATCGCCACGTCCTTGCGGACGGGGATGCCGGTGAAGGCGCTGACCATCGCCGTGGCCATGGTGACGCCCGCGGACGGCCCGTCCTTGGGGACGGCCCCGGCCGGGACGTGGATGTGGAGCGTGTTCTTCTCGAAGGTCTCGCGCGGGATGCCGAGTCCGTCGGCGTGAGCGCGGATCCAGGAGAGGGCGGCGCGGGCCGACTCGCGCATCACCTCGCCGAGCTGGCCGGTCAGAATGAAGTCCTCCTTGCCCTCCATGCGGGTGACCTCGACCGCCACGACGTCGCCGCCGACCTCGGTGACCACGAGCCCGGTCGCCGAGCCGATCTGGTCCTCGGCCTCCAGCTCGCCGTACTCGAAGCGCGGTGGGCCCAGGAACTCCAGGAGCTTCCGGACGTCGACCGTCGTCCTGCGCTTCCGCCCCTCGGCGACCGAGCGGGCGACCTTGCGCATGATGTTGGCGATCTCGCGCTCCAGGTTCCGGACCCCCGCCTCGTGGGTGTAGGAGCGGACCAGCTCGACCATCGCCTCGTCGGTGATCTGGATCTGGTTCTCCTTGAGGCCATGGTTGGTGCGCTGCTTCGGGATCAGGAAGCGCTTGCCGATCTCGATCTTCTCCTGCTCGGTGTAGCCGGGCAGCTGGATGATCTCCATCCGATCGCGGAGAGCGGCCGGGATCGGGTCGAGCAGGTTCGCGGTCGTGATGAAGAGCACCTTCGAGAGGTCGAAGGGCACCTCCAGGTAGTTGTCCTGGAACGAGAAGTTCTGCTCGGGATCCAGGACCTCGAGGAGCGCCGAGGATGGGTCGCCCCGGAAGTCCATGCCGATCTTGTCGACCTCGTCGAGCATGAAGACGGGGTTGTTCGAGCCGGCCGTCTTGATGTTCTGGATGATCCGCCCGGGCAGGGCGCCGATGTAGGTTCGGCGGTGGCCCCGGATCTCCGCCTCGTCGTGGATGCCGCCGAGGCTCATCCGGACGAACTTGCGGCCCATGGCCCGGGCGATCGACTTGCCGAGGGAGGTCTTGCCGACGCCGGGTGGCCCGACGAACGCCATGATCGGGCTGCGGATCGTGTCGGCGAGGGAGCGGACGGCCAGGTACTCGAGGATCCGCTCCTTGATCTTCTCCAGGCCGTAATGGTCCTCGTCGAGGTACTTGGCCGCCAGCTTGATGTCCAGCTGGTCGTCGGTGGAGGTCTTCCAGGGCAGACTGATCAGCCAGTCGACGTAGGTCCTGATCACGCCGACCTCGGGCGAGGCCGACGGGATCCGGCTCATCCGGTCGATCTCCTTGATCGCGCGGGTCTTGATCTCATCGGGCATGCCGGCCTGCTCGACCTTGTCGCGCAGCTCGTTGATCTCCGCCTGCTGGGGGTCGTCCTCGCCGAGCTCGCGCTGGATCGCCTTCAGCTGCTCGCGCAGGATGTACTCGCGCTGGGTCTTGTCCATCTCGGACTTGACCTCGGACTGGATCTTGCCCTTCAGCTCGAGGATCTCGATCTGGCGGCCGAGGAAGTTGGAGACGAGCTTGAGCCGTTCCACGACGTCGATCGTCTCCAGCAGCTCCTGGCGTTGCTCGGTGCTCATGTCCGGGCTGTAGGCGACCATGTCGGCCAGCAGGCCCGGCTCGGTGATGTTGCGGGCGGCGACGGCCGCCTCCGGCGGGACCGGCGCCCCGTTCTGGACGTACTCCTCCATCTGGCCCTGGACGGATCGCATCAGGGCCTGGATCTCGATCCCGGACGGGTTCTCGTCCTTCAGCTCCTCGATGTGGGCCACCAGGTAGGGCGAGCTGGAGGCGAAGCCGTGGACGCGCAGGCGGGACTGGCCCTGGACGATGGCGCGGACGGTACCGTCCTGGAGCTGCACCACCTGGGCGATCTTGGCCAGGGTGCCGACCCCGTACAGCTCGGACGGGTCGTTGATCTCCTCGCGATCCGCCTGCCGCTGGGTGACCAGGGCGATCAGCCCGCCGCCGGCGACGGCGGCGTTCAGGGCGGCGACGCTCTTGTCACGGCCGACCTGGAGCGGGACGATCATCTCGGGGAAGATGACCGTTTCCCGCAGGGCGACGAGAGGCAGGTCCCGGATGGCCGGGTCGCCGGTCGGCTGCTCGTCGGCCCGTTCGGTGGGTCGGTCAGACATCAGGTTCTCCTGTCGGGCTGGTGCGCTTGGTGATCCGCACGATGCGGGCGACGGTGACCGGCCGGGTCGCCGGCTCCATCACCGGCCGATCGTCGGGCTCGGGCTCCGGCCGGCTCGAGGGCCGGTCGGCCCCGCCGGTTCCTTCGTCGAAGAGCCGTTCCAGGATGCGCATCCCGAGACGCTCCTCGAGCTCGAAGAGGATGCGGACCCCGGCGAGGTTGACGCCGCGGTCCTGGGTCAGGTGCCGGATCCAGAGGACCCGGCGGATATCGTTCTCGCTGTAGAGGCGGATGTTGGTGGGTGTTCGGGCCGGGGCGAGGAGGCCCTCATCCTCGTAGATGCGGAGGGTGCGGGGATGGACCCGCACGATGCCCGCCGCCACGCTGATGACATAGACCGGCCGGGTCGGATCCCGGTCGAAGCGGCCCTGCGACACCCGCCGGCCCCTACTTCGACTCGCCGGCCGACAGCGGCTGCCGGACGCTCCCCGTTGCATCGTCGATCGCGCTGATTCGGATCTGGCGCGGCTTGACCTCCTCCGCCTTGGGGATGCGGAGCGTCAGGACGCCGTGCTCGAAGCCCGCCGAGGCCTTCTCGGTCCGGAGTCCCTGGGGGAGCGCCACGGTCCGGCTGAAGGCACCGCGGCGGATCTCCTGGACGACGACGGACCCTTCCTCGTGCTTCCGCTCCGAGCTGGAATTGCCGCTGATCGCGAGCGTGTCGCCGGTGATCGTGATCTCGACGTCCTCCGGCTTCACGCCGGGCAGGGCGGCCTCGACGACGAGGTCGTCCGGCGTCGTGTAGATGTCGAGCGGCAACCCGACGCCCTCGGAGCCGAGTTGGCCCCAGGTGCGCGGGTTGACGAAGCTGTCCTCGAACAGGCGGTCCATCGCCTGGCGAAGCGAGAGCAGCTCGCCGAAGGGCGACGGACGGCGCACGATGGTCATCGATGCACCTCCCGGATCATGATGGTGGACTCGGTCCACGGACCGGTCCCGGTCAGTCCGGCCGCTCGCCAGGACGTGTGGCAGGCGCCTTACCGGACACCGCCGAAGATTAGAACCATGACAATGACATTGTCAAGAGTGTTGCCGTCCCTTCACGTCTCCCTGGCCGCGGCCGGGCGGGTGCGGCACCCTTGGGCCGGGCCGCGGCAGCGTCAGGAGGTCCCGGGCAGGAACGCCGCCCGCATCGCCGCGTCGATCGCTCCGGGGGTGCCCTCGTCCTCGATCCGCCAGACGCCCGTGCCGAGCAGGTGCTCGTCACGGATGAAGGCCCACTTGGCGGCCAGCGAAGGGGCGTCGTCGAAGTAGAGCTGGACCCAGTGCAGGGCGCACGCGCTGCAGTCGCGCACCTCCCATTCGGACCAGGCGCTCTGCTCCACCGGGTCATAGCGGATCCCGTTCGCCTGCGCGAGGCGGAGTGCCTCCGGGTACGGCAGGTCACCTCCCCCGCCGAGCGTCCGGGCGTGAATCGCCGGCCCCGCGGTCGGCCAAAGGTGGCCGTAGTAGGGGACACCGACGATGAGCTGGTCCGGCCGCACGACCCGCAGCAGCCACTGGACGGTGGTGGCCACGTTATAGCGGGGACCGCCATACGGAGCCGTCGAGAAGGCGACCGTCGACCGCGATCCGGCGTACTCGTAGCCCATCAGGTAGAGCGCGTCGGCCCCGCCCCGGGCGACCAGGCCGGCAACGTCCCACGAGTCGTAGTGACCGGTGACCGCCACAGTCAGCTGGTAGCCGGGCCCCTCGTCGTCGAGATCGCGGCGCAGCCGGCGCACGAAGTCGGTGAAGTCCGCCGCCTGGCCGACGGGGATCGGTTCGAAGTCCACGTTCACCCCGTCCACGCCCCGCCGCACGACCTCGGCCGCCACGACATCCGCCAGGTGATGGCGTACGGCCGGGCTGGCCAGGATCGACGTGGAGGCGGCGACGTCCGCGGCCGACCAGGCGAAGCGGGCCAGCGAGAGGACGACCCGGGTGCCGGCCGCATGGGCGCGGGCGATCACGGCATCCATGACCGGCGATGTCCAGGCCCGCCAGCCGGGACTGCTCATCGGCAGGTCGCCTGTCGCGGTCGGGACGAGGCTGAAGAAGGCGAGCGTGGAGACGACCCCGAAGTCGAGGTGGTCACTGGCGTAGGCGAGATGATCCGCTCCGACGAAGGCCATCACCTCGGCGGTCATCCCCTTGGCCACGTAGCCGAACCTGGCCGCGGGGCGCCCGGCCGGGATGGGCGTGCCCGAAGGGACCGGTCCCGGCATGCCGGTCGGCGCGGGCGTAGGGACGGGCGTCGGGGAGGACGTGGCGACGAGCGGCGTCGGCAGCTCGGGCGTGGCCGGCGTGGGCACCGTCGTCCCGGCGGTCGGCGCATCTGGAGAGGCGGGACCCGGCAGGCCGCAGCCGGCAAGGGACAGGACCACGAGCAGCAGGCCGATCCGGGGGCGCACGCGTTGCTCCTAGTCAGACGCAGAGGATCGTGACACTCAGGTGCCAGCCTAACCGACCGGCCTCCGGCCCGGCCCGCCCCCTCCGGCCCGGCCCGGCCTGCCCCGGCTCGTCTCCCGCCCGACACGCCCTGCGCGGCGGCCCGAACTGCGCCATTCCCGGGTGGCTCACCGGGCGCGACCGACGTCGTCGGCGGCCGGCCGGCCTGGCCCTGACCGCCCGGGGGCGCCCCGGGCTCTCCCGGCCCGTCCTGCGCCCCGGTCGGTCCCCTCGCCGGGAGCGCGGTAGCGGTCCGCCATCTCGGCGATCGTCGCCCTCAGGCGGTCGCGGAGTTCGGGCGGCGCAAGCACCTCCACGCGCCCCCCCAGCCTCAACAGGTCGTCGTGCGCGGTCTCGAGCGACTCGACCGGGAACGAGAGGCGCGTCCAGCCGGCGCCGTCGCTCGGCGGACCGCCCCTCCCGGCCGCGTCCAGGCCGGGCCGGGAGATCCCGCCCAGGGCGTAGTCGAGGGCGCCCAGGGCATCGACCCGCACCCGCACGGTGACCGGCACCCGGCGCAGGCCCGCCTCGAAGGTCGCCTCCGCCGCGGACCAGTGGGTGACCAGATCGAAGGGCGCGGGCCGCTCGAACCGCTCGTCCAGGCAGGCGGCGGCCGCGATCCGGGAGACGCGGTAGGTTCGCAGCGCCCCGTCACGCCGGGCCACCAGGTACCAGACCCCGGCCTTGAGGACCAGGCCCAGCGGCTCCAGCCGTCGCGCGACCGGGCCGTCCGGTCCGCGGTAGGTCACCTCCAGGCACCGCGACTCCCAGACGCCGCGAGCCACGGTCTCCAGGTGGACCACCTCCTCGTCCTCCCGGAACCAGCCCGGCGCGACCAGCAGGAACCGCTCCCGGAGTCGGGAGGCGCGGCCGCGCAGCTCCGGTGGCAGGGCCGCCATGACCTTGAGCTGGGCCGCCGCCAGGACCGTCCCCAGGCCAAGCTGGGCGGCCGGCTGCTCAAGACCCGAGAGGAAGAGCGCTTGGGCCTCGTCGGCCGAGAGGCCCGTCAGACGGGTGCGGTAGCCGTCGACCAGCCGGTAGCCGCCGGCCGCCCCACGCTCGGCGTAGAGCGGGACGCCGGCCGCCGCCAGGCCGTCGAGGTCCCGGTAGATCGTGCGCACGGAGACCTCCAGCTCGGCGGCGAGCTGGCCGGCGGTCATCTGCCCGTGGACCTGGAGCAGCAGCAGGATCGAGACGAGGCGGCTGGCCTGCACGGCTCCAACGATACGCCCGATACTGCCATGCCCTGGCAGGTATCCCGCCTACGCTTCGGTCCGGCTGACGAGATGGACGCACGAAATGGCGCCCGCGGGGCGCGGCCGGCGGGCTCGCGGGGCCGGAGGAGTGGCGCATGCTGCAGGCGGAGACGCTCTTGTCGTTGATCCAGCAGGATCGGAATCGCCAGATGGCCGACCGCGACCGTCAGCGACTGGTGGTCGCCGGGCGCAGGACTCGCGGCCGGCGCGGCCGGCGCATCGGCCGCGTCGTGGTCCGCATCGCCGGCATCTGGCTGCTGGTGGCCGGCGGCGTGAACGTCCGCTGAGCCGGAAGTGCCCGCGTCAGTCCGGTGACGCCTCGCCGAGCAGCACGCGCTGGAGCTCCTCCTCGCACTCCGTCCGGCCGATCCCCAGGACCTTGTCGCCGGCCTGGAGCAGGGTGTCGGCCCGAATGGCCAGCGGCACCTCGTTGCGGATCACGGCGAAGAGGACGCAGCCGTCGGGGAGCGTCAGGGCGCTCGCATTCTGGCCGACGGCCGGCGAGTCTTCGCGCAGCTGGGCCTCGATCAGGTCCAGCTCCCCGCCACCCACCACCGCCAGGTGCAGGAGCTCGTGGACCGGGATGTTCTCCTCGATCGAGCCGAGGATCATCCGGGTCGGCGAGATCTGCTCGTCCACGCCGAGATGCCGGAAGAGCACCTCGTTCTTGGGATTGTTGACCCGGGCGATCGTCCGGGGGACGGCGAAGTGGTGCTTCGCCATCTGGCAGATGACGAGGTTGTCCTCGTCATCGCCGGTCACGGCGGCCACGATGTCGGCCCGGTTGGCGCCAGCCTTGGCGAGATAGCGGCCCTCGCAGCCGTCGTGCGGGACGACGATCGAGCCGATCTCGTCCCCGATCTGGCTCGCCCGCAGCGAGTCCTTCTCCATCAGCACGACCTCGTGGCCGGACTGGACGAGCTCCTTGGTCAGGTAGTAGCCGACCTTGCCGCCACCGACGACGATCACGAACACGGTCAGCCCTCCCCGCGCCGGGCCGGAGCGGCCGGCTGCTCGCCGGGCACCGGCTCGTCCGCGAAACCGGGCGCCTGGACCCCGGGCCCGACGGCGATCGGCAGGTCCAGGTAGCGGGCCAGCGCGTCGGCGATCAGGTTGGTCCGGCAGACGGTCGCGACGCCGAGCTCCGCGTAGGCCGCCGCCCGCAGCGGGTCGTTGATCTTGGCCACGGTCCGCTTGATGCCCAGCGCATCGGCCGCCATCTGGGCTGTCATGACATTCCGGTTGTCGCCCTCGGTCAGGGCCAGGAAGATGTCGGCGCCCTCCGCCCCGGCGCGCCTCAGGACGTCCTCGTCCGTCCCGTCGCCGCGGACGGCATCGCCCTTGAAGCTGTCCGGCAGGCGGTCGAATGCCCGCGTGGCCGTATCCAGGATCACGACCTCGTGACCTGCGGCGTCGAGCGACTCGGCGAGCAGAGAGCCCACCCGGCCGCAGCCCACGATGATGATTCTCATCTCGGTTCCTCTGGGATCGCATCGCGCACCACCCACACGGTGCAGGGTGCGTTCTTGAAGCAGTAGGGGATGGCCCGGCCGATCGCGAACTCGCCGCCGAAGCGGGTGCGATAGGGCAGCCCCAGCACCAGCACGTCCGCCTGCCGCTCGGCGGCCTCGTCGACCAGCGCCGCGCCCACGTCGCGCGCCTGCAGCAGGACGCCCTCGAGCCGGTAGTTGTGCTGCTCGGCCACGGCCTCGGCCGTGTCCAGGACCCGTTGCGCCTCCTCGGAGCGTTCCGCGATGTCGGCATCGAGCGGCATCGTCCAGTCGATCTCGACGACGTGGACGGCGACCACCTCCGCCTTGGCCGGCCGAGCGAGCTCGGAGACGAGGCGGACGACGCGCTCGTCGGTGGGGCTGCCGTTGACGGCGACGACTGCCCGCCGAAACGTGGGCTTCAGGAGCTCCGGCATGTCACCCGGACCGCGAGCCGGGACGCAGGCGACGGGACGGCCGGCTCCCTCCCGTTCCCGCGGCCGTCACGATAGCACCGGCGATGTGCGGCGAGGATGCCGGAGCGTCACTCACGACCCGCCGCCGCGGCCGCCGCCCGCGATCGACTCGAAGATCCCGGGCTCGTCGCGGCGGTACGGCACGTTGACCACGACGGTATGCGGCCGGCCGAGCAGGGCGGTTCGCAGCCGCCGGGAGGACTGGTTGTAGAGGATCCGCTCCCACCAGCTGCGGGCCACGTACTCGGGGATGACGACGAACGTGACCGGCTTCTCCCGGTCGTCGGGCCAGCCGCGATCGAGGACCTCCAGGTAGGCCAGGAGCGGCGCCACGAGCGCCCGGTACGGCGACTCCACCACCACCAGCGGTACGTCCGGCACGTGCTCCTGCCACTCGTCCCGGAACCTCTCCGTCTCCTCGGGGTCGTCCGAGATGAAGACACAGCGGATGTCGTCGCTGATCGTGCGGGCGACGTTGATCGCCTGGCCCACGGCCCGGTTCACGGCGGAGACCGGGATCACCACCCGCTCCTCGCGGTGGGGATGGGGTACGACCTGGCCCGGCCGGAGCTCCAGCTGCCGGGTCGCCGCGGTGTACTGCCGGCCGACGAACCACATCATGGCGAAGAGGACGGGGATGAAGACGAGGACCATCCAGGCCCCCTCGCGGAACTTCTCCGAGGCGACGATCAGGAAGACGACGGCGGTCAGGACGGCGCCGAACCCGTTGACCGCGCTCCGCCAGAGCCAGCCCGGGCCGCGTTCCTTCCGCCAGTGGAGGACCATCCCGGTCTGCGAGAGCGTGAAGCAGATGAAGACGCCGACCGAATAGAGCGGGATCAGGGCGTGTGTGTCGGCCCCGAACGCCACGAGCATGGCCACGGCGACGGCGGCCAGGACGACGATCCCCCAGGAGAAGGCGAGTCGGTCGCCCCGGAAGGCGAACTGGCGGGGCATGTAACCGTCGCGGGCCAGGATGGCCGCCAGCCGCGGGAAGGCGTTGAAGCTGGTGTTGCAGGCCAGGAAGAGGATCAGTGCCGCGCTCACCTGGAGGGTCACGAAGAGAATCCCGTTGCCGAAGACCGCTCCGCCGACCTGGCCGAGGACGGTCGGGCCCTGGTCGAGCGTCGCCCGCACGCCGTACTGCGCCCCGACGAAGGTCAGCCCGATGAAGAGCGTGCCCAGGATGACGGCCATGATGATCAGCGTGTTGGCGGCGTTCCGGGCCTCGGGGGGTTTGAAGGCCGGCACCCCGTTGGCGATCGCCTCGACGCCTGTCAGGGCCACGGACCCGCCGGCGAAGGCCCGCAGGAGCAGGAAGATCGTCAGGGTCTGGCTCTCCGGCGGAATCGCGTAGGGCGGCTGCGCCAGGTGGTGCGCCTGGCCGGTGAAGACATCCACCAGGCCGACCCCCACGGCCAGCAGCGCCGTCCCGACGAAGAGATAGGTCGGCAGGGCGAAGATGTTGCCCGACTCCCTGAGCCCCCGCAGGTTGGCCGCGGTGACCAGGATGACCGTCAGCGCCCCGAGCTCGATCCGGACGTCGCCGATGACGGGGAAGGCCGTCGCCAGGTTGGCGATCGCCGAGGCCGTCGAGACGGCGACCGTCATGACGTAGTCGACCATCAGGGCCGCCGCGGCGACCAGGCCGAAGCGGGGCCCGAGGTTCTCCCGGGCCACCACGTAGGCCCCGCCGCCCGAAGGGTAGGCCCGGCAGACCTGGCGATAGGAGAAGGCGACGATCGTCAGCATCAGGGCGATCGCCAGGGCGACCCCGATCGACCAGGTCAGGGCGGCGGCACCGGCCAGGATCAGGACCTTCAGGATCTCGTCGGTGGCGTAGGCCGACGACGAGATCGCGTCCGAGCTGAAGATCGGCAGCGCCTTGACCTTCGGCAGCCGCTCCAGGATCTCCTGCTCGTTGGCCAGCGGGCGCCCGATGGCCGTCGCTTTCAGGCGGGCGACCAGTCGGCCGCCCGGGGTCGTCGGCGCGCTGGCTGCCTTGGTGGCGACCATCTGGCCCGGCCCGGTGTAGCGGAAGTACGGAGCGTGCGGCCGCTTGACCCGGACCCGCCGGTCCGCGAGCTTGCGCCCGGGCAGCGACCCAGGGCTCCCGCCGGACGGCTCGCGATCGCTCCTGTTCACCAAGCACTCCTGATGGGATCGCCCCTGCGATCCACCACCCCGGCCCCCGTCAGCGCGATCGCCGGCTCCCCTAGTGGTGCCGGCGATACGGGACGTCGGCGATCACCGTGTGCTCGCGGCCCACGAGCGCCGCCTTCAACCGCTTCGCAGCCTGGTTGTAGAGGATCCGATCCCACCATCGGCGCGCAACGTACTCTGGCAGCACGACGATGGTGATGGGTGCCTCGACGCCCGGTGCGACTTGGTCGAGAACGTCGATGTAGGCTACCACGGGTCCGACGAGCGCCCGGTAGGGTGATTCGACGATCACCAGCGGAACGCCGGGGAGCTGCCGCTCCCAGCGCTCGCGGAGGGCAGCTCCCTGCGCGGGGTCCTCCGTGACGAAGATCGCCCGCACGTCGCCGGCGATCGTCCGCCCGAAGTTGACCGCCTGGATCACCGCCCGGTTGATGCCGTTGACCGGGATCACCACGCGGCGGCTCCGCTGCGGCGCCGCGAAGAGCTGATCGTCGCGCACCGCCAGCTCGGCCGCCTGCGCGTCGTACTGGCGCTTGATGAAGACCATCACCAGCGCCATCAGGGGCACGGCGATCAGCACGATCCAGGCGCCGCGGCCGAACTTGGCGGCCGTGATGATCACCGAGACGACCCCGGTCACCGTGGCGCCCAGCAGGTTGATCGCCAGGCGCCGGCCCGAGCCGGGGCCCCGCTCGCGCGCCCAGTGGACCACCATCCCGCTCTGGGAGATCGTGAACGAGGCGAAGATCCCGACCGAGTAGAGCGGGATCAGGTTGACGACCGAGCCGTTGAACAGCACGACGAAACCGGAGGCGGCCAGGGCCAGGATGACGATGCCGAAGGAGTAGGCGAGGCGGTCGCCCCGGAAGCTGAACTGGTGCGGCAGGTAGCCGTCGATGGCCATGATCTGGGCCAGGCGCGGGGCGCCGTTGTAGCTGGTGTTGGCCGCCAGGACCAGTATCAGGGCGCTCGCTGCCTGGAAGGCGAGGTAGAGCGGGCCGTCGCCGAGGACGGCCCGGGAGACCTGCGAGATGACCGTCTCCCGGTCGCTGGGGAGCACTCCGAAGGCGGCGGCCATGACGGAGATCCCGACGAAGATGACCCCGAGCAGGAGGGCCATGATGGTCAGCGTGGTGGCGGCGTTCCGCGCCTCGGGCGGCTTGAAGGCCGGCACGCCGTTTGAGATCGCCTCGGTCCCGGTCAGGGCGACGGAGCCGAAGGCGAAGGCCCGCAGGAGGAGAAGCAGGCCGACCGCCTGGAACCCTCCCGCCGGCTCGGCGATCGGCGGGGCGTGGAAGGCGGCGGCGGGGTCGCCGGCCAGGATCCTGGCCGCACCGACGCCGATCACCAGCAGGGCGCCCGCGACGAAGGCGTAGGTCGGGACGGCGAAGATGTTGCCCGACTCCCGCAGGCCGCGGAGATTGCCCAGGGTGAGCAGGGCGATCGCCGCCAGGGTCATCTCGACCCGCAGCGGGATCAGTGCCGGCCAGACCGAGGTGACGGCGGCCACGCCGGCGGCCGTCGAGACCGCCACCGTCATCACGTAGTCGAAGAGGAGCCCGGCGGCCGCCAGGAGGGCGGCCGGCGTCGCCAGGTTGGCCCTGGCCACCGCATACGCCCCGCCGCCCGACGGGTAGGCGAAGCAGACCTGGCGGTACGAGGTGGAGACGAGCAGCAGGAGGAGCCCGATGCTGATGGCGATCGGGATCGAGAAGAGGAGCCCGCTCGTGCCGGCCGCCACGAGCGCGAGCAGGATCTCCTCGGTCGCATAGGTGGAGGAGCTGATCGCGTCGGAGCTGAAGACCGGCAGCGCCTTGAGCTTCGGCAGCCGCTCGCCGATCTCCTCGCCGCTGGCGAGCGGCCGGCCGACCAGGATCCGCTTGGCGAGGGCGTAGGCCCGGCCCGGCGCGGTCGTCGGTGCGCTGGCCGCCGCCTTCGCGGTCAGCTGGCCGTGGCCGGTCCACCGGAAGTAGGCGCTGTGGGGTCGATCGACGCGGACCCTGCGATCGCCGAGCTTCCGGCCGCGGAGCGGTCCCCGGTCGGAGGTCACCGCCGCCGGCGACGGTCGCGACGGCCGGCCGCGCGGCGGGCCGCCCCGGCCGCGTGAATGTCCCGCAGTCTGCCGGGACGCGGCGAACGCTCCACCCTCCGACCCTCCAGGTCACGAGAACCAACCCGGCAGGGGCCGCTCCGCCGGACCGGCATCAGGCTACCACCGCCGCCGGTCCCGGCCGGGCCGCTCGGGCGTCCTAGACGCCGACCTCCAGCCGCGCCACCAGGAAGTGCGGCAGCCCGGCCTCGCGCATCGCGGCCTGCGTGTCGGCGATCCGGTACGCCACGCGGCGCCATTCGGCGGTCGCCGGCTCCGTGTCAAGGACCAGGTAGCTCGCCCGTGGGTCGCCGTCGCGAGGCTGCCCCACGCTGCCGGGGTTGACGAGAGCCCGCGCCGGGCCCAGCTCCAGCCGGGCGTCGCCCTCCGGTCGCAGGGCATCCAGCCGCCCCTCGGCGCGTTCGCGGAAGACGACCGGGACGTGGGTGTGGCCGTGGAGGCAATACGGTGTCTCGAAGGCCGCCAGGTTCTCCGCCGCCACGCTGGCGGAGGTGACGTACTCCCAGATCGGCTCGCGCGGGCTGCCGTGGACTGCGGTGAAGGCCCCGTCGGTGAAGCGCTCCGGCAGGGCCGCCAGCCAGTCGCGGGTCACGGCCGAGATCGTGGTCCGCGTCCACTCCATGGCCCGCCGGGCATCGGGGTTGAAGTAGGCGATCTCGGGCCCGCCCAGGGCTGCCGCGTCGTGGTTCCCGCGGACCCCCCTGGCGCCGAGCTGGCGGAGCCGCTCGACGACGCCGTCGGGCTCGGGCCCGTAGCCGACCACGTCTCCCAGGTGCCAGACCGCATCCACGCTGCCGAGCGAGGCGATGACGGCATCCAGGGCGACGAGGTTGGCGTGGATGTCCGACAGGACGGCGACCCGCATGGCCGGCAGGGTAGCAGGCGCCGGCCCCTACCAGGGCCGTCGGCGCCGCGCTGCAGGGTCGCGCGGGAAGCCCGCCGGGACGGGACCGACCCGGACGATCCGCACCAGGCGATGGTCCTCCAGCCCGGCCACCGCCACCGGCTCCAGCTGGGGCGGACCACCTCCCAGTGCCCGCAGCGCGGCGACCGCCCGCGCGAGCTCCGCCTCGAGGGGGACCCGCTTCCAGGCGAGCAGCAGGCCGCCCCGCGCCAGGAGCGGCAGGCCGAGCTCCACGAGCTCCGCCAGGGGCGCCACGGCCCGCGCGACAACCACCGGCCAGCGGCCGCGATGGCGGGGATCCCGGGCCAGGGCCTCGGCGCGGGCGGCGGCGACGGCCACGCCCGGGTCAAGCCCCAGGGCGGCGGTGACCGTCGCCAGGAAACGCGTCTTCTTGGCGGTCGAGTCGATGAGCAGCGCCCGGTGGGCGGGCAGGGCCACCGCCAGGGGGAGGCCCGGGAAGCCGCCCCCGCTGCCCAGGTCCAGCAGCCGGTCGGCGCCGGCCGCTCGCAGGAGCGGCAGCGCGGCCAGGCTGTCGAGCACGTGCTCTCGGGCGACGGCGGCCGGCTCGTCGATGGCCGTCAGGTTGATCGCCGCGTTCCAGGCCAGCAGCAGCCGAACGTGGTCGTCGAGCCTCGTGCGCACGCCGGGTGGCAGAGTCTCGCCCAGCGCCTCAAGCCCGGCGTCGAGCGTCTCGCCGTAGGCGGCCGGCAGCGCGGGCAGGCCCTCGACGCGCGTCGGGAGCGGTTCGCGGAGCCCGGACCTCCACCCTTCGGGTCCTGGTCCGTTCCCCCGCGCCGCTCCCGGCGTGGTCGTTCGTCGCACCTCCGCGGCCCCTCGGTCTTCCGCCGCTCGTCCGGTTCCCGGCCGGGTTCCCCCTGGCCCCTCGCGAGCTCCGTTACCCATCGGCGGGCGCGGTGTCCGGTGCGGATGCCGCACGGTACGCGCCCCCGGAAAGGGTGTCAACGGGCTTATCCACGGATTGGCCGGCCGAACGGAAGTTGGTGGATAAGCTCGCCCGGCGGGGTGAACCGGGCACCGCCGCCGCGGTCAGGCACCGCTCAGCGGCGCAGGGCCGGCTGCGGCCGCGCCGGCCGGCCGTGATCCGCCCGCGGCGGCGGGAGCGTACGGCCGGCAGCGGCGATCGCGCGGCGGACGGCCCGCTCCTCCAGCAGCAGCTCCTCCGTCGAGACCGCCGTCGCGAGCGCCTCCTCGATCGTTTCCCGGAGGCACGGCGTCGGACCCGCCAGGGCCAGGACGAACGACGATCCGGATCCCGGGACCGAGGCGACGTCCAGGTCGCCGCCCATCGCCCGGCTCAGGTCGCGAGCGATGGGCAGGCCCAGGCCGGTGCCGGTCACGAGCTGGTGGCCGGTCAGGCGGTAGAAACGCTCGAAGATCCGCTCGCGCTCGTCCGGCGCGATCCCCTCGCCATCGTCCCGGACGGCCAGGATGGCGACGGGCCCGTCGGTCCAGCCCGCCAGCTCCACGGCGCCCCCGGGCGCCGTGAACTTCAGGGCGTTGCCCAGCAGGTTGGTCAGGATCTGCTCGACGCGGCGGCGGTCGGCGGTCGCCGCGCGCAGGCGGGGCGGCAGGGTGGCGGCCAGCTCGATCTCCCGTTCGATGGCGATCGGCAGCAGCCGGTCGAGCGTGCGCTGGCCGGCCTCGGCGATGGAGAAGGCGGCGATCTCAAGCTGGAGGTTCCCGGCATCGAGGCGGGAGAGCTCGAGCAGGTCGCCGACGAGCTCACTCATGCCGACCACGATCCCGCGGCTGCGCTCGAGGAAGTCTCGCTCCACCTCGGGGTCGGTCACCCTGCCGCCGAGGATCAGGTCGAGGTAGCCGCCCAGGCCGGTCAGAGGTGTCCGGAGCTCGTGGGCGACGGTCGACACGAAGCGGCTCCGCTCCGCGTCGCGCGCCCGCAGCGCGGCCAGCTCGCGTTCCCTGGCCGCCTGCTCCGTGGCGAGGGCCAGGGCCGCGGAGAGGTGGCGGGCGAGACCGGTGGGCAACCGTTGCGGCAGCTCGGCGGCACTGCTCCCGCCTGAGAACTCGAAACCGAGGAAGAGGCCCGCGACCGCCTCCACCGCCAGCCAGCCACGCTCCGTGGGGAGCGTCGCCGGTCGGGAGGGTGGTGCGCCATCCGGGACTCGCAGCGGCACGATCGCGGCCGGCCCGGCAGCCGCCCGTTCGGCCCGGGATCGCGGCGCCCGGGCGTCCAGCCAGGCCGCCAGTGGCTCCCCGGCCATCGGCGCCTCGTCCGGGGCCAGCGTGACGGCGACCCATCGCTCCGGCACTTCGCCCAGCAGGGCGGCGCGCGTCGCCCCGACGACCCTTGACACTTCCGCGAGCAGGGCCGCCAGCCGGGCATCGGCGGGAGCCTCGAGGGCGAGCAGGTCGAGGGCGCGAGCCAGGAACCTCAGCTCGCCGTGGGCGAGACCATCCTCCTTGCGACGATGGCCGAGGCGACGCTCGACGAAGGGCGCGGGCGCGGCGACAGAGTGGGGCGCGATCGGCGGGGATCCGTTTCGACTCAGCTCGCTCGGCACCCCGCGATGGTCGATCAGCCGCTCGCCGGCCCGCTATCCCCCACGGGGGCGGCCACCCGGGACGGAAGTACCGTCCCGAGACCGCCCGGCGGTTCGGCGGCGCGGCCGTCCGGCCGCCGTCAGGTCGAGCGCGGCGTGCGCACCGGCCGGCCGAGCGTCCGGCGCACGACATCGAGGACCTCGTCCACGTAGCGGTCGGCCTCGCCCCGCTCGGCCGCGGTCCGGACGCAGCCCTGCACGTGGTCCTCCAGGATCAACAGGTTGACCGAATCCACGGCCGCCCGCAGGGCGGCGGTCTGCTGCAGGATGTCGATGCAGTACTCCTCCCGCTCGATCATCCGGGAGATGCCGCGTACCTGGCCCTCGATCCGACGGAGACGCCGGATCAGGGTGGCCCGGTCGCGGGAATACGAATGGCGAAAGTCGCCCGCCACGCCGGCCGCGGCCTTTTCGAGTTCTCCTCCGCCCGCCAACTCCAGCGCGATCGGAGCGATCGGCGCCTTGTCCTGGTCCTCCACCCGTCTTCCCTCGTTCGCGGACGTGTCGCCGCCCGCCCGGACGGCCCGGGTCGAATGGTACTCCCCCGGGGTATCGGCCGCTTTCTGGAGGGCACCACCGACGTGGCGCGCGCCCGGCTCGTGGCCCTCTCGCCGTCGCTCGGGTCGAGAGGCTAGACTTCAGGAGATGGACCCGCGCGATCGTCTCCGCCTTCGGCTGGCAGGCTCGGCCTGCACGGCCTGCGGGCGACGGTACGGCGGCGACGACGTGCGGGTGCTGGCCCAGCGTGAGGACGTCGCGTTCGTCCGCCTGCGCTGCCGCGGCTGCGGGGTCGAGACACTGGCCCTGGTGACCGGGGGCCCGGCCGAGCACGACGGATTCGCGGCGCCGCCCGGCGACCTGACCCCGGCCGACGAGGCCCGGCTCGCCGACGGCCGGCCCGTCGACGCGGACGACGTCCTGGCGGTCCACCGCTTTCTGGCCGATTACGAGGGGGACCTCCGGGGGCTCCTGGGAGGCCATCGCCGCCCGGGGCCGACCGGCCAGGGGTCGGCGGGACGATGACCCGGCCGGACCCCGATCTCCGGGCCGGCGGGGCGCCCGTCGCCTTCGCCCACGCCAGCGAGGCCGAGTTCGCCCGGATCCTCGACTACTACCGGGTCCAGTGGGAGTACGAGCCGCAGGTCTTCCCGATCCTGTGGGACCTCGACGGCACGGTCCTCGAGAGCTTCGCCCCGGACTTCTACCTGCCGGAGCTGGACCTCTACGTCGAGATGACGACCCTCCAGCAGCGCCTCGTTCGCAAGAAGAACCGCAAGGTCCGCCGGCTGCGGGAGCTCTACCCGGACCTGCGGATCAAGCTCTTCTACGCCCGCGACTTCCGGGCGCTCATGCTCAAGTACGGCCGCCTCGCGCTGGCCACGGAGTTGTCCGGGGCCCTGGGCCAGGCCACGCTCGCACGCGACGATCGGGCGGCGCCCGGGGCGGCGCTCGAGCCGTCCCCGGTCGTGGTCGGTGGCGTGCGTCACGGTCGTCGCCGGCGGCGGGGGCGCGACCGGATCGGCCTCCCCCGGGCTCTGGCCGGGCCCGTCGCCGACGACTGATCGCACGAGGAGCACATGCGTCGCCAGATCGACCTGACGGGGGACGTCGCCGAGATCCTGCTGACCGAGGATCAGATCCAGGGTCGCGTGGCCGAGCTCGGCCGCCGGATCAGCGAGGACTACGCGGGCCAGGAGCTGACGCTCGTGAGCGTCCTCAAGGGCTCCCTCCCGTTCATGGCGGACCTGATGCGGACGATCACGATCCCGGTCCGGATCGACCTGATGGAGGTCTCGTCGTACGGCGGGACCGCGACCGAGTCGTCCGGCCTGGTGCGGATCCTGAAGGACCTCAGCTCGAGCATCGCCGGCGCCGACGTCCTGATCGTCGAAGACATCATCGACACCGGCCTCACGCTCAACTACCTGATCCGCTACCTGCGCGGCAAGAACCCCCGTTCGCTCCGGATCTGCACCCTCCTCGACAAGCCGGCCCGCCGGCTGGTCGAGATTCCGGTCGACTACCTGGGCTTCTCGATCCCCGATCGGTTCGTCGTCGGCTACGGGCTCGACTACGGCGAGATCTACCGCAACCTGCGCTTCGTGGGCGTCCTCCGGCCCGAGGTCTACGCCGACTGACATGGCCATCCACCGCCGCCCGCTCGGGCGGGGCCGCTGGCTGGCCGGCCTCGCCGCTCTCGTCCTCCTGGTCGCTTCCTTCCTGCCCTGGTGGCAGCTGGGCGGATCGGAGGGGATCACTCCCATCAGCGGCGACGGGCTGCAGAACGCCAGCTTCCTGGTCTTCCTGGCCGCCCTCGCGACGCTGGCCCTGGTGGCCCTGCCCTACACCTCGGAGGTGCCGCCGGCGATCGACCGGACCCTCGCCTATGCGATCGTCCTGGGAGTCGCCCTGCTCGGCTACGGCTTGCGCATCGTGGACCTCTTCGGCCGGGGCGCGCTGGGGCTGCCGGACCGCGCGCCGGGCCTCTGGCTGGCGGGCCTCGGCCTCGTGGCGCTGGCCCGCGGCGTCTACGAGATCCACGAGCAGGGCGACCGTCGCTGACCCGTCGCTGACCCGCCGCCGGCACTGACGGCCGGGTCCGGTTGGCCCGGCAGGCCGGTAGGCAGGCGAGCAGACTCCTTGCGGCCTGCACCGCCACCTCCAACTTCTTCAGCTCCCTGGCCTTCGCCACCCTCATCCTCTTCGCCGTCGACGACCTGCGCCTGAGCGACGCCGCGATCGGCAGCCTCGGCGCGCTCGTCGGCGCCCTGGTGGCGGGCCGGCTCGCCGACTGGCTGGGGCTCGGCCGGACCCTGGAGGTGGCCAGCCTCGGGGAGCCCTGTTCGGCCTTTTGGTCCCGGTGGCCCAGCCTGCCTTCGGCTTCCCTCGCGGGCGATGGACCGGCGAGAGGAGCAGCGGCAGGACGGCCAGCAGGCCCCCCGACCGCGCCCACCGCCACGGCACCGCGGACGCCGGTCACCTCCGCGATCGCGCCGCCCGTCAGCGAGCCGAGCGGGAAGACCCCCCAGACGACGAAGGGCATGGAGGCGTTCATGCGACCGAGCAGGCGGTCGGGCGTGATCGACTGGCGCAGGCTCTCCTGGTTGATGCCGTAGATGGGGCTGCCGGCCGAACCGCCGAACCGGGCCACGCCTGGCGCCCCGGGCCTGGCGGCCGACCGGTGCGGCCCTGGCGACCGACGGCGCGGCCCTGGCGACCGACGGCGCGCTCGTCGCGGACGAGCCGGCAGACCGGGACTAGGGCTCGGTCGAGCTCGTCACGTCGACCGCCAGCCAGGCGGTGGCGACTTGGCCGGGCGCGACGTCGCCGGCCGGCTTGCCGGGCAGCTCGAAGACGTAGCGGCCGGCCGCCCAGCTGGGGCCGCTCGGCGGGCGCTCGAGGGCCGCCGCTCCGGCAACCCGGGCCGTCAGCCCCACGAGCGATCCGAGCGGCCGGGCCGTCGCCGCGCCCGCGGCCCCGCCCCGCGGGACGACGAGCCAGGCTGCGAGCGGGTCCGCCGAGGCGCTCGGGCGCGGGGCTGCCGGCGCGCAGAACCCCAGGCCGACGAGCCCCGTGACCGCGACGTGGGCGACCGGCAGCGCCGGATCGACCGGGCCGGCGGCGCGACCCGGCATGACGACGGTCCAGGTCCGGATCCGCCGCTCACCGCTCAGCTCGAGCGTCACCAGCGACCAGTCCCTGAGCCCCAGGCAGGCCGTGAGGTCCGGGTCCGCGGGAGCGGGGAGCGATGCGGCCGGCCCAGCCGGGCTGCCCGCCGCGGGAGCGGAGGCGGGGATCGCCGGCGGCGCCGCGACCGGCGGCGGGGGCGCGGCCGCGCCCCACGGTTTCACCACGACCACGGCCAGCCCCAGCCCGATCGCGACGATCAGCCGGCGCGGCCCCGCGCGCGCCTCTGCGGGCCGCCGGAAGGTGGCCGGCGCGGCCCGGCCGAGCCCTTCCGACGCGGTCGCTGCCGGGCGCTCGGCCACGTCCGAGACGACGGCCGCGGGGCCGCGAGTCGGGTCGGATCCGCGTGGCTCGGGCGAGGGGACGCGATGCTTCACGGGGGGGCCAGGCGCCGAGTATAGGTCGGGCGCGGCCTCCGAGCGGCCGGCCGGGCCGCCCGGCTTCAGCCGCCCAGATAGGCCTTGCGGACTTCGTCGTTCTGGGCGAGGGCGGCGGATTCGTCGGCCAGCACGATCTGGCCGGTCTGGAGGATGTAGCCGCGGCGGGCAACGCCGAGCGCCATCAGGGCGTTCTGCTCGACCAGCAGGATCGTGGTCCCCTGGCGGTTGATGTCGTGGATGATCTGGAAGATCTGCTCCACCAGGATCGGCGCCAGGCCCATCGACGGCTCGTCGAGGAGCAGGAGCTTCGGCTGCGTCATCAGCGCCCGGCCGATCGCCAGCATCTGCTGTTCGCCGCCGGAGAGCGACCCGGCCAGCTGGGACCGCCGCTCCTGGAGGCGGGGGAAGAGCGTGAAGACCCGTTCGTAGTCCGCGTCCACGGCCGCCCTGTCGGAGCGGGTGTAGGCCCCCATCTGGAGGTTCTCCAGGACCGTCATCCGGCCGAAGATCCGGCGGCCCTCGGGGGCGTGGCCGATGCCGCGGCGGACGAGGGCGTGGGCGGGGACGCGGGTGATCTCCTGCCCGTCCAGCTCGATGCTGCCCTGGCGCGGGTGGTGGAGGCCGCTGATCGCCTTGAGCGTGGTGGTCTTGCCGGCGCCGTTGGCGCCCAGGAGCGTCACGATCTCGCCGGGGTGGACCTCCAGCGAGATGCCCTGCAGGGCGTGGATGTGGCCGTAGTAGACGTGGACGTCGGACAGGCGGAGCAGCGGCCGGCCGGCGGTCGCGGGAGCGGGGCCGACGGTAAGGGCCGGGTCCAGCGCCGGCTCGGGCGCCGGGAGAGCCGCGGCCTCGCTCATGCGACCGATCCCTTCCCCAGGTAGGCCTCGATGACCCGCGGGTCGCGGCGCACCTCGTCCGGCGACCCTTCGGCGATCTTCTCGCCGTGGTCGAGCACGGTGACGCGGTCGCTGACCCCCATCACCACCCGCATGTCGTGCTCGATGAGCAGGATCGTCAGGTTGAGCTCGGAGCGGATCTTGCCGAAGAGCGCGGTCATGGTCGAGGTCTCCGACGGGTTCATGCCGGCCGTCGGCTCGTCCAGCAGCAGGAGTCGGGGCCTGGAGGCCAGGGCCCGCGCGATCTCGAGGCGTCGCTGGTCGCCGTACGGGAGGTTGCGGGCCAGCTCGTCCTCGCGGCCGCGGAGCCCGACGTAGGCGAGCCAGCGCCGGGCCTCGGATCGGCCTTGCACCTCCTCGCGGTTGTGGCGCGCCGTCCGGAGCGCGGCATCCAAACCGTTCGCCCGGAGCTGGCCGTGCATCCCCACCAGGACGTTCTCCAGGGCGGTCATGTTGGCGAAGAGGCGGATGTTCTGGAAGGTCCGGCCGATCCCGGCCAGGACCATCTCGTTGGGCCGGGCGCTCTTGAAGATGCCGAAACGGACGAGCAGCAGCCCGTACCAGGGCGGCCGGACGACGGCCGTGATGAGCGTGGCGATCAGCACGCCCAGGCCGACCAGGACGAGCAGCTGGCCCAGCACGAGCGGCAGGCCCGCCAGCCAGGCCGCATACGACAGGGCCCAGACGACCACGGCCGGGACGACCCAGACGACCGGCTCAAGCCAGCTCCGCTCCGGACGGGCGATCATCCGCTGGCCCAGGAACTCGACCAGCCCCGAGGTCGGATCGCTGAGGCCCGCGATGACGTTGAACATCGTGGTCTTGCCGGCACCGTTCGGCCCGATCAGGCTGACGATCGCGCCCTCGGGGATCTCGAAATCCACGTCGCGGACGGCGACCAGGCCGCCGAACTGCTTGGTCAGCCCGATCGTGCGCAGGACGAGCGGCCGGGCCGGTGTGCTCGCGCCACTCATGCCTGCACCAGCTCCTCGTTGGCCGCGCCGGCGTCGGCCTCGTCGCGCAGCTCGGCCCTCCGCCGGCGGCTGGGGAAGAGGCCCTCGGGTCTCAGCAGCATCATGCCGACCAGGGCCAGGCCATAGAGCAGGAACTGGTATTCGAGGAAGTTGATCGACGTGAGGTCCACGGTCAGTGGCCCCAGGTGGAAGGGGGGCAGGCCGAGGCCGCCGAAGAAGGAGTTGAGCTGCTTGAGGCCCTGGCTCTGGAGCTCGTAGATCACGAACGCACCGACGGCCACGCCCCAGATGTTGCCCATGCCGCCGAGGACCACCATGGCCAGGACCGTGAAGCTGATGACGAAGCCGAACTGGTCCGGGCTGACGACCGACAGCTTTGAGGCGTAGAAGACGCCGCCCAGGCCGGAGGTGGAGGCGCCGATGGCGAAGGCCAGCAGCTTGGTCGTGACCGTGTTGATGCCCATGCTGGCGGCCGCCAGCTCGTCCTCGCGGATCGCCATCCAGGCCCGCCCGAGGCGAGAGTCCTGCAGCCGGTAGAGCAGGATCATCGCCACGGCGATGATCGCGGCCATCGTCAGGTAGTAGGGCATCGGGTTGCCGAAGCCGAAGTTGCCGACGATCGGCAGGACCGGCTGGTAGACGCCGGAGATGCCGTTCGTGCCGCGGGTATAGGTGTCGGCGTTCAGAAAGACGACCGGCACGATCTCGCCGAAGCCGAGGGTCACGATCGCCAGGTAGTCGCCCCGCAGGCGCAGGGTGGGAGCGCCGAGCAGCAGGCCGAAGACCATGGCGACGGCCGCCCCCACCAGGAGCATCGGCCAGAAGGGAACGTCGAGTCCGCTGAAGGGCGACGCGCCGTAGGCATAGGTGTAGGCGCCGATCGCGAAGAAGGCGGCATAGCCCAGGTCCAGCAGGCCGGCCAGGCCCACCACCACGTTCAGGCCCATGGCCAGCAGGACGAAGACGCCGGCGTTGGCGAAACCGTCCAGCCAGTCGTTCTGGCGGCCGAAGCCGTTCAGCGGCGGAGCCAGGACGACCAGCGGCAGGATGGCCGTCACGAAGGCCATGCCGACGATGACCGTGAGCGACTGGTGGCGCTGCGGCAGGCGGCTGGCCAGGTCGCGGATGGCGCGCAGGGTCCGGCGCAGGGGATTCGCCGCCGGTGGCGACGCCTTGCCGATCATGCTCGCTCGGCCAGCTGCTGGCCCAGGAGGCCCGTGGGCCGGAAGACCAGGACCAGGATGAGGATCGTGAAGACGACCGCCTCGCTCCAGCGCGTGTAGCCGAGGTAGGTGCTGCCGACCTCGATGAAGCCGATGACGAAGCCGCCGAGCGCCGCCCCGGTGGTGTTGCCGATCCCGCCGAGGACCGCGGCGGTGAAGGCCTTGAGCCCGGCCTGGAACCCGGCGGTGAAGACCGTGTTGCCCAGGTAGAGGCCCTGGACCACGCCGGCCGCCCCGGCCAGGGCCGAGCCGATGAAGAAGGTCAGGGCGATCGTCGTGTTGATGTCCACGCCCATCAGCTGAGCGGCTTCGCGGTCGATCGCCGTCGATCGCATCGCCCGCCCCAGGCGGGTCCGCCCGACGAAGAGCTGGAGCGCGACCATGAGGGCGATGGCCAGCACGATGATGAAGATGCTCAGGAACCGGATCGGCGTGCCGCCGACCCGGAAGGAGGCCTGGACATCGATGATCTGGGGGACACTCACCGGCGACGGACCCCAGATGGACTGCACGATGTTCTGGAGGATGAAGCTGACCCCGATCGCCGTGATCAGGGGGGCCAGGCGGGGCGCGTTGCGGAGCGGCCGGTAGGCGAACCGCTCGATGATCACGCCGACGGCGCCCATGACCGTCATCGCCACCAGGAACGCCAGCGCCAGCACGCCGGCCAGGGTGAGCGGATCCTTGATCGTGCCCTGGAAGCCGAGCGTCGTAAGCAGCCACATGGTCACGAACGAGCCGGTCATGAAGACGTCGCCGTGGGCGAAGTTGATCAGCTCGATGATCCCGTAGACCATCGTGTAGCCGAGGGCGATGAGCGCGTAGATCGCCCCGATGGTCAGGGCGTTGATCGTCTGCTGGAGCAGGAGTCCGAAGTCCACGAGGCCTCCAACGGATGAGCCAGGACGCCAGCGAGGCTCGCGGCGGTGCGACGCAGGGCGTAAAGGGGCCGGAGGAAGACCTCCGGCCCCTTCGCCTGTCCTGCCGGGTGACTAGCCGGCGGTGCCGAAGTCCTTCTGCTTGAAGAAGGCCCAGTCCTTGGTGGTCGGATCGAACTTGTAGTAGCTGATGATGTGCTGGCTGGTGTCACCGTTGGCGTCGAAGGAGATCGAGCCGAGGACGGTGTCGTACTTGTGGGCGGTGGTGGTCACGAAGGCCCGCACGGCCTCCCGGTTGGAGCCGACGGCCTTGAGGGCATCCAGGAAGATCTGGGTGCAGGCATAGGCGGAGGCGCTGTAGGAACCCGGGTCGGTGCTGAACGCGGCCTTGTACGCGGCCTTGAAGGCATCCGGGTTCGGGATGTCGTGGATCGCGGCGACGGTGCTGTAGGTGTTGAGATCGCCCTGCGGTCCGGCCAGGTTGAGGAACGAGCTGGCCGTGGCGGCCGAGCCGTCGCTGATGCCGTCACCGCCGCCGAAGGGGATGTTGCCCATCCCCTGGGCGACCATCTGCTTGCGGAGCAGGCCGCCGCCGGTGGAGGTGACGCCGCCGAAGTAGACGTACTGCGGGTTCTTGGCCGCCGCGGCGGTGAGCAGGCTCGTGTAGTCGGTCACGTTCTTGCCGGCGCCGTCGTGGGCCACGATGGTCCCGCCGAGCGCCTTGAACGAGGAATCGAAGACGTCCGCCAGGCCCTTGCCGTAGGTCTCGGTGTCGTCCACCACGTAGGCGGTCTTGGCGCCGACCACGTTGTAGGCGATATCGGCCCCGGCCTGGCCCTGGATGTCGTCGGTCGTCGCGACGCGGACATAGGCGATCTTGGTCGGGTTCGTCTTGCGCAGGGCGGCCCCGTCGGCGCCCTTGGTCAGCCCGGGGTTCGTGTTGGCCGGGCTGCACTGGATCAGGCCGGCCGCGTTGGAGACCGGGATCTCGGCCTGGGCGACGTTGGAGTTGAAGGGACCGACGACGGCGAAGACCGCCGGGTCGTTGACCAGGGTGCTGATGTTCTTGGAGCCCTGGGTCGGGTCGTGGACACCGTTGACGGCGTCGTCCTCGGCCTCCACGGTCACGTGGTAGCCGGGCACGGAGATCTGCTGCACGGCCAGCTTGACCCCGTTCAGGGTCGGGCCGCCGTTCGGCAACTCCCCGCCGGAGAGCGGCAGGTCGACGCCGATCTTGACTTCCTGGACCGATCCGCCGCCGCCACCCCCGCCGCCGGATGGGGCGGGCGTCGGGCTTGAGCTGCAGGCGGTGAAGACCAGGGCCGCCGTCGTTGCGACGGCCCCGAGCTTCAAGAGACGCATCAGTGACTCCTCCTCTAGCGCCGGCCTGAGCACGGGCCGATCTCGATCCCCCGTCGTCCATCCTCGCGACGACCCCTGCTGCAGGACCAGGCTGTGCTTCCGGAATGGGGGTGACGGGGGGCCGGATCACGAGCGTTGGCGCGAAAGGGGGAGACACGAAGACGAACCGCTGGCGGCCGCGCAGGTGGCCGCGGGAGCGATGCCGTATATTAGGCAGTGGCGAGTTGTTTGCAAGCGCGCTCGCCGCGACGACCCCTGGCGTGGCTGCCGAGCGAAGCAACCGCTCGCCACCCGGAGTGGCGCCCGCGCGCAGCGCGGCCCCGGTCCCGGCCGAGGCGCCCGCAGCGGCAGCGCTCTCCAGACGAGGTTCCATCCGTTCGCGTGGAGTATCTGATCCGCCCGGCACGCATCACCGACGTGGAACGCCTCGGCGCGCTCTGCGCCGAGGCAGGTGCAGGCGCGGGTCCGGGCACCCCGCTGGACGCCACGGACCTGTTGCGCCAGCTGGTCTACCTGCCGCAGGCGAGCGTCTTCGTGGCCGAGGCACGGCGCGAGGTGGTCGGCGGCGCCGTCCTCGCGTTGCGCCCCTCGGTCCGGGCCGGCGGCTACGTCGGCACGGTGGACGTGCTCGTCGTCGATCGCCGTCACGACCTGGACCGGGTCACGGACGCCCTCCTGGAGGAGCTCCTGCGCTCGGCCGGCAACAAGGGCTGCGCCGCAGTCGAGGCGGCCCTGCCGTCGGATCCCGCCACGCGCGCCCGCTGGGAGCGGCATGGCTTCGTGGAGGTCGGCCCCACCATCGAACGACCCGTCGCCGCGGGCCAGCCCGCAGGCCGCTGATGCCACGGGCGCCGGGCAGCGTGCCGCGCCGGCGCCCGTTTCCGTCCAACTGAGGAGTCATCGTGAGCAAGAACGTCGCCGTCTTCGTGGACGTGGCGAACATCTTCTACGCGGCCAAGGCGGCCGGCGTGGACATCGATTACGTCACGCTGCTGAAGGCGGCCGTGGCGGGCCGGGATTTCGTACGGGCTTACGCCTACACCGGTCTCGATCCCGAGAACGAGAACCAGCGCAACTTCCACTCCTTCCTGGCCCGGCACGGCTACAAGGTCGTCAGCAAGGACATCCGGAAGTACGGCGACGGGAAGGTCAAGGCCAACCTGGACATCGAGCTGGTCGTCGACATGATGAAGACGTCCCGGAACCTGGATGTCGCGATCGTGGTCAGCGGCGACGGCGATTTCGCGCCGGCCATCCGCGCGGTCCAGGAGATGGGCGTCCGCGTCGAGGTGATCAGCTTCCGCGGCAACACCAGCTCGGACCTGATCGAGGTCGCCGATGTCTTCACCGACATCACGCAGATCGCCCGGGTCGAGAAGGGCTCGCGCTCCGGCCGGCGGGTCTCGGAGGACGAGGAGGACCTCTCGATGACCGAGGTGCCGGACAAGCAGACCGAGGGAACCGGTCGGGGCCGCGGCCGCGGCCGCGGCCGGCCCGGGGAGCGTCCCGCTCGTCCCGCCCGGCCGGAGCGGCCGGAGCGGGTCGCGGCCGAGCGTACCGGTGAGGCGAGGACCGGCGCCGAGCACGGCGAGGGCCGGCTGGTCCTCCTGCCGGGCGAGAAGCTCGCCCGGGTCGCCGGCGGCGAGGCGGCCGAGGAGTCTCTCGAGATCGCCAGGCCCGCGACGGCCGAGGAGGCCGTGCTCGCTGGCGAAGGCGAGACGGCGGAGGAGGGCGAGGCCCACCGCCGGCGCCGCCGCCGCGGCGGTCGCGGTCGCGGTCGCGGTCGGGGCCACGAGGAGCTGGGCGAGCAGGAGGAGGTCGCCGCCGCGGCTTCGCCCCTCGAGGGCGAGCCGGAGCTGCCACCACTCACGCCGGCCGGGCCGCGGCCGACGCCGTTCGGCTCGATCTGGGACTCGCAGATCGGCATGAACACGCCGGTCGCGCCGCTGCCGTCCACGGTCCTGCCCGGCCTCCCGGAGGACGAGGAATTCGCCGAGCCGGAGATCCCCGAGTACCTCCTGGCGGAGCGCCGTCGCGGTCGCGGCGGTCGCGGCCGCGCAGGCCGCGGCGGCTATGCCGCGGCCGTCGACCGGGAGCGCTTCGGGCGCGGCGGCGGTGTGAGCCGCTACCCGGAGGTCTCGCGCCAGCCGGCTCCTCGCCCCGGACGACCGGCGGAGCGGCCGGCCTTCGCGCCGCGCCCGGAGCGGTCGCCGGCGC
>JAJYJO010000022.1 GCA_021789435.1 Chloroflexota bacterium
GTTGCGGTGCAGATCGACGCCGAGGTACACCATGGCCTGGGCCTCCTTCTGATCGCTTGCCTATCCACCGACCCCAACGGGTTCGGCGTAAGCATCGGAGCGGAGGCCCGCTCCTTCATGGCATCACGAGGTGACCATGACGACTCTCTCCCGCTATACCTTCGGCACCCGGCTGGCTCTCCCGCTCGCCCAGGCCCGCCCCCGCGTGGAGGCCGCCCTCGCGGCGGAGGGGTTCGGGGTCCTGACCGAGATCGACGTCCAGGCGACCCTGAAGGCGAAGCTCGGTGTCGACCGGCCGGCCTACGTGATCCTGGGCGCCTGCAACCCGCCGCTGGCCCATCGGGCCCTGGAGGCCGACCCGGCCGTCGGAGCGCTGCTCCCCTGCAACGTCGTGCTGCGAGAAGACGGCGCCGAGACGATCGTCGAGGCGCTGGACCCGCAGGTCGCCATGGGGATCGTGGGATCGGCCGAGATCGCGCCGATCGCGGCCGAGGCCAGGGAGCGGCTCGCGCGGGCCGTGGCCGCCCTGGAGCGTCCCGCATGAGCGCCCTCGCCCCCCGCCCGCACCGCGTCCTGGTCTTCACCACGCCGACCTGTCCGTGGTGCAGCCGGGCCAAGAGCTACCTCCGCAGCCGCAACGTGCCGTTCCGCGAGATCGACGTCTCGCGCGATCCCGCCGCGGCCCGCGAGCTGGTCCGGCGGACCGGCCAGATGGGCGTCCCGGTCGTCGAGATCGACGGCCGGCCGATCGTCGGCTTCGACCAGCACCGGATCGACACCATGCTCGGCCTGCGGGCCGGCAGCCCCGTCCACTGAGCGTTCCGATCGTTCGTCGTCACAGTCAGGAGACCGAGAAGATGTCCAGCACCGTCCAGCCACTCGGCAGCCGCGTCCTCGTCCGCGTCCTGCCGGAGGAGAGCCTCACCAAGTCCGGCCTGTTCGTGCCCGACACCGCCAAGGAGAAGCCCCAGCGGGGCGAGGTCGTGGCGATCGGCGACGACACCGAGACGATCAAGGTCGCGGCCGGAGACCGGGTCCTCTTCCCGAAGTTCACTGGGACCGAGATCCGGCTGGGCGGCGAGGAGCACCTGATCATCGACAGCACCGAGCTGCTGGCCATCCTCCGCGACGCCCCGGTCGCCGTCGCCGCAGCCTGAGCCGACCGGGGTGAGCGCCGCCCGCGCCGCCGTCGCCACGGTCGCCGACCCACGCTTCCTGGGCTGGTCGATCGCCGGCACGATCACCTCGCTGGTGGCCTTCGGCATCGTCAGCGCCATCGTGCCCAACCCGGTCTTCGGGCGGAGCGTCCCACCCACGCCGTTCGCGATCGGGGTCTGGCTGGCCTCGGCTCCGCTGATGGGCCTCATCGCGGCGACCTACCTCGCGCCGCCGCCGGCGGCCACGGCCCCGGCCGCCTCGCTCGGGACGGCCGGGATGCCCCCGGCCCGGGCGGATGGGACGACCGCGGGCACCATCGGCAGCCTGGCCGCCTTTCTGGCCATCGGCTGCCCGCTCTGCAACAAGGTCGCGCTCCTCCTTCTCGGGGCCAGCGGCACGATGACGTTCTTCGCGCCGATCCAGCCGCTGATCGGGGTCGTTTCGCTCGCCCTGCTCGGCGGGACCGTTGGCTGGCGGCTTCGCCTCCGGGCGCGCGGGGGCGCCTGCGCGGTGGCCGGCTAGAGGCGGCCGGGCCAGGTCGCCTGCGTCCCTCAGGCGGGGACCAGCGCCGACGGCTCCCGCTCGGCCTCGTCCAGCTCGAGCGAGGCCAGGGGCAGCACCAGCTCGAAGACGGCGCCGCCACCCGGATGCGTGGCGGCGCTCATCCGGCCGTCCATCGCCTCGGCCAGCTGGCGGCAGACGAAGAGGCCGATCCCGGCGCCGCTGGCTCGCTGACGGACCGTGTCGGCGCGGTAGAAGAGGTCGAAGAGTCGCTCGCGATCCGCGGCCCCGATCCCCGGGCCGCGGTCGCGGACCCTGATGGCCATCTCGTCGCCGATCGTCGTCGCGCTCAGCTCGACCGGCCCGCCCGGCGCGCCGTACTTCACCGCGTTGGTCAGCAGGTTCCGCAGGATCTGCTCCACGTATGTCTGGTCGCCGAGGACCGGCGGCAGGTCGGACGGCAGGTCCGTCACGAACTCGGTGTCGGGCGAGCGCTGCCGCTCACGAGCGACGACCGCCGGCAGCGAGCGCTGCAGGAGGAGCGGCTCCGAGCTGGCGCTGAGCCGCCCATGTTCGAAGCGCGAGATGACCAGGACGTCCTCCACCAGCCGGGCGAGCCGGTCGGACTCGGCCAGGAGATCCTCGACCAGCTCCGCGCGGCGATCGGGCTGGAGCTGGCGCCGGAGGAGACGGGCCGCACCGTAGATCGTGGTGATAGGAGTCCGCAGCTCGTGGGAGAGGACGCCGAGGAAGACATCGCGGACGGCCTCCGCCTCACGCACCGCGGAGACATCGCGCAGGACCAGGATCAGCGAGCGGTTCGCGGCCGTGGCGACCGGGAAGGCGGAGGCCTCCACCGACCGGCCCGTGGCGCGGACCGTCGCCGGCAGCCGGCGGAAGGAGGCCCAGGGGCGGAAAGCCGTCCCGTCGGCCGGCTCGAGCTGGCGGAACGCCTCCTCGAGCGTGGCCGGTGGCCGCGTCCCGAAGAGCGCTGCGGCGGACGGGTTGGAACGCGAGATGCGGCCCGCCGCGTCGGCCACCAGGACCGCCTCGTCCATCGCCCGGACGACCGCCTCCAGCTCCTCGCCTCGGGCGGCCACGGCCCGGTAGAGCCGGGCATTCTCGGCCGCGACCCGGGTCAGGCGGTCCGTCAGGACGCTGATGACGAGGCCGACCGCCGCGAAGAGGAGGAGCCGGGTGACGCTGTCCGGGCTCGTGATGTCGAGTGGCGCGGCGCCGCCGGCGAAGAACGAGACGTGGGCCAGGGCCGCCAGGCCGGTCGCGACGAGGCCGGACCAGATGCCGCCCAGCACGGCGGCGACCGCCACCGCTGCCACCAGCGGCATGAAGCCGACCGGCAGGCCCCGGAGCTCCAGCAGGCGCTCGACGATCAGCGCCACCAGCACGGCGGCAGGGGCGATCAGCCAGCCGCCGGAGCGACCGGCACCTGACGCGGTGGCGGTACGATCGACCTTCGCGACCAGCCGGTGGACGGATCCGGACAGGGGACGCTTACCTTTCGGCGGATCAGGAGCGACGCGGGCTCAAGCCTACCCCAAAAAACGGCAGGGGCCCGCGAATCCAGGCCCTCGGCCCCGATTCGGAACCGTCCGTCCCGGATGCCGCACTGGCTCGCGGGCCGCCCGCCCGGAGCGGGCCATTCGCCGCGGCCGTGGGCTGGCTATGCTCGCTCGGGCCGGCCGGGCGCCTCGCACCGGTCGCCGCTCGACGGCTGCACCGGCCGTGCGGGAGAGGACGATGAAGAAGCTGATCAACCGTCCCGAGGACCTGGTGGAGGAGAGCCTGGCCGGCCTCGCCCTGGCCCAGCCAGACCTCCTGCGGGTGGTCGCGCCGGGGGTTGTCGTCCGGATCGACGCGCCGCGCCGGGGCAAGGTCGGCCTCGTCTCCGGCGGCGGCTCCGGCCACGAGCCGCTCCACGCCGGGTTCGTGGGGCCGGGGATGCTCGATGCGGCCTGCCCGGGCGCGGTCTTCACCTCGCCGGTGCCGGACCAGATCCTGGCCGCCACCAGGGCCGTGGACGGCGGCGCAGGGGTCCTCCACATCGTCAAGAACTACACCGGCGACGTGATGAATTTCGAGATGGCGGCCGAGCTGGCCGCGGCCGACGGGATCGAGGTCCGGGCGGTCACGGTCGCCGACGATGTCGCCGTCCAGGACTCGCTCTACACCGCCGGGCGGCGCGGCGTCGGTGGGACCCTCCTCGTCGAGAAGATCGCCGGCGCGGCCGCCGAGGCCGGGGCCGACCTGGCGGAGGTGGAGCGGCTGGCTCGCCGCGTCTGCGACGGCGCCCGCTCGATGGGCGTCGCCCTGAGCGGCTGCACGGTGCCGGCGGTTGGTCGGCCGACCTTCGAGCTGGCCGACGACGAGATGGAGATCGGGATCGGCATCCACGGCGAGCCGGGCCGCGCCCGGGTGCCCCTCGCCCCCGCCGCCGAGGTGGTCCGCCAGCTCGCCGAGCCGATCCTGGCCGACCTGCCGTTCCGGGCCGGTGACGGAGTCCTGGCCTTCGTCAACGGGATGGGCGGGACGCCGCTGATCGAGCTCCACGTTGTCTTCGGTGCGCTCCACCGGCTCCTCGCCGGGCGAGGGATCACGGTCGAGCGTTCTCTGGTGGGGCCCTACGTCACATCGCTGGAGATGGCCGGCTGCTCGATCACCCTGCTCCGCCTCGACGACGAGCTGCGCCGGCTGTGGGACGCGCCCGTCCGGACAGCCGCGCTGCGCTGGGGGCGCTGAGGTGACCGAGACTCCCGCAGGAGCCGTCTTCGGCGCCGCACCGACGGTAGGCGTCCCGGAGCTCGCGGACTGGCTGCGCCGCTTCGCCGCGCTCGTCGCGGCGGCGAAGGACGAGCTGACGGCCCTGGACGCCGCAATCGGCGATGCCGACCACGGGGTCAACCTGGACCGCGGCCTGCAGGCCGTCGTGGCGCGACTGCCGGAGCTGGGGGCGCCCGGCGCGACGCCAGCCTCCCTGCTGAAGGGCGTGGCGCTGACGCTGATCTCGACCGTCGGCGGGGCGTCCGGTCCACTCTACGGTACGTTCTTCCTGCGCCTCGCTGGCTCCCTGGGCGACGCGCCGGCCGTCGGGCCCGGGGAGCTGGCCGCGGGCCTCCGGGCCGGTCTCGACGGGATGGCGGAGCGCGGACGCACCCAGCTCGACGACAAGACGATGGTGGATGCCCTCGCCCCGGCGATCGCGGCTCTGGCGGCCGGCCTGCCGGCGGCCTGGGACGAGGTCCTGGCTCGGTCCGTCGCCGCCGGTGCCGCCGGCCGGGACCGGGTCACCCCGCTGGTGGCGCGCAAGGGCCGGGCGAGCTACCTCGGCGAACGGTCGGCCGGCCACCAGGACCCGGGCGCCACCTCCGCCGTCCTGCTGCTGGAGGCGTTGCGCGATGCGCTGGCTCCGGCCGGGGCGCCGGGGTGAGCGCGCCGCCGCGCCCTGCGGTTGGCCTCGTGCTCGTGAGCCACTCGCCGCTGGTGGCGGCGGGCACGGCCGAGCTGGCCGGCCAGATGGCGCCGGGGGTCCGCATCGTGGCCGCCGGCGGCCTGGCGGACGGGAGGCTCGGCACCGACGCGGTCCGGGTGGTGGCCGCGGTCGAGGCCGCCGACGGCGGGGCCGGCGTGGTGGTCCTGGCCGACCTGGGCAGCGCCGTCCTGGCGGCCCGGACGGCGCTCGAACTGCTGGGCGAGCGCGCGGCGCGCGTCCGACTGAGCGGGGGCCCTTTCGTGGAGGGTGCGGTGGTGGCCGCCGTGGAGGCCTCGCTGGGCCGGGACGTGGACCGGGTCCTGGCCGCGGCGGAGGCGGCCGCGGGCCTCGACAAGCACGTCCGGTAGCGGCCGGCCGGTTGTCGGGGGTCGCCTCCTCGCGATCGCGGGCTCCCTGACGGGGTTGACCGCCGCGGCGCGCAATCCGGGCCTGCCCGGTGGTCTGCCCGCCCCGACGCGTCGGGCGCAAGACGTCAGGCGTGCGGGCCGCGGCTCCAGAGGCGGGCCTCGAGCTCACCCACGACCTCGGCGGCCAGCCGCGTTGCGAAGCGGTCGGCCAGGCGGGCAACGAGCGGCCGCCGCAACCGAACCGGCTGCGCCCTGGCCGGGACGCCGGCCAGGGCGGCCGCCACCTCGATCGCCCGGTCCAGGTCGCCGGTCTCGTCGGCCAGGCCGAGTTCGACCGCTTGGCTGCCGAGCCAGACCTCGCCGGTGGCCAGCTCCAGGACCCGCTCCCGCGTCAGGCCCCGCCCGGCGGCCACCCGATCGACGAAGAGGTCGTAGAAGGCATCGACCAGCGCCTGCTCCCGCTGGCCCTCCTCCTCCGTTCCCTCGCGCCAGGGTGCGCCCATCCCCTTGAGCCGGCCGGCCCGACGTTCCTCGACGCGGATCCCCAGGCGGTCGAGCAGGGCGGGCACCCGCGGCCCGGCCGAGATGACCCCGATCGAGCCGATGATGGCGGCCGGGGCGACGATGAGGCGGCGGGCGGCCATCGCAGCCAGGTAGGAGCCGGAGGCCCCGGTGCCGCGAACGTGGGCGACCAGGGGCTTGTCGGCCGCGAGGCGGCTCAGGGCGAGGTAGAGGTAGTCGGAGGTCGCGGCCGCGCCGCCGGGCGAGTCGATGTCCAGCACCACGGCCGGAACGCCCGGGGAAGTCCGCAGCCGGCGGACGGTCTCGACCCATTCGGCCGAGCGGGCGCCGCCGCTGATCATGCCGTAGAGGCGGACGACCGCGATCTGGCCGGGGCGGAGCCGCCGCCGGCCGACCAGGCGCGCCACCCGGCAGGGCAGGGGGAGGGCGCCGCGTCCGGGCGGCGGGCCCTGGGGCGGGGGATCGTTCGACAGGTCGCTCATCTCGCGCCCATCGTAGCGCGGCGGGGCGCTGGGCCTCCCGGCCGGCCGGTCAGGGCGCGGGAGGCACCACCGTGACCCGGACGTCGCGGCCCTCCCAGCGACCGGCGCCGCCGTCCGCCCCGGGCCAGAAGACGGTGAAGACGACCTCGCCGCCGGGGGCCAGGCCGGCCGAGCCGTCGATGTCGCAGATCCAGACGCCGAGGTCGGTGTCCCGGGCCTCGATGTCGGCTGTCGTGCGCCAGCCGTCGAGCGAGCAGTGGACGCGGGCCGGGGCGAGCAGCTCGAGGCGGAGGGTCGTGCCGGCCGGCATCGTCGGGCGCTCGGCGCCGAAGCGCCAGGTCACGCGGCTTCGTCGCGGCCGCTCCCCGTGGTAGCGGGCCCAGGCCGCGGCGGGCCGATCGACCGGGTGCCCCAGGGCGATCGAGCGCGCCAGCTTGATGAACTCGGCGTGGGCCCAGGCGAGGGGCATGGCCGAGCCCGAGGGCCGGCCGCGGAAGAGGCGCCGCTCCGCGATGTCGGCCGCGTCCCAGATCTGTTCCGGGATCATGCCGCCGGGCGAGCCCATCCGCAGCATCGAGCGCAGGTAGGGCAGGGCGTCCTCGCCCGCCTGGAGGGCGAAGTGCCCCCGCTCGCCCACCAGGAGGGGCCAGCCGCGCCCGGTGCCCGTCCCATCGAACGGGGCGCCGTCGTCGTGCTCGCCGTAGCCGTCGCCGGTGTAGCGATGCCAGGCCGGACCGGCGGGCGTCTCGGTCCGCAGGAGCGCGTCGGAGACCACGATCGAGTCGCGGATGCGCGGGTCGTCCGGGCTGCGCAGGCCGAACCGGACGAGGGCCAGGAAGTCCGTGCCGACCACCTCGTCCCCCGGGGCGGCGTCCCGACCCGGCGGCTGGTTGCGGATCGCGATCGGCGTCGAGATGGGCGAGCCGGAGAGGACCTCCGGAGCGGCGATCCGGATGTAGTGGCCGGCCACGCCGAACTGGCGCGCCCAGCGGCTGCCGCGAGCGTAGGTCCACTCCTCGATCGAGGCATTCCAGTCGTCGGCCAGTTCGAGAGCGTAGGAGGCGGCCGGCTCGGGCAGCCAGCGGGCGGCCACGACGAGGGCGGCGACCACCGGCGCCAGCGTCGACGGCGTCAGCCCGGCGTTCTCCTCCCAGCGGTCTTGGCGGGTCAGCGGGCCCATTCGGGCCAGGTAGCCGGCGGCGCCGTGGACCATCCGGTCCAGCGCCCGCTCGGTCAGCAGGTGCTCGAAGGCGGTTGCCTCGTCGGCGCTCATCCCGTGCATGTGGCGGGCGCCGGCGTCGCGGAGTGCGCCGACGAGGAGGATCGGATAGGCCGCCTCGTCCAGCTGGATCCCCGACCAGTAGGCGACGCCGTCCACCCACTGGTTCTGGACCCAGTGGCCGTCGGGCTCCTGGGTCGCCGCCAGGTAGCCCAGGGTCCGCCGCGCCGCCCCGATGGCACCGAGCGCGACCAGCGCACCGGCCGACTCGACCAGGTCGCGCGACCAGACCAGGTGGTAGCCACCCAGGTCGTTGCGGCTGTTGCCCCAGGGGATCGAGAGGCTGGCTACGGTCGCGCCGGGAGCGCTCCGGTCCTGGTGGGTCCGCAGCACCGCCGCCGAGACGAGATACTCGGCCTGCAGCTCCGGCTCGAGCTCGCCCGGGGCCGACCGGCACTCGCCCAGGAACTCCTGCCAGGTCGCGCCGTAGGCCCGCCAGATGTCATCGAAAACGCTGGCCAGCGACGCCGAGGCGAGCAGGCCGGCCTCCTCCGGCACGCCTCCGAAAGCGAGGGCGAGCTGGACGAAGCCGTTCTCGTCAGGCACGACCTCGCTCATCCCGGCCACGTTGCCGGGCCCCGCGGCGTCGTACGTCCAGCGCATCCGCCCGCCGGCGGCGAAGTCCTGCCAGCCGTCGCTGGCGCCCACGTAGCCGACGCTCTGGCGCTCCGGCGGCGGCACGCTGGCCAGGGCCAGCGCGGTGCCGCCCTTCTGGGCGAAGAGCATCGGGTGCCCCTTGTAGGTCCCGGTCCAGGCCCGGTTGTGGAGCCCGGAGAAGCCCACGTGGGGCGCGATGAGCGGGTAGAGACGGAGCGGGTGAGCCCGACGGCCGGGATCGTCCGCCGGCCGGGCGTCGGTCAGGTGGGCCTCGATCCGCACTACGTCGCCGTGATCGTCCGAGCAGATTCGCAGGTCGAGCGTGTAGCGCGGGTGGCGGTGCCGGGCGACGACGGCCGGGATGCCGGGCTGCTCGAACCCGACCTCGTGTTCGGCGTCCCGCTTCACCTCGCTCCAGAAGCCCGCGTCGTCGGCGACGATGAAGCCGAGGTCTCGGGTCTCCGGCCGGTCGACCCGCGGCCAGTAGACCTCGTTGAGAATCCCGCGGCCGACGGTGAACCAGACCCGGCTCGACCGGAGCGCGGTCCCCACGGCCTCCTTGGCGCTGCTCGACCAGGTCGGGGCGATGCCCGGTCCGCCGGGCGCCGGGCCGGCCATCTCCGCGTCGCCGGCCGCGTCGTCGATCGGGTCCATCCGCGAGAGCGTACACGGTCCGCCCCGCGAGGGCCCGACGCGGTCGCCTCCGTTACGCTTCCGCGATGGCCAGCCTGGACGACGCCGCGCCCGCCGACCTCCGCGTGGCCCTGCCGGGCCCCCTGGACCTGGTCGCCTCGCTCGAGCGGTTCCGCCGCTGGGGGGATGACCTCCTGGAGCGCTTCGACGGAACCCGTTTCGTGGCGACCGCTGCCCTGCCGGGTGGCGGCCGACCGGTCGCGTTCGCGGCGCGGCCCGCGGGCGACATGGAGGCCCCTGCCCTGGACGTGCGCCTGGAGGCGGCCGTGGCCGCCGGGCGCGCCACCCCGACGGTGGCGGCCGGAACGGCGGTGGGGGATCACGTCCGCGGCCTCTTCGTCGCCGATCCCGCCGACCTGGCGGACCTGGCCGCCCGCGACCCGATCGTGGCGGTGCTCGAGGCGCGCTACCGTGGCCTGCGCCCCGTCCTGCAGCGTGACCCGTTCACCGCGCTCGTCCGCTCGATCAGCGCCCAGCAGGTCAACCTGGCCTGGGCCGCCACGACCCGCCGCCGGCTGGCCGAGGCGTTCGGCCGGATCCATTGCATCGACGGGGAGCGCGTGATCAGCCTCGACCCGCTCCGCCTGGCGGAGGTCCCGGCGGCCGAGCTGCGGGCGCTCCAGTTCACGACCGCGAAGGCGGAGGCGATCGTCGCGCTGGCCCGGGCGGTGGCGGCCGGCGGCCTCGGCATCGAGGAGCTGGCGGCACTTCCCGACGAGGCGGTGGAGGCGCGCCTCGTGGCCCTGCGGGGCATCGGGCCGTGGACTGCGGAGTGGTTCCTGGCTCGCACCCTCGGCCGGCCGCGGGTCGTGGCCGGCGACCTCGGGGTGCGCAAGGCGGTCGGGGCGGCCTACCTGCCCGGCCTCGGCCGACTGCCCACCGAGGCGGAGGTCCGGGCCGTGACCGGCCACTGGGGCGCGGCGGCCGGCGTGGTCCAGCAGCTGTTCCTTCACTGGCTCGGCGACGGCCTGCCGCGACTCGCGGCGCGCCTGGGGCCGCGCCCGGCGGCGCGCGACCGGCCGGCCGCCCGCTCACGAGCTCCCGGTCGGGCCGCCGCGGCCCAGGAGGTCCGCTAGTCCCGCCAGGCTCCGGACGTGCGCGTGGTCGCGCCCGCGGCAGATGGCGTACGGATCGAAGTGGACCGGCCGGACCCCGGCAACCCGGGCTCCCTCCACGTCCGCCCGGACCGAATCGCCGACGTGGAGGGCCTCCCGGGCCGCCACGCCCGCTGCGGCGAGGGCGAGGCCGAAGATGCGCGGATCGGGCTTGGCCGCGCCGACGACGCTCGAATCGAGGACCGCGGCCACCTCGACGCCCGGCCCCGGGCCGACCTGGCAGATGGCGGCGGTCCGCAGGGCGGCCTCCACCGTCCCGTCGGAGTTGGAGACGACGATCACCGCTAGGCCGGCAGAGCGGAGGGCGCGGAGCGCGGCGGCCGGGTCGTCGCGCCGCCGGCGCCAGATCGCGCTGGTCGCGAAGACCTCGAGGAGCGCGTCGGTCGCCGCCTCGAGGACCGCCGGGCCCGCCCCGGCCGCGCCCGCCAGCGCCGCGGCGTAGGCCCGCCAGCCGGCGTCGGATGTCGCCGCGGCCACGTCCCAGGCCCGGATCCCCAGGTAGTGGCCGCGGTCGAGATCGGCCGGTCGCGCCGTCACGCCGGCCCGGCGGAGGGCGGCCTGCTGCTCCGCGTAGTCCGGCATCAGGAGGACGCCGCCGGCGTCGACGAAGACGGCCCGGAGAGGCGGGACTGGCTCGCTCACGGCACCATGCTATCGGCCGGGCCGGTGGTCGCGTGGGCCTCGCCGGGCCTCTGCGCCGGCCGCTCGACGGGGTCGCCCGGGCGCGTGCGCGCTGTCGCTCCGCCGTTCCGCGGCCGCACTGTGGCCACGCCCTGGACTGCCCGGCGGGCCCGTGCTGCGTCGCCGCCCGCCTCGTTCGCTGTCGAAGCATGCCCGGTCAAAAGGCCGTTGACCAGCAACACGCATTGCCCGGCCGGCCGGCAGCGGGAGCGGCCGTCAGCGCCCGGGCGCCTCGCTGTCCACCGCGGGCGGGGGAGCGTGCCCGTCCCGGCGGGCCCCCTGGAGCGCCGCGCTCGCCTCGGCCAGCAGCCAGCGCGCCGTCCCCCGGGCCGCGATGTTGAGGAAGGCCTTGTCGAGGACCAGGCCGACCTCCCCTCCGGGCGGTGCGTAGTAGCCCTCGAGGCGGAGCTCACGAGGCGTGACCGCGAGCGTGCCGGCGAAGACCGGGAAGAGGGGGGCCAGGGTCGACGACCGCCAGCCGATCGCCACCTCCAGGCCGTCGGGCAGGTCGCGGACCGGCCCGAGGTCCACGTAGGCGGCCTTGCGAAAGACCATCTTCGGCGCGTGTCCCCGCACCGGCAGGCTCAGGTCTGTCAGAAAGCGCCGGCTTCCCGGGACCTTGGCCGGGGCCTCGACCGGGCTGCCGAGCCACTCCTGGGCACCCTCCTCCAGGACGGGACGCACCCCGGCCGGGTCGACCGAGACGGGTTGCACGAGGCGCAGGTGGACGACGGAGGGGCCGGGCGGAACCATGGCGCGTAAGCGTACCAAGCCGGGCCCAGGAGCGAATCGACCGCCGGCCGGTATCCTGGGTGCCGAACGGCCCTCCGCCGCCTGCCGGACCGGGTAGGCGCCGTCGCCCGGGGGCTACGGGCGGGCGGCCGGACCGCTCGCGTCGTCCCCGCCGCTGCCCCAGGCCGAGAGGCCAGTCGCCGGGCAGGCGACCTCGTCGGGAAGTCCGACCAGCCAGGCGACGCTGTCGCGGTGGCGGGCGATCACCCGGTAGAGCAGATCGGCGGCCATTTCCGTGGACGGCAGTCCGGCCCATGGCCGGAAGAGCCAGCCGCCTGGCAGGAGGTCGAGGATGGCCAGTGCCGCGGCACCGCCCGAGAAGACTTCACCGCTTGCCTCGTCGACGACGTGGAGCGTATCGCCCAGCGGCCGGCCGGCGGCCAGCCCCCGGAGCCCGGGCCGCGCCGAGCCGCCCACGCCCTGGAGGGGGACGAAGTCGAGTCGTCGCTCGTGGTCCCAGCGACGAAGGGTTCGCACGGTCTCACGGCAGAGGCCGCAGTCGCGGTCGAAGAGGACGGAGAGGTGGCGGTCGGCGGCAGCTGTGGCCGGGAGTGGCCCGCGGAGCGGCTCGTCCCGGGCGGGATCGGTGGGAGGGAGCGAGGCAGTCATGATGCCGCCGATCGTAGCGCTCGCGCCCCGGTCCGGCTCGCCATGGCCGCAGCCGGCCGCGTCCGCTAGGCTGGCCCGTGCGTGTGCTCCTCTCGCCCGCTGACCGTCCCTGACCGCGCGTCCCATCGGCCGGCTGCTCCGCGTTCCGGCGTGGCCGCCGCGCGACCTGAGCGGGAGGCGGGCATGAGCGCCGCGGACTTTCCGCCGACGGAGGTCGAAGCCCTTCGGGACGCCCTCCTGGCCTGGTTCGAGGCCTACGGGCGCCGGCTCGCGTTCCGGGGGACGACCGACCCGTACGCCGTCCTGGTGAGCGAGGTGATGCTCCAGCAGACCCAGGTCGGCCGGGTGGAGGACGCGTGGAGCCGGTTCCTCGACCGCTTCCCGACGGCGGAATCGCTGGCCGCGGCGGCCCCCGCGGAGGTGCTCCGTGCCTGGCGAGGGATGGGCTACAACCGACGGGCGCTGGCACTCCAGAGGGCCGCCCGCGCGGCCGCCTCCGGGGGCGGTCTGCCGCACGAGGTGGCGGAGCTGGAGCGCCTGCCCGGCGTGGGTCCCTACACGGCCCGGGCGGTGGCGGCGATCGCCCACGGGCGGCCGGTCGGCGCCGTCGACACCAACGTCCGGCGTGTCCTGGGCCGGATCTCCGGGGCCGGCGACGGCCTGCACGGTCGACGCCTCCAGGCGCTGGCCGACGCGCTCGTCCCGGCGGACCGGCCGGGCGACTGGACGCACGCTCTGATGGACGTGGGGGCGACACTCTGCCTGCCCCGCGCGCCAGGCTGCAGCGCCTGCCCGGTGCGCCGATGGTGCCGGACGGGGAGCCTGGAGAGGTCGATCGCCGTCGCGGGCCGGGAGACGGCCGCACGCCCCAGCGGCCGCAGCGGCAGGTCCCAGGCCGCCCCGTTCCCGGCCACCGTACGCTGGCTCCGCGGGCGGATCGTCGACCGCCTCCGCGAGGCCGCCGACGGCGAGTGGACGGTGGTCGTCGCCCCGATCGGCCGCCACGCGACGGCGGAGGTCGAGCGGGCTCTCGCCGCGCTCGCCCGGGAGGGGCTGCTGGAGCGTGACCCCGGCGACCCTTCCCGGGCCCGCCTGCCGCAGGCCGGCTGAGCAGAGGCTGCCGGCGCGGTCTCGCGGGGCCCCGAGCGAGGTCCCGTGTGGTGCCCGCCGGTCGCGTCCCCGCCGGCCGGGCCCAGCCGAGCCGGCTGGTATCCTGCCCGCCGGGGCGTCGTCCGGTCGATGCCGGCGCGGCACCACGGTGCGAGGAGGCAGGGCGGTTGGCGAGGCGGAAGGGCGGGCCGACCCGGAACCCGGCCGTCCGCAATGAGCCGCGCTCCGTCGGCACCGCTCGGGCCCGCGACCCGCTGGCGCGCGAGGTCAAGCTGCTCGGTTCCCTCCTGGGCCAGGTGATCGCGGAGCAGGAGGGGGCTGACCTGCTCGAGCTCGTCGAGCGCGTTCGCCGGGCGACGATCGCCCTCCGGGACGGCGAGGACCCGGCTGCCCGGGCGGACCTCGACGGTGCCCTGGAGGGGATCGACCTGGATCGGGCGGCGTCGCTCGCCCGGGGCTTCAGCCTCTACTTCCAGCTCGTCAACCTGGCACAGGAGCGCCAGGAGACCCGCGGGCGTCGCCGGGGCGCCGACCGCGGGCAGACGCCGGAGGACGGCACCCTGGGCGGGGCGGTCGCGCAGCTCCGTCGGTGGGGCTGGTCCTCCGATCGGATCGACGGGCTGGTGGGGCGCCTCTCGATCGCTCCGGTCCTGACCGCCCATCCGACCGAGGCGCGCCGCAGGACCCTGCTGGTCGCGCTGCGGCGGATCGAGGGTCTCCTGGCGTCGCTGGCGGACGCGGGCCTGCCGGCCGACGAGGACCGCGACCTGCGGCGGCGTCTCCGGGAGGAGATCTCGCTGCTCTGGCGGACCGGCCAGGTCCGGGCCGCCCCGCCGACCCCGCTCGACGAGGTCCGGGCGGCCATGACCTTCTTCGACCAGTCGCTGTTCGAGACGACGCCCCGCGTCTACCGCGCCCTCGACCGGGCCCTGGACCCGTCCGGGTCGGGCCGCGCCGCGGGCGCGGCCGGCGCGGCCGCCGACTCGGGCCGGACCGGGACGCGCCCGCCCCGGGTGCCTGCCTTCCTCCACTGGGGGAGCTGGATCGGCGCCGACCGGGACGGCAACCCGAACGTGACCGCCGAGCTGATCGACCGGGTCCTGGCGGTCCAGGCGGACCACGTGCTGCGCGGCTACGAGGCCGTCGCGACGCGGCTCGGCTGGACCCTGGCGGCGCAGTTCCCCGCGGGACGGCTGGACGGCCCCCTCGCCGCCCGGCTTGCCCGCGACGACGAACAGCTCTCCGAGTGGGCCCGGGAGCTCCGGTCTCGCTTCGGCGACGAACCTCTGCGCCGCCGCCTGGGCGCGATCGCGGAACGCCTGCGACGGACGCGGGCCCACCTCACCGAGCAGCCCGCACCGCTGGCGGGCCGCTACGCGGGGCCGGAGGAGCTCGTCGCGGAGCTCGCGGAGGTCCAGGCGGCGCTCGTGGCCGCCGGCCTGCCGCGGGTTGCCTGGGGCGCGGTCCAGGACTTCCGCTGGCAGGTCGAGACCTTCGGCTTCCACCTGGCCGAGCTGGAGGTGCGGCAGCACGCGGCGGTCCATGACGCGGCGCTCGAGGCGCTGGCGAGGCGGCCGCCCGATCTCGAACGCGAGCTGGTGCCGGGCGTGGTCGCCGGAGAGGTCCTCGCCACGTTCCGGGCGATGGCGGCCGCGCAGCACCGCTTCGGTGAACGGGCCTGCAGGCGCTACGTGATCAGCTTCACGCGTTCGGCGGCCGACGTCGCGGTCGTGCTGCGCCTGGCGGAGCTGGCGGGGCGGCCGGACCCACCCGCCATCCTCAGCGGAGGTTTCGGGCCAGGCGTCCCGGAGCTCGACGTCGTCCCCCTCTTCGAGACCGCCGATGCGCTGCTCTCGACCGGCGCCGTCCTGGAGGCGATCCTCGCGGATCCCGCCTACCGCGAGCACCTTGCCGCTCGCGGCGACCGCCAGGAGGTGATGCTCGGGTACTCCGACTCGAACAAGGAGTCGGGCTTCCTGGCCGCATCCTGGATGCTCTACCGGGCGGCCGAGGAGCTGGCGACGGTCGCCCGCCGCCGGGGCGTGGTGCTGACGCTCTTTCACGGCCGGGGCGGCGCCATCGGCCGCGGCGGCGGCCCCACGAACCGGGCCATCCGGGCCCAGCCGCCGGGCTCCGTGGACGGCAGGTTCAAGATGACCGAGCAGGGCGAGGTGATCGCCGCGCACTACGCCAGCCGCTCCCTGGCAGAGCGGCAGCTCGAGCAGCTGACCAGCGCGGTGCTCCTCGCCTCGACGCCGGAGCACGACGCCGCGGCGGCAGCAGCCGCGGCCACCGGACGGCCGGTCCTCGATGAGCTGGCGGCGGAGGCGCGGGCCGCCTACCGGGCCCTCGTCTGGGAGGAGCCGGCGTTCGCCGCATATTTCCGGGCAGCGACGCCGATCGCCGAGCTGGCCGGCCTGCCTCTGGGCTCGCGGCCGGCTGCGCGCGGCCGCGGCCCGGCGGGGCTACCGGAGGCGGGGCAACGGGACGCGGGGAGGCCCGGCGAGGCGCTCGAGGAGCTGCGAGCGATCCCCTGGGTCTTCGCCTGGTCGCAGTCGCGCGTCAACCTGCCCGGCTGGTACGGCTTGGGCGCCGCGCTGGACGCCTATCGCGCCCGCCACGGCGAGGCGGGGATCGAGCGCCTGGCCAGGCTCTACCGCGACTGGCCCTTCCTGGGGAGCGTGCTGGACAACGCCGAGCTGGTCCTGGCCAAGGTGGACCTGGCCGTCGGCCGGCGGTATGCGGCCCTGGCCGCCGGCGCGCTGGGACCGGAGGCGGACAGGCTCTGGGGGCGGATCGAGGAGGAGCACCGCCGTTCCGTGGAGCTCCTCTGCCGGGTGACGGGCCGCGCCCGCCTGCTCGAGGGGTCGCCTGCCCTGCAACGCTCGCTTCACCTGCGGAGCCCCTATGTCGATGCGCTCTCCGAGCTCCAGGTGCGCCTCCTGGCGCGGCTGCGCGGACTGGCGCCCGACGACCCGGACCGCGAGCGCCTCGGCCGGCTGGTCCAGCTCACGGTCAGCGGCGTGGCGGCCGGCCTCCAGAACACGGGCTGATCCACGGCCGACGCTTTCATGGTGCCCCGGCATCGAGGGCGCGCCCGTGGGCCCGGCGGGCCCGGTGTCGGCGTCCGTTGCGGAGCATCCAGCCTCGGGCCGCCGGGGGACCCCCGCGGTGGGCGCGAAGAGACTAGGCTTGTCAGCCTCATGGGCCATCCGTCCGTCCCGACCGAGCGCCTCGCCGTCCCCCTGCCGGCCGACGACCGGGCGATCTTCGACCTCGACCTGGCAGGCCTCGCCAGCCATTGGGCGGATGCCATGGCGCGCGCGCCGATCACGGCCGAGGCGATGACCGGCGCCGACCGGCGCGCCCAGGCGATGGGCATCCCGGGGATTCGCCTCATGGAGCAGGCCGGGACGGCCGTGGCGGCCGCGGTCCGCGCCCTGGCGCTCGAGCAGGGGCGGTGGGGAAGCGGCCCGATCCTGGTCCTGGCCGGGCCGGGCAACAACGGCGGCGACGGTTTCGTGGCGGCGCGCCAGCTCGCTCGGCGCGGCAGCGAGGTCATCGTGGCCCTCGTCGGTGCCGAGGGCCGGCCGGGCACGCCGGACGCCGCCAGGAACTGGGACCGGCTGGAGGCCGAGGCGGGCGTGACGCGGATCCACGCGGCCGTCGCCCGCGACCTGCAGATCCTCGGCCAGGGGGTGGAACGCGCATCGGTCGTCGTCGACGCGCTGCTCGGGACCGGGGTCCGCGGCACGCTCCGGGAGCCGGTCCGCTCCGCGGTGGAGGTCGTCCGGCACGCCCGCGAGGGCGGCGTGCCCGTCCTGGCCGTCGACACTCCCACCTCGGTCGACCTGACGAGCGGCGATCTCTCGGACCCGGTCGTCCGGGCCGACGTGACCGTCACCTTCCACCGCCCCAAGGCCGGCCTGCTCACCCGGCGGGGGGCCGCCATGGCCGGCCGGGTCCTCGTGGCGCCGATCGGGATCCCACCCGAGGCGGATCGTGGCTAGCGCGCCTGCCGGCCCGCCCCCGGGCTCCCCGGCCCCCGGCTCCCAGGGCGCGCCGCGCAGCCCGGCCGGCTCGCCAGGTCTGCGCGACGTCCTGCTGATCGCCGTCGCGGTCGTGGTGGGGGTCCTGCTCCTGGAGGTCGTGACCACGGAGGTCACGCCGCTCCGCGACGCGCTCGCGTCGCTGCCGGTGGCGGTCGTCGTGCTGATCGTCGGCACCGTCGGGCTGCTGGCCCTGATGGCCCGCCGCCGGCCCTCGGCCTGACCGGCTCTCCTCCGGCGGCCGGACGCCGACACCGCCACCACCCCATCGCGCGGAGGTGACCATGGAAGGCCTCGTCCTGGCCCTGGACCAGGGGACCAGCTCCAGCCGGGCGATCCTGTTCGATCCTGGCGGCCGGCCGGTCGCCGCCGCGAGCCGCGAGTTTCCCCAGCTCTACCCGGCCCCCGGCGAGGTCGAGCACGACCCCGAGGCGATCTGGGGAAGCCAGCTGGCGGTCGCCCGCGAGGCCCTGGAGCGAGCCGCAGCGGTCGGCGCGGGTGGCATCGAGGACGTGGTCGCGGTTGGCATCGCCAACCAGCGCGAGACGACGCTCGTCTGGGAGCGGGCCACCGGACGGCCGGTCGCGAACGCCATCGTCTGGCAGAGCCGCGTCACCGCCCCGCACTGCGACGCGCTGCGGGCCCGCGGCCTCGAGCCACTGGTGCGAGCGCGCACCGGACTGCCGATCGATCCCTACTTCAGCGCCACCAAGATTCGCCACGTCCTCCGGAGCGCCCCGGGTCTCCGCGAGCGCGCCGAGCGGGGCGAGCTCTGCTTCGGGACCGTCGACAGCTTCCTCCTCTGGCGCCTGACCGGAGGCCGGGTCCACGCGACGGACGTCTCGAACGCCAGTCGGACGCTCCTCTTCGACATCGGGCGCCTCGCCTGGGATGACGAGCTCTGCGAGCTCTTCGAGGTACCGCGGGCGATGCTCCCGGAGGTGCGTTCGAGCAGCGAGGTGCTCGGCCGGACAGAGCCCGGACTCTTCGGCCGCCCGCTGGCGGTGGCCGGCATGGCCGGCGACCAGCAGGCGGCAACGTTCGGCCAGGCCTGCTTCGAGCCGGGCGCCGCCAAGGTCACCTACGGGACCGGGGCCTTCCTGCTGCTCAACACCGGCGCGCGCCCGGTCGCCTCGGCCAACGGCCTGCTCACCACGGTCGGCTGGCGGGTCGGCGACCGGACGACCTATTGTCTCGAAGGCGCGGTCTTCGTCGCCGGGGCGGCCGTCCAGTGGCTGCGCGACGGCCTCCGTGCGATCGAACGCTCCTCCGACGTCGAGGCTTTGGCGGCCGCCGCGGAGGCGGGCGGCGTCTACCTCGTGCCGGCGTTCGTCGGCCTCGGTGCACCCTACTGGGATCCGTACGCCCGTGGGGCGATCCTCGGGCTCACCCGCGGCACCGGACTGCCGGAGATCGCCCGGGCGGCCGTGGACGCGATGGCCTACCAGGTCCGCGACCTCCTCGACGCGATGGCGGCCGACCTGGGCCGGCCCGTGCGCGAGCTGCGGGTCGACGGCGGGGCGGCCGCCAACAACGGGCTCCTGCAGTTCCAGGCGGACCTTCTGGGCGTGCCGGTGGAGCGGCCGGCCGTGGCCGAGACGACGGCCCTCGGAGCGGCCTACCTGGCCGGCCTGGCCGTGGGCTTCTGGGACGACGAGTCGTCGCTCTCCTCACGCTGGGCGCTCGACCGCCGGTTCGAGCCCGGCATGGCGCCCGAGCGCCGGGAGCGCCTCTACGCCGGCTGGCGGAAGGCGGTAGCGCGATCGCTCGACTGGGCCGCCCACGACCCCGTGCGGGAGCCGTCGGGCCCGTCGCGCTGACCCGGGCGGGCCGCGGCCGGGCCTGGTCGGGCCGGGCCTGGTCGGGCCGGGCCGGACGGTCGCCCCTATGCGAGTCACCGCATAGCCCGACGGCGGCCGCCGGCGCACCACGGCGGCCGCCTGGTGCCCGCCGGAGCTCCCTGGACCTCATGCGGTGATTGGCATAGCCCGCCGGAGGCGGCCGGGTGCCGACCGCGCGCTCCGTGTGGGCCGGGCGGCAGGTCGTGGGGCGCGCCGCCGGCGGCCCGGGCGGCAAAGGGCCCCTGGGTTCGGTTGGGCGGGTTCGGCCCGGGTGGAGCTGTTATGCGGTGACTCGCATGTCGCCGGTAGCCTCCGCCCCCGGGCGGTCGGCGACCGGCGGGCCGGGCGAAACGCCGGGCGGGAGGTGCCGGGGGGCCGTGGACGATGCCGTTCGGCCGACGGGCCGGGCCCGTTTGGCCTACCCTTTCGGCGAGGATGGAAGGTGCCGGCCGCCGCTCCCGAGGCCGGTCAGATCGCGAAGGAGCGCGCCGGTGACGACTGCCGAGGTCGAAGTCCGAAACCCGTCGGGGCTGCACGCGCGGCCGGCCGCCGAGTTCGTCAGGGCTGCTGCCCGCTTCAAGTCCCGTATCCGCGTCGAGAACCTGACGGCCGGGCGGCCGGCCGGCGAGGCGAAGAGCATCCTGGGTGTCCTGGCCTGCGGCGTCCTGAAGGGTCACCGGGTGCGGATCTCGGCGGAAGGAGAGGACGAGACCGCGGCCGTCCCGGTGCTCGTGGCGCTGATCGAGAGCGGCCTCGGCGAGCCGCTCGGCGGCTAGGAGCGATCGATGAACGCGATCCGCCTGGAGGGCACCGCGGCGGCTCCGGGAGTCGCGGTCGGTGCGGTCTGGCGCTACGCGCCCGGTGACCCCGGCGCCGGTGCCGAGGCCGAAACGGCGTCCGGCGATCCGGCGGCCGCCATCCGCTCGGCCGCCGACGAGGCTGCGCGGCAGCTGGAGGCGCTGGCGGAGCGGGTGCGCGACCTCGGGCGACCCGACGACGCCGGCATCTTCGAGGCGCAGGCCCTCATGGCCGGCGATCCGATGCTCCTCGACGAGGCCATCCGACGAGCCGAGGAGGGGGAGCGGCCCGCGGCGGCCGTCCAGGGAGCCGCGGCCGAGGCGGCCGCCATGCTCGCCGGCCTCGAGGACGAGCTGCTGGCGGCGCGGGCCGCCGATGTGCGCGATGTCGGGGCGCGCATCGTCCGCATCCTGACCGGGACCGCGCTGGACCTGCCGGAGGGCCCGTCGATCGCCGTCGCGGACGACCTGCCGCCGTCGGTCACGGCGGAGATTCCGCCCGGCTTCCTGCTCGGTGTGGCCCTGGCGGGTGGCTCTCGCACCGCCCACGCGGTGATCCTGGCCCGCGGGCTCGGGATCCCGGCGATCGTGGGCGTCGAGGGGCTGCTCGGCGCCGCCGACGCCGCCCAGGAGGAGGTCGGCGGCGCGGATCTCGTGGCCGCCATGGACGGTGAGTCGGGCGAGGTGGTCCTGGACCCCGGGCCGACCGAAGCGGAGGAGTTCCGGGCCCGGGCGGTCGACCTGGCCGGGCGTCGCGCCCGCGCGGCCTCGCTGCGGGACCGGCCGGCCGCCACCCGCGACGGCGAACGCGTCGTGCTGGTGGCCAACATCGGCAGCCCCGGCGACGCCCCGCGCGCCCTCGAGGCACGCGCAGAGGGGGTCGGCCTGTTCCGCACCGAGTTCCTGTTCATGAAGCGCCAGACGCCGCCGACCGAGGCAGAGCAGGTGGCGGCCTATCGCGAGGTGCTCGAGGCCTTCGGCCCGGAGCGGCCGGTCGTGATCCGCCTGGCCGACATCGGTGGCGACAAGGCGATCCCGTACCTGGGCCTGCCGGCCGAGGCCAACCCGTTCCTCGGCGTCCGTGCGATCCGGCTGGCCTACGGCTCACGCGACCTGCTGCGCACCCAGCTCCGCGCGATCTGGCGGGCCGGTGCCCTGGCGGCGGTGACGCCGCACGTGATGGCCCCGATGGTCGCCACGGTGGCCGACGTCGAACTGCTCCGCTCCCTCCGCGACGAGGCCCGGGACGGGCTCCTCGCCGAGGGAGCGCCGTGCGCGGCGGGGATGGTCACCGGCATCATGATCGAGATCCCGTCGGCGGCCATCCTGGCACCGGAGCTCGCCCTCCTGATCGACTTCTTCAGCATCGGGACCAACGACCTGACCCAGTACCTGCTGGCGGCCGACCGCGGCAACGCCGCGCTCGGGGCGCTCCAGGACGCCCTCCACCCGGCCGTCCTGCGGACGATCGCCGGCGTCGTCCGCGGCGCCGACGCGGCCGGGATCCCGGTGGCGGTCTGCGGCGAGCTGGCCGGCGACCCGGCAGGCGCCGCGGTGCTCGTCGGACTCGGCGTGGACGAGCTCTCCGCCGACGCGGGTTCGCTCGACGGTGTGCGGGAGGCCCTGGCCGGCGCGACGCGTCCCGAGCTGGACGCTCTGGCCGCGGCGGCGGTCGCGGCCGGCGACGCGGAGACGGTCCGCGGACTGGCCGGCCAGCTGCTGGCCCGGGGTTTGGAGCGCCTTGCCGCGGAGGCAGGCGCCGGCCGGCCCCGCGCCGCCGCCGGCCGCGGCTGACGTGCGGATGACGGCCGGGTGACGTGCGGATGACGGCCGGGTGACGCCGCGCGTCCTCGACGTCCTGGTGGTGGGGGGCGGCGCGACCGGGGCGGCGCTGCTGCGCGACCTGTCGATGCGCGGCGCACGCTGCCTGCTCGTCGACAAGGGCGACTTCGGGACGGGCACCAGCGGCCGCAACCACGGCCTGCTCCACTCCGGGGCGCGCTACGTCGTCAAGGACGAGATCTCTGCCTTGCAGTGCGCCCGGGAGAACGCCGTGCTCAGCCGCGTGGCCGCGCCGGCGATCGAGCCGACCGGCGGCCTCTTCGTGGCCACCCCGGACGATCCGCCGGACTACGCGGACGGGTTCGCCGCCGCCTGCGCCCGCGCCGGGGTGGCCTGCCGGGAGATCGAGCCGGCGGAGGCGCTCCGCCGCGAGCCGGCCCTGCGGCCGGACCTCCGCCGCGCCTTTGCGGTGTCGGACGGCGCCATCGATCCATGGGCTCTGATCGAGCTGAACCTGCGCTCCGCGGTCCACTACGGCGGCGAGGCGCTGGCCTACCATCGCCTCGTCGGGCTGCAGCTCGCGAACGGCCGGATCGTCGGCGCGGAGCTGGCGGACGTCCGCTCGGGGAGCACGTTTCGGGTCGCGCCCCGGATGGTGGTGAACGCGGCGGGGCCCTGGGCCGGCCGGGTCGCCGCGCTGGCGGGCGCGGAGGTGACGCTCACCCTCGGGAAGGGCGCCCTGATCGTCCTCGACCGCCGGCCGGTGGACTCGGTCGTGGCCCGCTGCCACCCGCCCTCGGACGGCGACGCGCTGGTCCCGGTCCATACCGTCGCGATCCTCGGGACGAGCTCGGTGACCGTCCACGATCCCGACCGGTACGCGATCTCGCCCGCGGAGATCGCCCACCTGATGGCGCTCGGCGACCAACTCGTGCCCTCGTTCTCCGCCTCCCGGGTCCTGCGAGCCTACGCCGGCGTCCGCCCCCTCTACCTGCCGAGACTCGACGAGCTGCAGCCGCGGGAACGGGCGGGGCTGGCCGCGGATCCGGCCGCGGCTGAGGCGCTCGCGGCCGGGCGCATCGACTCCCGGCGGCTGACCCGGGCCCACCGGGTCCTGGACCACGGGCCCCGGGACGGGATCGCCAACCTGGTCTCGATCGTCGGCGGGAAGCTGACGACCTGCCGGCTGATGGCCGAGGAGACGGCCGACACGGTGGCCGCCAAGCTCGGCCTCGGGACGCCCTGCCGAACCGCGGACGAGCCGATGGGCGGCGCCGACGGGGGGCGGCCCTACTGGCTGGGTCACCGGCTGGCGGAGCGCGAGGTGGCCGGCGGCGGCGACGCCGACCTGGTCTGCGAGTGCGAGCTGGTCAGCGCGGGCGACATCGAGCGCTTCCTGGACGAGCGCTGGCCGTGCTCGCTCGACGACCTGCGTCGGGGGACGCGGCTCGGGATGGGGCCCTGCCAGGGCGCCTTCTGCACGTTCCGCGCGGCGGCCCGGGTGGGGGAGCGGGCCGGGGGCCGCGCCGCCACCGCCACCGGCGAGCGGGGCCTCCTGGTGGCCGCCGGCGGTCCCAGCCCGGTGGAGATCGGGCGGGTGGCCGACGGGCCCGAGCCGCCGGAGCCGGGCGACGGCCCGATCGGGCCGGCCCTGGTGGACGCCGCCCTGGTCGGGTTCCTGGAGGAGCGGTTCCGGGGCGTCCGGCCGGTTGCCTGGGGTCGCCAGCTCCAGGAGGCCTGGTTCGAGGCCGGCGTCTACCTCGGGGTGCTGGGCGTCGATGCGCTGGTCGTGGACGGACAGCGGCCCTGTCTCCCGGAGGACGGCCGTGCCGAGCTGTGACGTGCTCGTCGCCGGTGCCGGCCTGGCCGGCCTGACGACGGCCCTGGCCGCGGCGGACGGCGGAGCGAGCGTCTGGCTGGTGGCGAAGGGCCACGCGGCGACGCACTGGTCGCACGGCGGCCTCGACCTCGCGGCACCGCCCGGCACCGTCGGCGGCGGCGAGGGCGTGGCGCTCCTGGCGCGACGGCCGGGGCATCCCTACGAGATCGTGGCGGAGGATCTGCCGGCCGGCCTGGCGCGCGTCCGCCGGGCCCTCGATGCCGCCGGGCTGGCGTACGAGGGGGACCTCGCCAGTCCGCACGGTCGCATCCCGACGGCCGTCGGGGCGACCCGCCCGGCGGGCGTCCTGCCGGGCGCCCAGGCCGCGGCCCGCGCCCCGTGGCGGCCCGGGGAGGGGCTCCTCGTGGTGGGCTTCGAGCGCTTCCGCGATTTCGCGGCACCGGCCGTGGCCGCCTCCCTGGCGCGGCCGCTTCCCTGGGCCGGGGCGCCGCGGCCCGAGCGCGTCACCGCCGTCGGAGTGACACTGCCAGGACTCGCGGAGCGGCGGAACCTGGACGGGCTGGACCTGGCCCGCGCCTTCGACGATCCGTCGTGGCGGGGCCCGGCGCTCGACGCCATCGCCCGTGCCGTGGAGCCGCATCGCGGGGACGGGGAACTGCGCGTGGCCTTCCCGGCGGTCCTCGGCCTGGCCGACCACCCGGCGGTCGCGGCCGCGCTCGACGCACGGCTCGGCGGGCCCTGGTTCGAGATCCCGCTCGTGCCGCCATCCGTGCCGGGGCTTCGCCTCTACGAGGCCATGGTGGCCGCACTCCGGGCTGCCCGGGTCGCGGTCCAGGTCGGCTTCGCGGTCTCGGCCGCGATCCGGACGCCCGACGGGCGTGTCGCCGGGCTGGCGACCGCCGCCGCCGGCCGGCCCTTCCCGATCCGGGCCGGCCAGGTGGTGCTCGCGACCGGCGGCTTCGCGTCCGGCGGCCTGGTGGCCACGGCCGACGGCCGGGTCGAGGAGCCGATCCTGGGCCTGCCGGTCGAGGCGCCGCCGCAGCCGGCCTGGCTCGCGCCTTCCATGTTCGATCCGGCCGGCCACCCGCTCGAGGCGGCCGGCATCCGGACCGACCGCAAGCTGCGCCCGGTCGGGCCGACCGGCGAGCGGGCCGAGCGTGGCGTCCGGATCGCCGGCGCCCTGCTGGCGGGTGCGCGCGCCCTCCGGGAGCGTTCCGGCGATGGGATCGCGATCGCCAGCGGCGAGCGGGCCGCCCGGCTGGCCCTGGCCCGGACCGTCGGTGCGTTGGCCGTGCCGTCCGGACCGGTCGCGGCGGGTCCGGCCGCCGGGCCCGAAGGGCGGGGAGCCCGATGACGCCCGGCGCGCAGCCGTACCTGCCCCCGGCCGCGGCCCCGCCGCTGCCGGCCGCAGGCGCAGCCGTGATCGGGCTCGACGTGGTCCGCCTGGCCGGCTTCACGGCCGACGCCTGTCTGAAGTGCAACGTCTGCAACACCGTCTGCCCCGTCGCGCGCGTGACCGACCGCTTTCCGGGCCCGAAGTACGTCGGCCCCCAGGCGCAGCGTTTCCGCTCGGACCAGGCCCGCAGCCCGCAGTCGGCGCGGCCGCAGCGTGTCCCGCGGTCACCGGTCACGCCGCTCTCGCTGCTCGAGCCGCCGGCCCGTCCAGGTGGGCCCGGCCGGCAGACGGCGCCCCGGCCGCTCTCGCCGGACCTGACGGTCGACTGGTGCTCCGGATGCGGCTTCTGCACACGGGCCTGCCCGGCCGGCGTGGAGATCGCGGAGATCAACAGCCGGGCCCGGGCCGTGCTGCGGGTCCAGAACGCCGCCCCGCGCCTGGCCGGGGTTCCCCTCCGCCGCCGCCCGCTGCGGGACTGGGCGCTCGGCCAGACGGACCTGCTCGGCCGGCTGGGCGTTCCGCTCGCCCCGCTGGCCAACGCCTTCCTCGGCAGCCGGCGTCTGCGGTCCCTCGTCCAGGCCGTCGCCGGCATCCACCGCGACGCACCCGTGCCCCGCTTCGCCGGCCGCACGTTCCGGGCCGCCTGGCGCCGGGCCGGCCATCCGCTGCCGCGGCCCGGAGCCGCCGTCTCGGTCGGAGCGGACGGCCGTTTCCCGCGACCGGACCGGGCTGTCGTCTACTTCCACGGCTGCGCGGCCAACTACCAGGAGCCGCGGGTTGCCGAGTCGGTCGTCGCCGTCCTGGCCCGCAACGGCCTCGAGACGATCGTCCCCGACCAGGTCTGCTGCGGCCTGCCGCTCATCAGCAACGGCTACTACGCCGAGGCCCGGCGGAAGGCGACCCGCAACATCGCCTCGCTGGCCGAGTGGGCGGCGGCCGGCTACCGGATCGTGACCGCCTCCACCTCCTGCGGCCACACGCTCAAGGCCGAGTACCGGACCATGCTGGACCTGGATGACCCGGCCGCCCGCTCGGTGGCCGGGGCGACCTGGGACATCATGGAGTTCCTGGCCGACCTCCACGAGTCCGGTCGCCTGGACACGCAGTTCGGGTCGCTGGCCGGACCGGGCGGGACGGCACGCCCCCTGCTCTACCACGCCCCCTGCCAGCTGCGCAGCCAGGGGATCGGCCTGCCGGCCCTGGACCTGCTGGCACTGGTTCCGGGCCTGGAGCCGATCGACCTGGACCACGACTGCTGCGGTGTCGCCGGGACGTACGGCCTCAAGGAGGAGAAGTACGAGGTTGCGATGGCGGTGGGGGCCGGCCTCTTCGACAAGATCCGGGCCGTCGATCCCGCCCGGGCGCCGGCGGCGGCCTGCGACTCCGAGACCTGCCGCTGGCAGATCGAGCGGGCCACGGGACGCCCGACGCTCCACCCGGTCGAGTTCCTGGCCGAGGCCTACCGGGCGGCGGCACCCTCCGGACAGCGCCCGGCCGACGGTCCCGGCCCGAGCGTGGACGACCGCCCGGCCGATGCCCGGGGAGCCCCACCGGAGCCCGGCTCGACGGCGAGCGCATAGGCTCTATGCAGCGCCTTCGGCGAAGCGTACAATCCGCCGGCAGTGTCGCGGGTCGGTTTCCGCGACGGGACAGGTAGCACGACGAACCCGCCTCCTCACGGTTCCCGCGAGAACAGGACGGACCGAGCGGCTACTGAGAGGAGTTCAAGGGTTCTCGTGTACACGGACAAGATCCTGGTCTGCGCGGACTGCGGGCAGCAGTTCGTCTTCACCGCCAGCGAGCAGGATTTCTACGGCCAGCGGGGCTTCAGCGAGCCGAAGCGCTGCTCCAGCTGCCGGGCCGCCCGCAAGGCCTCCCGGCCGGAGGGCGCCATGGCCCACTCCGGCGGTGGGTACGGTGGCGGCGGCTACGACCGCGGCCCCCGCCAGATGTTCGCGGCGACCTGCAGCCGCTGCGGCCGGGAGACGGAGGTCCCCTTCCGTCCCACCAACGGCAAGCCTGTTTACTGCAGCGACTGCTTCCGCACCGTTCGCGGCAGCTGATCGCACGGGCGGCGCGTCCGCCCCGACACCGCAAGCGAGAACGACCCGGGCGAAGGCCCGGGTCGTTCTATGTCTCGCGTGCCTTTCCGGTGACGTCCGGCCGGAGCGGTTCCCGGCCGGCCGGTCCGGCCCGGCGGGCGCCCGGCCCGCCCGCTCTCAGCGGGCGCCCGGCCGGTGGCCGATCAGCAGGCCCAGGTCGAACTTCCGCTCAGTCCCGGCGATCAGCCGCTGGATGTTGTCGGCGTGAGCGATCCAGATCACCACCGGCCCGACGGCGGCGTAGACGAGGTAGGCCGGGCTGACCCAGCCGCTGGCGACCAGCCAGAGCAGGAGCATGGCCGGGAAGATGGCAGCCGAGCTGACGAGCGAGCCGAGCGAGACGTAGCGCGTCACCAGGATCACGATCACGAAGACCGGGGCGGTCAGGAGGACCGCCACGGGCTGGATGACGAGCAGCGTTCCGACGCCGGTCCCCACACCACGCCCGCCGCCGAAGCCGAGGAAGATGGAGCGCGAGGCGCCGATCACCGCGGCCAGCCCGCAGGCCACTTCAACTCCGGCGCCGGCGCCCGCCAGGCGGGCCAGCAGGACCGGCAGGGTACCCTTCGCCAGGTCCCCCACCACCACGAGCGCTGCCCACGTGCGGCCGAGCGCCCGCAGCGCGTTCGTGCCACCGGTCCGCCCCGACCCGATGGTCCGCGGGTCGGGCCCGCCTGAGAGCCGGGCCGCGAGGACGCCCATCGGGATGGAGCCGCTGAGGTAGGCGACCACGACGAACGCAGCGTCCCGCAGCAGCGTGGCCGGGTCCATCGGAGCCTCCGTCCGCCCGCCGGGACCGGCCGAGAGGGGCCGCGACCGAAGCCGGCGAGCGTGCCGAGTCTAGCATGCGCTCCCACGGCCCCCGCCCGGGCGGACTCGGTTGCGCCCCCCGCGGGGCGGCCGTACCATCCGGCGCGTGAGCGGCTCACTCGGTCCCGGCGTCCCCCGGAGCCCGTACGCCCGAGCCATGCTCGGCCCCGGAACGGCCCGTCCGCGGCGAGCCGCCTCCCGCCGGCCGCGCGGGCCGTTCCCGGACAGCACCGTTGAGGATCGCTGAACCCATGGCTGTCGGCTCCAGCAACTCGTTCGACCTGGTCGTCCTGGGCGGCGGGATGGGCGGCTACGCGGCCGCCTTCCGCGGCTCGCAGCTCGGCCTCAAGGTGGCCCTGGTAGAGGCGGACAAGATCGGCGGGACGTGCCTCCACCGGGGCTGCATCCCGACCAAGGCCCTGATCGAGTCGGCGGAGTTCTACGCCCGGCTCAAGAAGGCCCGCGAGTTCGGGGTCACGCTGTCCGGTGAAGCCACCGTCGACTATGCGCAGATGGCCCGCCGGCGCGACCAGGTCGTCCGGCGCATGTGGTCGGGCCTCAAGTCCCTCGTCGCCAAGAACCACGTCGAGTACGTCGCCGGCCGGGGACGGCTCGAGGGCCCGGGCCGGGTCCGCGTCGTCCTCGACGGCGACGACGCGCAGCCCGGGGCGGGCGGCGAGCGACTGCTCGAGGCGACCGACGTGATCCTGGCCACCGGGAGCCGGGTCAAGAGCCTGCCCGGCCTGGTCTCCGACGGGCAGCGGATCGTGACCAGCGACGACGTCCTGAAGGCCGACCGGATGCCGGCCAGCATCATCGTCGTCGGCGCCGGGGCGGTCGGTGTCGAGTTCGCATCCATGTACCACGACCTGGGGGCGACCGTCACCCTGCTCGAGTACCTGCCGGCCATCGTGCCCCTGGAGGACCGCGACGTCTCCAGGGAGCTCGAGCGCAGCTTCACCCGCCGCGGCATCCGGGTCGTGACCCGGGCCCGCTTCGACCCGGCGGCCGTCGCCGTCGAGGACGACGGCGTCTGCCTGGTCGTCGGCCCCGAGGGCGGCGAGGCGGGAGAGCTGCGGGCGGAGCAACTCCTGGTGGCGACCGGCCGGGCGGCCAACGTCGAGGAGATCGGCCTCGAGACGACCCGCGTGGAGGTCGAGCGGGGCTTCGTCAAGGTGGACGACCACCTCCGCACGAAGGAGGCCCACGTCTACGCCATCGGTGACCTCGTCGGCGGGCTCATGCTGGCCCACACCGCCGCCCACGAGGGGATCGTGGCGGCCCACACGATCGCCGGCGAGCCGATCGAGGGGATCGACTACGACGCCCAGCCGCGGGCCACCTTCTGCCACCCGCAGGTGGCCTCGGTCGGCCTGACCGAGCAGGAGTGCGAGGCGCGCGGCCTCCGCACGAAGATCGGCGTGATGCCCTTCCAGGCGGTGGGCAAGGCCATCATCGGCGGCGACTACGAAGGCTTCGCCAAGGTGATCGGCGATGCCGAGAGCGGCGACACCCTCGGCGTCCACCTGGTCGGGCCGCATGTGACGGACCTGATCGCGGAGGCCTCTCTCGGCGCGCTCCTGGGCGCCACGCCGTGGGAGATCGCCATGGCGACCCATCCCCACCCGAGCCTGGCTGAAGCGATCGGCGAGGCGGCCATGGCCGTCGACGGGCGGTCCATCCACATCTGACCGGGCCGCCCGGCCCGCCACGACGGAGACGTCCCTGACGATGACGACGACGACGACGAGCGAGACCGGCGGCCCGGCCGGCAGCCTGGCGAGATCCCTGGGCCTGACCGACGAGGACCTGGTCGCCATGTACCGTCGGCTCGCCCTGGCCCGGGCGATCGACGAACGGATGTGGGTCCTGAACCGAGCCGGTCGCGTCCCCTTTGTCATCAGCGGCCAGGGCCACGAAGGCGCCCAGGTCGGCATCGTCTCCAACCTGCGCCCCGGCTTCGACTGGCTGGTGCCGTTCTACCGCTCCGTCGCCGGCGTGCTCACCTTCGGCATGAGCGCCCGCGAGATCATGCTGGCCCAGTACGCCAAGGCACCGGACCCGTCCTCGGGCGGCCGCCAGATGCCCGGCCACTACGGGTCGGCGGCACACAACATCCTCTCGACCAGCTCGCCCGTCGCGACCCAGCTCCTGCACGCGGTCGGCATCGGCCTGGCGGCCAGGATCCGGCGAACCGGCCAGGTGGTGGTGACGGCGCTCGGCGAGGGGGCCTCCAACCAGGGCGACTTCCACGAGGGCCTCAACTTCGCCGGGCTGCATCACCTGCCGGTGGTGACGGTGATCGAGAACAACGGCTGGGCGATCAGCGTCCCGGCCGCCAAACAGGCCCCGATCGTCGACTTCGCGGAGCGGGCCGCCGGCTACGGCATGCCCGGCGTCGTGGTCGACGGCGCGGACGTGATCGGCTGCTGGCGGGTCGGCCACGAGGCCGTCGAGCGAGCCCGGCGGGGCGAGGGCCCGACCCTGATCGAGGCCAAGGTGACCCGCCTGACGGCCCACTCGTCGGACGACCAGCAGACGAAGTACCGCACCGCGGAGGAGCTGGAGCGGGAGCGCCTGCGCGACCCGCTGCCGTGCTTTCGCGAGCAGCTCCTGGAGGCGAGCGTCCTGACCCCCGAGGGCGTGGCCGCCATCGCGACCGAGATCGCCGCCGAGGTGAACGACGCGACGGAGTGGGCCGAGCAGCAGCCGGACCCGACCGTCGCGTCGGCGACCTGGTACGTCTACGCGGAGGACCGTCCCTGATGGCCACCCGGACCTTCATCGAGGCGATCCGCGAGGGCCTCCGGGAGGAGATGCGGCGCGACGCCAGCACGATCGTGCTCGGCGAGGACGTGGGCGTGAAGGGCGGCGTCTTTCTGGCGACTGACGGGCTCTTCGCCGAGTTCGGCGAGGAGCGCGTCATCGACACGCCCCTGACGGAGTCGCTGATCGTCGGGGCCAGCATCGGCGCCGCCGTCAACGGCCTGCGGCCGATCGCCGAGATCCAGTTCGCCGACTTCATCCTGCCGGCCTTCAACCAGATCGTCTCCGAGGCCGCCCGGATGCGCTACCGCTCCAACAATGCCTTCGGCTGTCCCATCACGATCCGGGCCCCCTTCGGCGGCGGCGTCCACGGCGCCCTCTACCACAGCCAGTCGATGGAGGCCTTCTTCACCCATGTCCCCGGCCTCAAGGTGGTGGTGCCGTCGACCCCGTACGATGCCAAGGGGCTGCTGCGGAGCGCGATCCGCGACGAGGATCCGGTCCTCTTCTTCGAGCACAAGAAGATGTACCGCAGCGTCCGCGGCGACGTCCCGGACGGCGAGTACACCGTCCCGCTGGGCCAGGCGGCCGTGACGCGGGCCGGCTCGCAGGTGACGGTGATCGCCTACGGCCTGATGGCCCACTACGCGCTGGCGGCGGCCGACCGGGTCGACGAGGACGGGATCAGCGTCGAGGTGATCGACATCCGGACGCTGCGGCCGCTCGATCGCCGGACGATCCTCGACTCGGTCCGCAAGACGGGCAAGTGCCTGGTGGTCTACGAGGACAACAAGTTCGGCGGCTACGGGGCGGAGATCGCGGCCATCGTGGCCGAGGAGGCTTTCGATTACCTCGACGGGCCGGTCATGCGGGCGGCCGGGCCGGACGTGCCGGGGGTGCCCTACAACCATGTCCTGGAGGACTGGTTCATGCTCGACCCGGAGCGGATCGCCGAGGCGATCCGGACGCTGGCGGCCTACTGAGGTCCGCCCGGAGGGTCGCCCCGCTCGGCCCCTGCTCGCCGGCACCCGGCCGCCATGCCCGGTGTCGCACGCGTTGCCGGGTCTCGCGCCGCAGGCGCGAGCCCGTCTCGACCGGCCGCTCTCGACCGATGCGGCGCGGATGGGCCAAACTAGGGCCCACAGTGGTCTGCCCGGCGCGCCCCGCGCCCTGCCCGAAGTCTCTGCACGGCCCGCCGTGCCGTCCCCCGAGGAGGATCCATCCGTGGCCAAGGTGACGATGCCCCAGCTGGGCGAGAGCGTGGCCGAGGGCACGATCGGCAAGTGGCTCAAGAAGCCCGGCGACCCGGTCGCCAAGTACGAGCCGCTGCTGGAGGTGATCACCGACAAGGTCAACGCGGAGGTCCCGTCGCCGTTCGAGGGGACTCTCCGCGAGATCCTGGTCGAGGAGGGCCAGACGGTCCCCAACAACGCGGAGATCGCGGTGATCGAGACGGCCGATGACGCGGCCGGCGCCCCGGCTGCCACGCCAGCGGCAACCGCCGCCGCGGCCACGGCCGGAGCGGCCCCGGCGCCGCAGGCTCCGGCGCCCGCCCTC
>JAJYJO010000023.1 GCA_021789435.1 Chloroflexota bacterium
CGACCACCCCTGGAAGCGCGTACGCTCCGACAGCAGGTTGGCTCAGCGACTGTCAGATTCAGTCGGCAGATGAGCTGACGGATTCACTCCGCTTCGACAACCGCCGGACGCCCGCCGGACCCGTTCGCGAAGGCCCCCGAGTGCCGGGCGCTGGGGGAGCCCCGGCGGCGCAGCCGTCCCACCGGCGGACGGTCCGGGGCGGGTGGCCGGCCGGCTCAGCCCAGGTCGCCGGCCACCTCCTGGCCGTCGATCACCGTGGCCACCACGGCGACGCCGTCGGAACCGTCCGCCCAGGCCCCCGGCGCAACCCGCGTCGGGTCGGTCGTGAGCACGACGAGGTCCGCGCGCCTGGCCGGGGTCAGCCGGCCACTCTCGGCCTCGTCGAAGGCCACGTGGGCGGCACCGGCCGTCCAGGCGTGGACGGCCTCGGCCGCGGACGGCCGGGAGGAGGCCGGGGCGAGTTGCCGGCCGGAGGGCCCGGCACCCCGGAAGAGGGCTCGCATCCCGTCGAGGGGGGCGCCGCGCGTGACGGGGCGATCGCTGCTGAAGGCGACGGCGGCGCGCGCGGCCAGCAGCTCCGCGTACGGCAGCAGGCGCGCAGCCCGCGCTTCCCCCAGGCGCGCCAGGTAGGTGTCGCCGGCCCAGGCCGTGAACTCCGGCTGGAGAACCGCCGCCACGCCCAGCGCGGCGAGCCGTGCCACGGCGGACGGCGAGAGGAGCATCGCGTGCTCCAGGCGGTGACGATGGTCCTGCCGGGGCGCCGCGGCCAGCGCGGCCGCGTAGGCATCCAGCGTGGCCGCGACCGCCGCGTCGCCGATCGCATGGGTTGCCAGCTGCCAGCCGGCCAGGTGGGCCCGCCGGATCCGCTCGGCCAGCTCGACCGGGGGATGGGTCGGCCGGCCCGCGGTTCCGGGCGCGTCGGCGTACGGCGCCAGCAGCCAGGCGTCGCGGGTCGTCAGCGCGCCATCGGCATAGAGCTTGGCCGCCACGATCCGGATCCGCTCGCGCAGGTCCCGCGGCAGCAGGTCGCGCAGGTCGTCGGGCGTGGGCGGATCCTCGTCGGCGCCGGCCAGCCGGGCGAGCCCCGGCAGGACCGAGAGGCGCGGCGGGAAGGCCTCGTCCAGGATGGCCCCGGCGTAGGCGGCCAGCTCGTCGATCGGCGTCGCCACCACGCCGAGGTCGGCATCGCCCACGGCCGTGACACCGTCCCGGGCCAGGCGACCCGCGGCCGTCACCAGGGCCGCCCGGGCCAGCTCTGCCGTCAAAGGCGGCAGCACGGCCGCGAACGCCGTGGCGGGATCCGAGCCGGCCACGAGGCCGGTCGGGACGCCATGCTCGTCGCGCTCGATCTCGGCCCGCCCCGGGCGGTCGGCCGCCGCCGGACCGATGCCGGCCAGCGCCAGGGCCAGGCTGCTGGCGACGGCCGCGTGGCCCGAGGCGTGCATCAGCAGGACCGGCCGCTCCGGAACGGCCTCGTCCAGCTCGGCCCGAGTCGGATGCCGGCCGTCCGGCCAGCCGGTGGGGTCGTAGCGGCCCTCGAGCCACTCCCCGGGGGCGAGGCGCGAGGCCAGCTCGGCGAGCCGCCGCAGGGCGGCGGCCCGGCTCTCCGTCCCGGCCAGGCTCGGGCGGCCGGCCTGCAGCCCTTCACCCAGGGGGTGGGCATGGGGATCCTGGAAGCCGGGCAGGAGGCAGCGACCCTGCAGGTCCACCACCCGCGCTCCCCGGCCGGCGAGCGGCAGGACCTCCGCGTCCGAGCCGACGGCGACGATCCGGTCGCCCGCGAAAGCGAGGGCGGTCGCGCGGCGGCCGGCAGCATCGGGCACGTCCGGCCGGCCGAGGGCGCGGGTCGCGACGTCCGACGGCCGCCCCCCGTCCATCGTCAGGATCGTCCCGCCTCGGAGGATCGTGACCATCCCGGACTTCGGTTGCACGCGCACACGATAGGACGAGGCCCCCGGTGGTGCCGGGGGCCTCGTCGGGCGGCGGTGGGCCGACCTACTTGACGAAGACGTAGACGGCTGCGTGGGCGACCTCGGCGCCGCCGACGCTGATGGCCAGCTTGGCCTGGTGATCGCCCTGCGCGGCACCCTTGGCGGCGGCCATGGTGACTTCAACCGAGGCCGACTCCCCGGCGGCAAGGGTCAATGAAGATGTACCCAGGCTGAACGTCACGCCCGCGCCGTCGTCGCCCAACCCGAGGCCGAAGGTCTGGCCGGACCCGGTCAGGTTGGTCAGGGTCAGGTTGAACGAACGCGCCTGGCCCGCGCCGGAGGGGACGGAGCCGAAGCTGACGCTGACGGGGTCGAGCGCCACGCTGGCATTGACAGCCGAGAGGAGGTTCTCTCGGCCGGCACCGATGAGGTTGACGTCGGAGGCCGGATTGCTGCCGTCGAACTTCTTGAGCACGCCCTGGTCGGCGGTGTTCACGATCGCCGACCGGACCTCGGCGGCGCTCCAGTCGGGATGCGCGCCGATGACGACGGCGGCCGAGCCGGCGAGGTGCGGCGTGGCCATCGAGGTGCCCTGGAAGAAGGCGAAGCAGGGCGGGGCGTCGCAGAACTGGTGCGGGATCGAGCTGAGGACGTTGACACCGGGGGCGACGACATCGGGCTTGACCCGGAAGTCGACATCGGTGGGACCCTCGCTCGAGAACGAGGCCATGATGTCGTTGTTGCCGCTGACGAAGTACTGGCTGGTCGCGGAGATGGTCGCCGGCAGGCCGTCGTCCGCCACGAGCGCCCCCTTGGCGGAGAGGCCGACCATGTAGGCCGGGATCGTCGGCTGGTTGGGCGTCCCGTCGCTGGCCATCGCCACCGGGTCACCGCCGCTGTTGTTGACGACGATGACGGCGACCGCGCCCGCGCCCTGGGCGTACCTGATCTTGGTCGAGAAGCTGCACGTCCCGCGGTAGACGAGGGCGATCTTCCCGCTCAGGCTGCCGGCGGGCAGCGCGCTGCACGCCAGGCTCAGGGAGGAGCCGTCGAGCACCACGCCCAGGGGAGCGGTCAGGTCAGCGCTCACGGTGGCGAACGAGCCGGACGAGACCGGGTACGTCTCGCCGCCCACGCTGAGCGGCGTGGCGATGAAGTGGCCGACGGTGGCGGCTCCGGCCGTCAGCGCCCGGGCCGCCGAGCCCGGGGACTCGACGGTGTAGTGGCCGGGGCCGCTGTTGCCGGCGGCGACGGCCACGACCATCCCCGCCTGGTCGAGGTCGTTGATCGCCATCGACAGCAGGTCCTGGATGCCGCTGGCATTGCCGCCGAGGCTCAGGTTCGCAACGTCCATACCGTCGCCATAGGCGGCCTCGAGGGCGTTGAGGATGTCTTCCGAGTGGGCGTTCAGGACGTCGCCGGGGAAGACGTTGTAGTTGCCCAGGAGGGCAGCGGGGGCGACGCCGGAGATCCCGTGCGGGATCGACACGCCGTCAACGCTGGCCGGCGTATCGAAGTCGCAGGCGATCGTGCCGGCGACGTGAGTGCCGTGGTCCTGGATCGCCTCCGGCGTGTAGTGCCGGCTCGGCGTCTTCATGTTGAAGACCTTGGCCACGATGACCTTGTTGTTGGTGAATCTTGTGTCACCCAGCCGGTTCTGCGCCTGATAGCCGGCGTCGGAGAAGCAGGGATGGGTGGTGTCGATGCCGGTGTCGATCACGGCGACCTTGACGCCCGCCCCGGCGTCCGCGGGCCCGCCGACGGTATCCCAGGCGTTGAAGGCATCGATGAGGGTCAGGTCGGGATCGACGGTCGGATCCCCGGTCGGGTAGTAAAGGCCTTCGTACTGGGCCGCCTGGACCTGCGGCGCGCTCCGGATCAGGTCGAGGCTCGTGCCGTTCAGCGCGACCGACACGGCGTTCAGCGAGATGTCGAACTGGCCGGTCACCCGGACCTTGGGCGCATTGGCCTGCAGCCACTTCTTAAAGTCATTGCGCAGCTGGTTGAGCTGGGCCCGGTAGGCCTTGACGGTGTTGCTGCTGAAGTCGATCTTCTTGCCGGCCGGTGGCCTGGTCTTGGCGTAGGTCGAGAGCGGATCGCCCTTGAGCTGGACGATCGCCGACGATGTGTCGACCGTGGCTCTGACGACGGCCGAATCGGACGATGGGCTCCTCGCGGGCGGAGCTCCGGCCAGGACCGTGGCCGCCGAGAGGACCAAGGCGGCAAGGACGGCCGGCACGACGAGACGGTGGCGCATGCGGTTCCCTCCCGATGACGCTCTTCTGGCCAGAGAGGGACGCGACCGGCGCGGTCGTGTGGAAGCGGGCTGACCGTGGCCTGGAGCCGGTAAGGCCCCAAGGGTACCAGCCCGACCCAGTGCCTTCGGCCGTCCGCCGGGCCTTTTCCGGTGCCCCCGGGCACCGCCCGTGTCGGCACCGCCCGCGCTCCGGCCCGTGCCGGTCGCTCGCGGGCGGGGGCGGGGCGAGACCCCCCTGCGCGGCCGGGACCACCAGCCCCACGTGCTCGACGAGTTCCCGGACCGAGGCGGCCGAGCGCTTCAGGGCCGCATTCTCCGGTCGGCTGCTCAGGCTCCGGTGCGAGGGCCTCCCGAGAGGACGTGGTCGGAGGCGCCGCTTGCGATCTCCTGGAAGTTCTCGATGAACATCCCGGCCAGCTGCTGCCGCTGGCGGTCGTAGGCGTCCTTGTCGCTCCAGGTGTTCCGCGGCTGGAGCATCTCGGCCGGAACATCCGGGCAACTCCGCGGCACCGCGATCCCGAAGACCGGCTCGCGGTCGAAGCCGACACCACCGTCGAGCTTGCCCTCGAGGATGGCCCGGACCATGGCCCGCGTGTCCCGGATGCTGATCCGGTGGCCGACGCCGTAGGGCCCGCCGGTCCAGCCGGTGTTCACGAGCCACGCCTGGGCCCCGGTCCGCTCCAGGTTCTGGCCCAGCATCTCGGCGTAGACCTCGGCGTGCCGGGGCATGAACGGAGCACCGAAGCAGGTCGAGAAGGTCGCCGTCGGCTCGGTGACTCCCACCTCCGTCCCGGCGACCTTGGCGGTGTAGCCGGAGATGAAGTGGTAGAGAGCCTGGTCGGTCGACAGCCGACTGACCGGCGGGAGGACGCCGAAGGCGTCGGCCGTCAGGAGGATCACATTGCGGGGGTTGCCGGCCCGGCCCGTCACCGAGGCGTTGGGAATGAAGTCGAGCGGATAGGCGCCCCGGGTGTTCTCCGTGATGGCCTCCGAATCGAGGTCCAGCTGGCGGGTTCCGGGATCGTAGGGCACGTTCTCCAGGACGCTCCCGAAGCGCCGGGTCGTCGCGTAGATCTCGGGCTCGGCCGTCGGCGAGAGGCGGATCAGCTTGGCGTAGCAGCCGCCCTCGAAATTGAAGATCCCGTCCGGCCCCCAGCCGTGCTCATCATCGCCGATGAGGGTCCGGGTCGAGTCGGCAGACAGGCTGGTCTTGCCCGTCCCCGAGAGGCCGAAGAAGAGGGCCACGTCGCCGGCCGCACCGACGTTGGCGGAGCAGTGCATGGGCAGGATGCCGGCCCGGGGGAGGAGGAAGTTCATCATCGTGAAGATGCCCTTCTTCATCTCCCCGGCGTATTCCGTGCCGGCGATGATCAGGAGCCGGCGCCCGAAGTGGAGCGCCACGACCGTCTCGGAGCGGACGCCGAGCTCGGCCGGATCGACCTTGAGCGAGGGCACCGAGACGACCCGGAACTCCGGGGCGAATTCCCGGAGTTCATCCTCGGTGGGCCGGATGAACAGGTGATGGGCGAAGAGACTGTGCCAGGCGTACTCGGAGACCACCTCCAGCGCCCGGCGGTGCTCCGGGTGGTTGCCCACGAAGGCCCGGCGCAGGTAGACCTTGCGGCCGCGCAGATGATCCAGGACCTTCTGCTCGAGCAGCGCGAACTGCTCCTCCGAGATGGGACGGTTCACGTCGCCCCACCAGACTTCGGCCTCGCTCGACGGCTCGCGGACGACGTAGCGGTCCTTCGGCGAGCGGCCGGTGTGCTTGCCGGTCAGGCAGACGAGCGGACCGTCGGCCGCCAGGGAGCACTCGCCGGCCCCGACGGCCTCTTCGACGAGTGCGGCCACCGAGGCCTGGGCGACCGTCGCCCCGACGACGCGGAGGGCCTCCTCGAGGCGCGGCGTGGCCGCGGGGGAGACAAAGGAGCCTGCGGGTCGCTGCGTGGTGGTCACGGCATCTCCTCCGATCGAGGCCGGCGCGCAAGAGGAGCCGGCGAGATCGACCGGCCGCGCGTCCCCCGGCGGCGGTGCCGGGGGGTCGGCTTACGCAGTCCGCGACATAGTACGCCGGTTGCCGCGAAAGGCCAGCGCGGACCCATACCGCGGGCCGCGCCGGAGGGCCCAGTGCCCGGGCGCCGCACGGCCGGCCCGACCCAGCGCCGGCCGCGGCGCATCATGAGCGGCGCGGGGAGAGGCACGGAGGATGCGGTCATGGCGGACCCGGGGACGCGACGCGAAGAGTTCCGGATCGATGGGCAGGAGCTGCTCGGCAAGGTCAAGGAGCTGGTCGCCGAGGGCAATGTCCGGCGGATCATCATCAAGAACGAGGAGGGCCACACCCTGATCGAAGTGCCCCTCACGATCGGCGTGATCGGTGCGATCCTCCTCCCCGTCTGGGCGGCCATCGGCGCGATCGCGGCGCTGGCCACCCACTGCACGATCGTGGTCGAGCGGGACGAGGCCTCCGGGCCGCCGCACTCCTGAACCCGGTTCGCTCCGCCGGGCTCGCTCCGCCGGGCTCGCTCCGCTGGGCTCGCGCCACACCGGGCGGCCTCGGCACCGCGGGCGGCCCGGCACCGCGCCGGATGCCGCGGCCGGGCGCGGCCGGCAGGTTCGCCCTCAGGCGCCGTCGAGCGCCCGGCCCAGGTCCGCCACGAGGTCCTCCGCCGCCTCGATGCCGACCGACAGACGGATCAGCGCCTCCGGCACCGCCAGCGGCGAGCCGGCGGCCGAGGCATGGGTCATGACCGCCGGCAGCTCGAGCAGCGATTCGACGCCGCCGAGCGACTCGGCCAGGGTGAAGATCCGCGTCCCCTCGCAGACGCCGACGGCCCGCGCGTGAGCCGTCCGTCCGCCGGCCGGCGCCGGCACGAAGCTGACCATGCCCCCCGGCCGGAGCATCTGGCGACCGGCCAGCCGGGCCTGCGGGTGCGCGAAGCGGCCGTCCGACAGGCCCGGGTACCGGACGAGCGCCACGTCGGGACGGCCGGCCAGGAAACGGGCCACGACCATGGCGTTGGCGCTGTGCCGCTCCATCCGCAGGGCGAGGGTCCGCAGGCCACGCAGGACCAGGAAGCAGTCGAACGGACCCGGCACGGCGCCGATCGCGTTCTGGAGGAATCGGAGCTGCGCGGCCACGTCCGACCGGCTCGTCACGGCCACGCCGACCACCGTGTCGGAGTGGCCGGCCAGGTACTTCGTCGCCGAGTGGAAGACGATGTCGGCCCCCAGCGCCACCGGCCGCTGGAGGGCCGGCGTGGCGAAGGTGCTGTCCACGACCAGCAGCGGGCGCTCGCCGCGGGCCCCAACCGCTGCGGCCAGGATCCCGGCGACGGCGGCGATGTCGACGACCTTGAGGAGCGGGTTCGTGGGCGTCTCGAGCCAGGCCAGGCGGGTCCGCTCCGTCAGACTCGCGGCCAGCGACCCGGCCGGGTCCGCGGCGAGGTCGGCGTACCGGACGACGACCCCGCGCGGCCGCAGGACACGCTCGAGGAGGCGATAGGTCCCGCCGTAGACGTCGTCGCCGACGACGATCTCCTCGCCGGGGAGGGCCAGCTCGGCGATCGCCGCGGCCGCCGCGGAGCCGGAGGCGAAGGCGATCCCTTGGGCCGCCCCCTCGAGCGCGGCGACGGCCCGCTCCAGACGGGCGCGGGTGGGGTTGCCGGTCCGCGCGTACTCCCAGCCGGCGCGGGGCCGGCCGACACCCTCCTGGGCGAACGTGCTCGTCTGGACGATCGGCGGCGCGACGGCGCCGGTCGCCTCGTCCGGCTCCTGGCCGGCGTGGACGGCCAGCGTCTCGAAGGCGACCTCCGCCTCCGATCGCCCGACCCCGGATTGGCGCCGCGTCGGATCCATCGCCGATCAGGCCGACCCGTGGCGCCCGTGGGCCAGGAACTCCAGCAGGTCCAGCTTGGTCACGATGCCCGCCGGCCGCCCGGCGGCGATCACCACCAGCGCCGGCGCCGGCCCGGAGAGGAGGCCGAAGGCGTCGTCGAGCGAGGTGTCGGCGGCAACCGCCGGGAGGGGCGGGTCCATCACCTCGCCGACCGTGCGCTCCACGATGGACGGCTCACGGTAGGCCCGGTCGAGCAGGCCCTTCTCGGAGATCGAGCCGACGAGCGACTCCGGCGCATCCCCCTCGGCCGCCTCCGAGACCGGCATCTGACTGATGCCGTACTCCTGGAGCGTGGCGATCGCCTCCCCCACCCGCTGGGCCGTCCGCGCCACCACGAGCCGCGGGATCTCGAGACCGTGATGCCGCGTCGCCAGCAGGTCGCCCACCCGCACAACCGCCCCGGAGGACGGCAGCAGCCCCCGCTGGCGCAACCACTCGTCGTTGTAGAGCTTGGAGACGTAGTTGCGGCCGGTGTCCGCGAGCAGGACGACCATCACCGCGTCGCGGCCCGCGGCCGTGGCGGCCAGCTCCCGGGCCACGGTCAGGGCGGCGACGAGCGCCGATCCGGACGACTCGCCGGCCAGGATCCCCTCCTCGCGGGTCAGCCGGCGCGCCGCGGCGAAGGCGTCGCGGTCCGGGACGCGGACCCAGCGGTCCACGATCCCGGGCTCGAAGGTCCCCGGCAGGAAGTCCTCGCCGATCCCCTCGGTCAGATACGGCCGCGGCGTATCGCCGGAGAGGACGCTGCCCTCCGTGTCGGCGCCGACGATCGTGATCGTCCGGTTGCACGCACGGAGGTGACGGCCGGCGCCCGTGATGGTCCCGCCGGTACCCACGCCGGCCACGAGATGCGTCACGCGGCCCTCGGTCTGCTCCCAGATCTCCGGCCCGGTCGTCGCCTCGTGGGCCGCCGGGTTCGCCCCGTTCCAGTACTGGTCCGGCTTGTAGGCACCGGGGATGTCCCGGGCCAGGCGAGCCGCGACAGAGTAGTAGCTCTCCGGGGATTCCGGCGGCACGTTGGTGGGGCAGACCACGACCTCGGCCCCGTAGGCGCGCAGCAGGCCCTGCTTCTCCGCCGACTGCTTGTCGGCCATCACGAAGATGCAGCGATAGCCCTTCAGGGCGGCGGCGATGGCCAGGCCGTGGCCGGTGTTGCCCGAGGTGGGCTCGACGATCGTGCCGCCGGGTCGGAGCAGGCCCGCCGCCTCGGCCGCCTCGATCATCGGCAGGCCGATCCGGTCCTTGACCGAGCCGCCCGGATTGAGCATCTCGAGCTTGGCGAGGACCAGCGGCCGGCGATCGGCCGGCCCCAGGTCCCGGGTGACGCGGCTCAGGCGTACGAGCGGCGTCCGGCCGACCAGGTCCAGGATCGATTCGGCGTACTGCATGGCGGCCGAGTATAGGTCCCCCGCGTCGCCGGCCGGCCGGCCGTTCCCGCGCGCCCTACGATGGGGCGCACCAGCGTTCCAGCCGGGGGTAAGGGTGGATATGACGGTCGCGAGCGAGGTCTCTACCGCCGCCGCGCGGGACGGCACGCCGCTCCTGACACGGCACTGGCCGGCGGGCGGCCAACCCTGGGCGGCGGTCCTGCTTCTCCACGGCATCGCCGAGCACTCGGGCCGCCACGAGCGGACCGGCGGGCTGCTCGCCGCCGCAGGTCTCGACACCCACGCCTTCGACCTGCGCGGTCACGGTGCCTCCGGTGGGCGGCCGGTCTACGTCGAGCGCTGGGACGTCTACCTCGACGACGTCGCCGGGCGGATGGACGCGCTGCCCGCGGGCCTGCCGCGAGTGCTGTTGGGCCACTCGATGGGTGCCCTGATCGCGCTCACCTACACGCTCGACGGTCGACGGCCGCAACCCGGCCTCCTGGTGCTGAGCGCACTGCCCCTGGAGGCGTCGGTGCCCCGCTGGCAGCTCCTCGCCGCGCCGGTCCTGGGTCGCCTCCTGCCGACGCTCGTCCTGGCCAACCCGATCGACCCGGGCCAGCTCGCCAACGATCCCGCCGTCGGGTCCGGCTACGCAGCCGATCCCCTGGTCCGACCCCGCTCCACGGCTCGGCTGGGCATGGAGTTCTTCGGGGCGATGAGCCGTGGCCGCCGCGAAGCGGCCTTCCTGGACCGGCCGACGCTGGTGCTCCACGGCGCCGACGACACCCTGGTCCCGCCGTCGGCCAGCGCCCCGCTCGCGGACCTTTCGGTCGTCGAGCGGCGCGTCTATCCCGGCCTCCGGCACGAGACCATGAACGAGCCCGAGGGGCCGCGGGTGGTCGCCGAGGTGGTCGCCTGGCTGCGAGAGCGGATACTCGGGCCCGGGGTGGATCCCTCGGCGGAATGGCCCGATCAGCCGGGTCCCGCGCCTCGCTGACCCCCGCGCAGGCTGGGCCTCGCGGTGGCCGGGATGCGCCGGCCGGCAGTCGGCGCGCCCTGGCAATGCGGAGAGAACGAGCCGCCCGTCGCGGGGGCCGGGTGCCGGCCTTCACTCCCCGGCGCGTTGGCCGGCGCCCTTCCCCGCGGCTTCCCCCGCCCGCTCCCCCGCCCGCTCCCCCACCGTCGCACGCCGGGCCAGGAACAGCCAGGTGAGCCGGGCCCAGCGCCGCCGTCCCGGCCGGTCCACGGTCTCCGGGTAGAGCTCCGCGACCGGCTCGCCGAGCAGCGCCTCCAGCCGAGCGGTGAGGGTGCGCGCCAGCTCCAGCTCCGCGCGCGTGCCGGCCGGCGGAAGCGTCCCGTCCCACGCCTCCCCCAGCAGCTCCGCCACCGAGGTGAGCGGCAGGACGCGCGAGGCCAGCCGCTTGCCGCGGTAGAGCTCGCCCGAACCGGCCATCGCGAACGGCAGCAAGGGTGCTCCCGTCCGCAGCGCGATCAGGGCCGCGCCGAGCCGGAAGGTCGATGGGCGATCGGGCGGCCCCGCCACGCCGCCCTCCGGAAAGAGGACGAAGACCCCGCCGGCGGCCAGCACGGCCCGCGCGGTCGCGACGTGCTGCTCGACGCCGACCCCGCCGCGCCAGACCGGCAGCATTCCGCCGAGCCGGCGCAGCGCCCACTCCTTCCAGCGCCGGTCGAAGGCCGACGGCCCGCTGCCGAGGAACCAGACCCGGGGGGCGGCCGGGAGGGCGTGTAGCACCAGGAAGGGATCCATCCAGCCGCGGTGGATCGCGCCGATCAGCAGGTAGCCGCCCGTCAACGGGATCCGCTCGCGTCCCTCGGCCCGGATCCGGAAGCGGAAGAGCCCGAAGAGGACGGCCCGGGCGACGAGCCGGACCAGGCGGTAGGGCAACGAGGCCGCCGTTTCCGGCGAGCGGCCGAGCCAGGCCAGGCCCTCACGAACGCCCCCGCGAGCGGCCGCGAGACGCCCAGGAGAGAGACGGGCCGCCGCCCGGCGGGGACGCGAGCGCGCGTCTCCCGCACCCATCGTCAGGACCTCGGGACGGTCAGTGGGTCCTGGGGGCCGGCCGCTGCGCCGGCCCGGCCGCCGCCGCCATCCCCCTCGTCGTCGTCCTCGCCGGCGGACCTCGCCGCGCTCGATCCCGGCCGGTGGCGGTAGACCAGGATGGCCAGGGAGGTCAGGACGAAGATGCTCGCCACCAGCTGGGCCGTGGGGATGCCGAAGAAGGTCCAGTTGTAGCCATGGCGGAAGAACTCCAGGAGGAACCGCTCGACGCCGTACCAGATGAAGTAGCCGAGGGCGATGTCGCCGGGGCGCGTCCACGTGGCGAGCCGCCGGGCGATGTAGAGCAGCACTGCCACGCCCAGGAAGCTGAGCAATGACTCGTACAGGAAGAGCGGGTGAAAGTGGGCGTCGACGGGCGTCGTCCCGAGCGGCGGGCAGGCGTACTCGGGGACCCGGTACTGGCATTGGATCGCGATACCCCACGGCAGGTTCGTCGGCGGGCCGTAGAGCTCCTGGTTGAAGAAGTTCCCCCAGCGGGCGATGGCCTGGGTCAGGAGCGCCGCGGGAGCGGCGATGTCGGCCCAGATCCAGAACGGCATGTGGTTGCGGCGGGTGTACCAGATCATCGCCAGCAGCCCGGTGACGACCCCGCCGTAGATGCCGAGCCCCGTGTAGGGCGGCAGGAAGATCTTGATCGGATCGTTGGCGTAGAGGTGCCACTGGTCGATGACGTGGTAGGCGCGGCCGCCGATCAGGGCCGCGATCGCGATCACGATGATGCCGTTGGGGATCAGGTTCGGGTCCTGTCCCCGCCGCCGGGCCTCCACCGTGGCCAGCCAGGCGGCCGCTGCGATCCCGACCGCGTAGGCGATGCCGTACCAGTGGACGGCGATGGGACCGAGCCAGAAGGCGATCGGATTCGGGGTGAAATTGATCATTGCCGGCAGAGTGTACCCCGGGGTGCCGGGAAACCGGGTCGAGCCCGGTCCGCCCGGCTCGTGCCATTGCCGCCCCCGTTCCACCGCCGGCCCGGCCCCCCGGCCGCCGGCTCGACCGGCCCGCCGGAATCCGGGGCCCCGGCGCGCCCGCCTATACTGCCGCCGTATGATCCCCCTCGCCCACGACGCCTCGCCGCGCCACGGCCGGCCGGGCCGCTGACACCGGGACCCGATGCCCGAATTCGACTGGTGGCTGCTGATCGTCGGCTTCGTCGCCGGCGCCGGCCTCCTCTGGCTGATCCTGGCCCGGCTGCCGAGGGCGGATGCGGACGAGACCACGGCGGAACGTCGCGCCGAGGCGGCCTGGATCGCCGAGCAGCTCGGCCGGTCGGGGCCGGCCGTGGACGTCGACGCCGCCGAGGAGGTGCTGGACCTCCACCGCCGCTACCTCGACGCGGGCTGGGTCATCGAGCCGCTGACCGCGGAGGAAGGGATGGAGGTCGACGCCGCGCCGATCGAACCGGCGGCGCAGAGCGACGAGCCCGGACGCTCACCGGGGGGAGCGCCGGCCGGGCCGCCGGCCCCGGAGGGTCGCTGAGCCCGCCTCAGGGAACGCGGCCGCGGTGGAGCGCGACCGCGCCGAGCGCCAGCCGGCGGAAGCTGACCTCCACCAGGCCGGCCTGCCGCATCGTGGCCGCCAGCGCCTCGGGATCCGGGAACCCCTCGAGCGAATCGGGCAGGTACTGGTAGGCGTCCCGCTGGCCGAAGAGCGAGCCGGCCACCGGCGCGAATCGGCGGAAGGTCGCGTGGTAGAGGCGGCCCAGGGGCCGCGGCCGCGGCAGCGACAGCTCCAGGCAGACGACCCAGCCCCGGGGCCGGACCGTCCGCGCCAGCTGGCGGAAGCCGGCCTCGTAGTCGGCCAGGTTGCGCAGCCCGAAGGCGATGGTGGCGGCGTCGAACTCCGCGGCGAAGGGCAGGTCGAGCGCGTTGGCGACCTGGAACTCGAGCTGGACGATGTCGCGGTACGTGCGGCGGGCGGCCGCGACCATCCGGGGCGCCAGGTCGACGCCGACGACCCGGCCGAACGGACCGACGCGCTCGGCCAGCGACGCGGCGAGCTTGCCCGTCCCGCACGCAACGTCGAGGGCCGCTCCGCCCGGGGCAACCGCGGTGGCCGCCACTGCCGCCCGCCGCCAGCGGCCATCGAGGCCCAGCGTCATCAGCGTGTTGAGGCGGTCGTAGACTGGGGCGATCCGGTCGAACATGGCGGCGACAGCCGGCTCCGGGACCGGGTTGCCGGACCGGCCCTGGACCTCGGGGCTCGCCGGCCTCCCCTGGCCTTTCTCGCCTCCGCGGGCCACGGACGCTCTCCCTTCGTGCTGAACGCGTTCGGGCGATGGTAGCCGAGCCGGGTCCGGCGGCGCGGCTCAGTACGTGCCGACCAGGCTCGGCGGACCACCGGCGGCCGAGGCCTGCGCGCCGACCAGGCTCACCCCGAAGCGGTCACCCGGCCGGAGCGCCTGGAGCCCGTCCACCCGGCCGGCCCAGTAGGCCAGGCCGCCCCCGAACTCGAGCCAGCCGATCTGCCGGCGGGTCCCGCCGGTCTCCAGCCAGCAGCGGTACGCCTGGCCGGCCGCCGGTGGCTGGAGCGCGCCCGTCTCCATCAGGACCTCACCGCTGGCCGGCGACACCATCAGGACCCCCTGGGGCGTGCTGGTGGCGTCGACCAGCTCGATCCGGTGGAGGTCCGGCTGGCCCATGAGTCGAGTCATCGCCGTCGCCACGTCCGCCAGGCCCGCGGACGTCGACTGCTCGCGCTGCAGGGCGGCGCGGTCCGTCGGCAGCAGGCTCGCCGTGAGGACGACGGCCAGGGCCGCCGCCGCCGCCAGGGAGCCGAGCCAGAGCGCAGGGCGCGGGTACGGTCGCCCGGCGCGGGCGCCGGCGCGCGGAGCGGGGCCGCCCGCCGTCGGAACCGCCGCCTCGCGGGGCCGGCCCATCGCCCGGACGTAGGAGAGGGTCCGCTCTCGCAGCTCGGGATCGGGCGTCGCCGAGACCGCCTCACGGACCAGCGGCCCCACGCGACGGAGCCGCTCCAGCTCAAGGCGGCAGGCCCCGCACGCGGCCAGGTGACCGGCCAGCAGGGCTGCCTCCGGCGTGTCGCCCGCCGCCAGCCGGTCGAGCCTGCCCGGCTCGATCGCCGCCAGCTGCAGCGCCGCGAGTGCGTCAGCGTGGTCCACGGCCGCCCCGTCCCGCGCAGCTCGACACCCCGGTTCGACCTTCTCCGCCCGGCCCGGCCGCCGCCTCACGCATCACCGGTCTCCACTGCCGGACTCGGCGCCTCGGGCTCCGGCTCGTCGCCCAGGGCGGCGCGCAGCCGGCGCAGGGCCCGCCGCGTCCTGGTCTTGACGGTGCCCAGCGGCCAGCCCAGGCGCGCGGCGATCTCCGACTGGCTCAGGCCGCCCCGGTAGGCCAGCAGGATCACCCGTCGTTCGTCGTCTTCCATCCCGGCCAGCGCGGCATGGACCGCGGCGGCTCGCTCGGCCGCGGCAAGCAGGTCGTCGGGACCCGCCTCCGGGACGCCCGCCCCGACGAGTTCGCCGCCCGCCACCAGCCGCTCCAGGCTCGTCGACTCGGGGACATCGTCGCCGCCGACCGCCGAGAACGGGATGGCGCGCAACCGCCGCCCCGCCGCCCGGAGCCGGTCCACGGAACGGTTGCGGGCAATGGCCAGCAGCCAGGCGGTCAACGAGCCGACCGTCGGGTCGAAGAGCTCCGCCCGGTTCCAGAGGGCCAGGAATGCCTCCTGCACCACTTCCTCCGCCACTGTCCGGTCCCCGCTCAGCCGGTAGGCCGCCGCATGGACGGCGGCGCCGTGCCGGTCGTAGAGCTCGGCCAGGGCCGCCTCCGAGCCGCCGGCGACGCGGGCGACCAGCTCGGCGTCCGAGACCTCCGGGGGACGCCCATCCATCCCCTACGCCTCGCCGGCCCGCCCGGTTTCCCTGCCGGTCGGCAGCGGGCGCCGCTCGAAGGGGGTGGAGAAGACGACCTGCGTCTCGGTCGCGAACACGCTGGGCATGGTCTGGATGGCCCGCAGGATCCGCTCCAGGTTGCGCGTGTCCGGGGCCCGGACCTTGAGCAGATAGTCAGCCTCCCCGGCAACGTGGTGGCATTCCTCGATCTCGGGGATGGCCGCGAAGTCTTCGGTCAGGTCGGTCACCACGGTTCCCGGCGCCTGCCGGACGAACATGAAGGCGAGAACGCCCAGGCCGAGCGCCACCGGGTCCACCAGCGCCGCGTATCCCCGGATCACGCCGCGCGCCTCCAGCTTCTTGGCCCGCTCGTGGGCGGACGGCGCGCTCATGCCGACCCTGGCCCCGACCTCGGCGTAGGAGGCCCGGCCCTCGCGCTGGAGGAACTGCAGGATCTGCCCATCCACGGCGTCGGGTCGATCCGGCACGGTCGTCACCTGTGGTACCGTTTCCTTAGGCTATCCAGCATTGACGATAGCGATACATAAGGCTAGAATCAACTTTGACCGAGCGGCTCAGTGATCTGTCGGCTCACGACGGTACGGTCCGCTCGAAGATGGAGGTGATGGACATGGCCATCTTCGCCATGGTCGGCCTCCTGGCGCTGTTCGCGGTGCTCAGCGTGGCCCTGAGTCCGGCGTACCCCGAGGATCCACGGGACCAGCTGCCGACCTGGGCTCGGATCGGTCTCCGCTAGAGGCGCGGGACCCGCCGCGCCCTGCGCCCCACCATCCAGCGTTCCGACACGAGGCTCCGACCGGGGCCTCGTCCCTCTTCCGGCTCGTGTCGCCCCACGAGACATCGGCTGCATCGGCTCCGCTCTCCCCACGCCTACCAGGTCGCGCCGCGATCCCGCGCCGCACCAGCCAGCGTTCCGGCCGGCAGGTGCGCCTCGAGGCAGGTGACGCCGTCCGGTCCCACGCGGGCATCGTGCTCGGTTCCGGCCGGCAGGTCCAGCCGCTCGCCGGCCGCGAGCTCGATCGCCGTTCCAAGGTCCCGCAGGCCGAACCGGATCGAGCCCCGGGCCACCACGAGGACCTTGTCGTAGTCGTGGCAGTGGGCCGCGTAGACATCGCCCGGACCGTTGGACCACGGCGCCGCCGCAAGGCCCTCCGCGCGCAGCCGCTCGACCAAGCCGGACGCGTCGCCGGGCACGATCAGGACCGCGGCTGGGCCGAGGACCGCGGCCGGGCCGAGGACCGCGGCGCCGCCCCGATCGGCCCTGGCGGCGCCACCTCGTCCGCCGCCGGAGCGTCGGGGTCCCCCGCCGCGCCGCGAGGCAGATCGGCCGAGGCCGCCCGCCAGGCCGCCTCGGCCGCCCTGCCGTCGTCGGCGAGTGTCCCGGCCACCAGCAGGCCGGCCACCAGGAAGACGGCGCCGATGGCGACGGCCAGGAAGAGCGGCCAGTGCATCCAGAACGCCACCACCCCGAAGATGAAGATGCCGCCGAGGCTGGCGCTGCCGAAGGCCCGCAGGCCCGGTGTCCGGTCCATCTCCCCGGCCGCTCAGCCGGTCACCGAGACGCCGATCAGCCGACCGACGCCGTATGTCACGGCGGCTGCGAGGACGCTGATCAGGACCTGCCGAAGCCCGCTGAAGACGACGCTCCGGCCGGTGAAGAGGCTGACGCCCGCGCCGACGGCGAAGCTTCCGGCCAGGCTGAGGAGGATGCTGGCGAAGAAGATGACGGTGCCGCCGCCGAAGAGGTAGGGGACGACCGGCACGATCGCGCCCGCCGCGAAGGCGAAGAACGACCCGAGTGCCGCCCGCCAGGGAGAGCCGAGCTCACCGGGATCCAGCCCCAGCTCCTCCCGCACGAGCGTGTCGAGGGCGGCCCGCCGGTCGCCGATGATGCCGTGGGCGATCCGGCCCGCGTCGTCCGGGGCGAAGCCCTTGGAGCGGTAGATGGCCGCCAGCTCCGCCTCCTCTTCCTCGGGGATCGCCTCGAGCTCGGCCCGCTCCAGGGCGATCTGGCGCTCGAAGAGCTCGCGCTGGCTGGTCATCGAGATGTACTCGCCGGCGGCCATGCTGAAGCTGCCGGCCAGGAGCCCGGCAACCCCGGCCAGGAGGATGAAGCGCGGGTCGGGGCTCGCCCCGGCCACTCCCGTGACGAGCGACAGGTTGCTGACCAGCCCATCGCTGACGCCGAAGATCACCGCCCGCAGGGTTCCCGACTGACCGGCCCGGTGCCAGCGCTCGGCACCCACGATCTCCGCCGGGGTGGTGGCCCGCCGGGCGCGCTCGATCCCGGCCCGGGCGTCCTCGGTCCGGATCGCCCGGCGGTCCGCCGGCGAGACCTCGGGCGCCGCGACAACCGCGGCCACCTCCAGGCGCTTCCAGATCTCGGCGTGCTCACGCTCGTCGGCAGCGATCGCGGCGGCCTCCGGGCTCACCTCCTGGCCCTGGTAGAGCTCCTCCTCGTCGCCCTCCAGGGACTGGACCAGGTCGGCGACGGAGCGCGTCCCGAAGAGGCGGGCGAGCCAGATGATCACCCGGACCCGCAGCCGCGGCCCCGACGGCTCCGGGACGGCGGCGCCCGTCTCGCGGAGCTTGTCGGCCCAGATCGCGGCGTGGCGCCGCTCGTTGCCGGCGATCGTCCGGAAGGCTTCCGCCCGGCGGGGATCCTTCTCGATCGTCGCCAGCGCGTCGTACAGGGCGATGGCGTCCCGCTCCAGCTTCAGGTTGTCGAGGCTCTGGCCGACGTCTGCCGCGGGCACGCTCTTCCTCCGGGTCGCGAACTGGGCGCGAGTCCCCGAGTCATCGTACCGCGGGCCTGCCGCCCGGCGCCGGGGCCGGGCGGCGGGCGACACCAGGTGCGGCCTACGACTCCGGAGGGGTTTCCCGGTCCGCGGGCGTGGCCGTCGCGGCCGGCGCGTCGTCCTCCGCCAGCAGCCGGTAGAGCTGGCGGCGCGTCTCGGCCAGGATCGCCTCCGCGCGACCGACCGTCTCGGCGCCTCCGACGCGGCCGACCTGAACCGCGGCCGCGACCACCTCGAAGGAGACCGCCCGAAGACGGGCGCCGCGGTCCGCTTCGAAGGCCGCCCACGGCGCGGCGGTGCCGGGGCGTGCCGCGGCCTCCTCGCGGCCGGCTTCGGTCAGCGTGAAGACGCGCCGGCCGTCACGCTCCTCCGCCCGGACGAGCCCCTCGTCCTCGAGCTGCTGCAGCGTTGGGTAGACGGAGCCGGCGCTCGGTTGCCACACCCCACCGCTCCGCTCGGCGAGCTCCTGGATCACCTGGTAGCCGTGCATCGGTTGCTCGGCCAGGAGGGCCACGATGGCCGCCCGCACGTCGCCGCGCCGGACAGGGCGGCCGCCCCCGGCGAAGAACCCATGCGGTCCGCGGCGGCCGAAGCCGAAGGGTCCGTGGTGGTGACGGCCCGGGCCCGCGTGCTCCCCGGGGCCTCCCCCGGCCGGCCCTTCCCGCCGGCCGGTCACACTATCCGGGCCACGGCCCGGTCCACGGCCCGTCGGCCATTCATCGTTCCTGAACATCTTGGAACTCCTTTTGCTGGATGCCGTGCCGCCCTTGCGGCATACATCACGATATATCGCCATAGCCGGCCATGTCAAGCGCCGCGCAGGGTCGCGGAAACGACCGCCGCGGGCCGCGGGCTCTACACTCTCGGTCGATGCCAGGACCGGACCTGCCCCCGCTCCGCTACCTGCCCGCGGCCGTGGTCGAGGCGGCCATGCCCCCGCTCGCCACGCGCCTCGCTCTGGCCGAGCAGACGCTGCGGGCCCTCGTTCCGCCTGCGCCGGGCCTGGCGCCCGCCGCCGAGCTGCCGGCCAAGATCGGCGTGCACCCCCGGCCGGCCGACGCCTTCGCCCATGCCATGCCCGCCTACCTCCGCGGGGCCGCCCCCGACGGGCGGGGAGACCGACTGGGGATCAAGTGGGTGGCGGGCGTACCGGCCAACCCGGCGGCCGGTCTGCCGGCCATCCACGCCCTCCTCGTCCTCAACGACCCGCTCACCGGCGCCCCGCTGGCCGTGGCGGACGCGGGACCGATCACCGCCCAGCGGACTGCCGCCGTCTCGGGGATCGCGATCCGCCTCCTCGGGCCCGGGATCATCGCGGATCGGGCGCCCCGGGCAACCCTCATCGGCGCGGGGATACAGGGTCGCAGCCACGTGCCGGTGCTGGGCGCGCTGCTGCCGGGGCTGCACCTCACCATCCTCGACCGCGAACCTGAACGGGCGTCCGCGCTGGCGACCACCGCCGCGGCGACCGCCGGCATCGGCCGGGTGCGGACCGCGACCGATCTCCACCGGGCGGTGAGCGGCAGCGACGTCGTGGTGACCTGCGCCTCGTTCGGCCCGGATCACGGCCTGCTGGCGGCGGATGCGCTGGCCCCGGACGCGCTGGTGGTGGCCGTGGACTACGACATCCATGCCTCGGCCGGGCTGGCCCGCGATGCCGCCCTTTTCCTGACCGACGAGATCGCCGGCTTCGCGGCCACGCGCGCCGGCGGCACCTTCTTCCAGGGTTTCCCGGACCCGGCGGGGACGCTCGGCGAGGCGCTGGCGGACCCGGCTCGCTGGCCGCGACCGGCCGGCCGGGTCCTGGTCGCGCATCTGGGCGTCGGCCTGGCCGACGTCGTCCTGGGAGCGGCCGTCTTCGAGACGGCGGCGGAGCGCGGGCTCGGCATCGAACTGCCCCGCTGACCGGCCCGGCGCGCCGGGGGGCTCCGGCCGGTCGATCCGGCCTCCCGAGGCGGCCGTTCGAACGAACGTCGGCGGCCGGCGGACCATCGGGAACCCCGGGGCCGCCGAACCGGATCGCTCGCCCGGAGCGCGGCCCGACCGCGCGCGACCGCCCCTCCGTTTGGCACACTGCGCCAGGGCGGTGCCGACATCGCCCGAGGAGGGTTGAGCATGCGCGTCCTGCGTCGGCTCGTGGCGGTTCTCGTCGTGGTCCTCGTGGTGGTGGCGATCAGTGTCGGGGGGCTGGTCGCCTGGGTCAGCGCGCGGGCCGTGCCGCAGGTGGACGGCAACCTTCACGTCCCCGGCCTCCAGGGAAGCGTCACTGTCCTGCGCGACGCGGCCGGGGTGATCCAGATCTACGCGGACAACTCGCACGACCTGTTCCTGGCCCAGGGCTACGTCCACGCCCAGGAGCGGATGTGGCAGATGGAGCTTTGGCGCCACATCAGCTCCGGGACGCTGGCCGAGCTCTTCGGATCGTCCGAGGTCAAGACGGACCGCTTCATCCGGACCCTCGGCTGGCGGCAGGCCGCCCAACGCGACCTTGCCGCCGCTTCGCCGACCGCCCGGGCGGTCCTCCAGGCCTATGCCGACGGGGTGAACGACTGGCTGGCGGCCAACGATGGAAAGCTCGGCCTCGCCTTCGTCGCAACCGGCCTGCTCTCCGGCAAGGGCGGCGGATTGGCCGGCTACCAGCCGGCCCCCTGGACGCCGCTCGATTCGCTGGCCTGGGCCAAGGTCGAGGGCTGGTCGCTCGGCGGCGACTACACGACGGAGGTCTTCCGGGTCCTGGCCGACCAGCGGATCGGTGCGGCCATGACCGACCAGCTCTTTCCGCCCTACGGCAGCGGCATGCCCGTCGTCGCTCCGGCGGGCGGCGATGCCGCGGCGGCCGCGAAGGCATCAGCCGGCGCGACCGCGTCGGCCGGGCCGGCGGCCCCCTCCGACTCGGCGGTCACCGACGCCCAGTGGGCCGGCTGGGAGAGCCTGGCCGCGACGCAGAAGCACATCCTCGCCCTGGCCGGCCTCGACCCGGCCGCGGACACCCTCGGCGGCCACGGGATCGGCTCCAACGACTGGGTCGTGGCGCCGGCGAAGAGCGCCACCGGCCACGCCCTGCTGGCCAACGACCCCCACCTCGGCATCGCGATGCCGTCGGTCTGGATCATGGACGGGCTGCACTGCCGCATCGTCTCGGCCGCCTGCCCGTACGACGTCGCCGGCGTCTCCTTCCCGGGCGTGCCCGCGGTCATCCTCGGCCACAACGCCCGCATCGCCTGGGGCGTCACCAACGTCGGACCGGACGTCGAGGACCTCTACGAGGAGAAGGTCGACCCGGCGGACCCGAGTCACTACCTCTACAAGGGGCAGTCGCTGCCGTTCACCGTCCGCAAGGAACTGATCGAGGTCGCCGGCCAGGCCAGGCCGGTCGAGGTCGACGTTCGCTCGACGATCCACGGTCCGATCGTCAACGACGCCGAGTCGCGGCTCGCCGGCCAGTCCACGCTCTACAGCCTCCGCTGGACCGGCACCGCCGAGACCGACGGGATCATCGACGCCTTCCTGGGGTTGGACGTGGCCGCCGACTGGACCGGCTTCCGGGCGGCTCTCTCGCACCTGGGCGCGCCCTCGCAGAACTTCGTCTATGCCGACGTGGACGGCAACATCGGCTGGCAGGTCCCGGGCTACATCCCGATCCGCCAGGACCCGGCCGACCACGGTGACCGGCCGGTGCCCGGCTGGGACGGCCAGCACGAGTGGATCGGCCGGATCCCCTACGACAGCCTGCCTCGCCTCTACGATCCGCCGTCCGGCATTATCGTGACCGCCAACAACGCCGTGGTGAACGCGAGCTACCCGTACTACATCAGCGACCTGTGGGATCCCGGCTACCGGGCCGAGCGGATCACCCAGCTTTTGACCGCGGACGCGGCGCACGGCGGGGTCACCCTGGCCGACATGAGCGCGATCCAGACCGACACGCGGCTGCTGCCGGCGGACGCCCTGGTGGCCGATCTCGCGACGCTCCGGCCGGAGCCGGCGACCGCGTCCGGACGGACGCTGCTGGCGGCCATCCAGGGCTGGGATCGCACCTGCCCCACGGACAGCACGGGCTGCGCGGCCTACGAGGTCTTCGAGTACAGCCTCCTGCGGCGCCTCTTCGACGCTCGCCTCGGCAATGCCCTGGCCCGGGACTACGTCGGGACGGAGCCGTCGCACGTCGCGCTGCTGAACCTCCTGCAGCAGCCGGATTCGACCTGGTGGGACGATCCGGCGACACCGGTTCACGAGACGGCTCGGGACGCCGTCGCCGGCGCGCTCGACACGGCCGGCTCCCTCCTCGCCAGCCAGTTCGGCGCCGACCCCTCACGCTGGACCTGGGGCCGGATCCACACCGTGACGTTCCAGGAGGGCTCGCTCGGCTCGGGCTCCATCGGCCCGCTCGACTGGTACTTCGACGTGGGGCCGTTCCCCGCGCCGGGGACGGCGATGGCGGTCGACAACACGGCGATGGACTGGTCGGTCGCCTACCCGGATTCTTTCGACTCGACGGTCAAGGCGACGAGCGACCTGCGCCGCATCTTCAGCGTCACGGTCGGGCCGAGCTATCGCCTGGACATCGATATGGGCAACCTCGACGGAGCCCGGATCGTGACGACCACCGGCCAGGGCGGCAACCCCTTCGGCCCGCACTACGGCGACCTGGCCCGCGACTGGCTGTCCGGGGTCCAGGTGCCGTTCTGGTTCAGCAGCGCGGCGGTCCGGGCGCACGCGGTCTCCACCCTGGCGCTCGCCCCCTGACGAGGCCGCGCCGGCGCGGGCGCCAGGTTGGGTGCCGGGCCGGGCCGGCTCGCCGGGCCGGGCCGGGCGGGTGCGGCGGTGCGGCGGGTGCGGCCGATGCCACTCGGGCATGCTCCGGCACCGCTCGGAGCCGCCCCGACCGCGCCGTGCGCCCGCCCCCAAGGCGGCATGCCCTTCGGGCATATCCGGGTCCCCGAAGGCCTACTGCCGCTCGACGGCCAGCGGACCCTCGGGCACCTCGATCAACACCCGGCCGCCCTCGACTGCCACCGGGTAGACGGCCAGCGGCAGCTCGGCCGGCGGGTCGAGCGCCTCGCCGATGAGCAGGTCGAAACGCGACAGATGAAGGGCGCAGGTGATCGAATCCCCGGTCACGAAGCCGCGGTCCAGCTCCGAGTACTGGTGGCTGCAGATCCCCTGCACGGCGTGGAACGTCCCGTCCAGGTTCACCACGAGGACGAGGTCGCCCTCCTCCGTCTCGACCAGCCGCATCGTCCCCGGCGGCACGTCCTCGACTCCGGCCAGGTCGATCCGGCGGTAGCCGGCTGCCGCCTGACCCGCCGGCGGCCCGGCGACCTCGCTCACGCGTTGCTCACGCCGCGGCGGTTGCCCGCCCGGAAGCCGGAGCGCTCGGCTGGGCCGCCGCCCACTTGGCGTCGAGCAGGTCTCGCAGGCGATCCTGCGCGTCCGCCAGGGGAACCCGAGCCACGACCGGCTCCAGGAAGCCGAGCACGATGAACTTGCGCGCCTCGAAGGGCGGGATCCCCCGGCTCTCCAGATAGAAGAGCTGTCCCTCGTCGATCGGCCCGACCGACGACGAATGGGCCGCCCGCCGGCAGTCCGGCTGGTCGATCTCGAGCGACGGGATGGCCACCGATCGGGCCTGCTTCGAGAGCAGCATGCCGAATTCCCCGAGGAACGAATCGGTGCCGTGGGCCGGCTTGTCGATCGAGATGAGGCCCTTCAGATAGGCCCGGGAGTGGTCGAGCAGCACCGCCTTGGAAAGGAGGTTCCCGGTCGTGTCGCGCCCGAGGTGGCGGGTATACGAGGTGAGGTCGAAGAGCTGGTCGGCCGAGCCGAAGACGATCTCGACCTGCTCGACTGACGACCCGTCTCCCTCCAGGCGGTTGTCGACCCGACTCCGAACGAGCCTGCTCCCGAGCTGGGCGAGAGCCCAGTGGAGGGTCGAGGCGGGGCCCACCACGCCGGCGCGATGCTGGAAGATGACCTGGCCGATCGAGAAGTCCTGGAGGCTGGCGACGGCGACGTTGGCGGCCCGGCCAAGACGGACTTCGGTGGTCCCGCCGTAGAGGGACTGCGAAGCCTGCGGCGGGGCGCCCACCGCGGGCGCTCCCGCACCGACCTCAACCGTGCCGGCGACGGCCGTGCCGGCGGTCGCGCCAGCGGGCAGATCGGAAGGAACCTGCTCCTCGACCAGCGTCAGCTGGGCATCGTCACCGACCGAGACCAGCGTTCGGCTGAGCAGGGCGCGCCCCGGCGCGCCGAGGGCCCAGCGGAGCACGATCGGCCGCTCCAGGCGGACACCGTCCGGCACGTGGATCACGACCCCCTGGACCCAGAGCGCCCGCGTCAGCTGGGCCAGCTTGTCGTCGTCGGGGAGCTGCGACCCTGCCAGCAGGCGGCGCAGCAGGTCCGGATCGCGGGCGCGCAGCCCCGCGACGGTGTCGAGGATGACCCCCGCCGCACGGGCCTCATCGTCGAGGGCCAGGGCGGCCACCTCGTCCTCCCGCAGCTCCACGATCCCGGCCGCCCCCTCCGGGATCTCCGAGGCGGCGGACCGGCCGGGGGCCGCGGCCGCGACTTCGTAGAGCCGAACCTCCGCCAGCCGGGCCGTCCGCAGGTCCACGTAGGGCGTGTAGAGGCGGTTGGCCTCGACGGGCAGCGGTCCGAAGGCGGCGATCGCGGCCAGGCGGTCCCCAAGCAGCCAGTCCGGCTCCCCCAGGGCCGCCGAGACGCGGCGGACCGTCGACTCATCGGCGAACGTCACGGTCAGGTCAGCCGGCGCCTGGCGCGGCGGGCGGGCAGCGACACCCGGGGTCGGGGCGGCGGCCCCGGCCCCCGGCCCCCCCGTGGCGACGGTCATCCGAGCGACCCCTCCATCTCCAGCTTCACCAGGCGGTTGAACTCGATGGCGTACTCCATCGGGAGCTCCTTGGTGAAGACCTCCAGGAAGCCCTGGACGACCATGTTGGTCGCCTCGTTCTCGGTCAGGCCGCGGCTCATCAGGTAGAAGATCTGGTCCTGGGACACCTTGCCGACGGTGGCCTCGTGGGTCATCGTCGTGTCGTCTTCCTGGATGTCGATGTAGGGGTAGGTGTCGCTGCGGCTCCCTTCGTCGAGCAGGAGCGCGTCGCAGCGGACGCTGGCCACGACCCCGGTCGCCCCGGGCGAGACCTTCAGGCTACCGCGGTAGGTGGACCGGCCGCCGTCCTTGGAGACCGACTTGCTGACGATCCGGCTCCGGGTGTTGGGGGCCAGGTGGATCGCCTTGGCGCCCGTGTCCTGGTGCTGCCCGCGACCCGCCACCGCGACCGAGATCACCTCCGCCGTCGCCCCTTCGCCGCGCAGGTAGATGCTGGGGTACTTCATGGTCAGCCGGCTGCCCGTGTTCGCGTCGATCCATTCGACGGTCGCCCCGGCATGGGCGTGGGCCCGCTTGGTGACCAGGTTGTAGACGTCGTTGGACCAGTTCTGGATCGTCGTGTAGCGGACCTTGGAGCCGGGCAGGGCGATCACCTCCACGACCGCCGCGTGAAGCGCGTCGGTCGTGTAGATCGGGGCCGTGCAGCCTTCGATGTAGTGGACCTTGGCCCCTTCGTCGACGATGATCAGCGTCCGCTCGAACTGGCCGGTGTTCTCGGCGTTGATCCGGAAGTAGGCCTGGAGCGGCAGCGGCACCTCGACGCCCTTGGGCACGTAGACGAACGAGCCGCCGGACCAGACCGCCGAGTTGAGGGCCGCGAACTTGTTGTCCTCGGGCGGGACGACCGTGGCGAAGTACTTCCTGAAGAGCTCCGGATACTGTCGCAGGCCCTCGTCCGTGCCCATGAAGACGACGCCGATCTTGGTCAGCTCCTCGCGGACGTTGTGGTAGACGACCTCCGAGTCGTACTGGGCGCCGACGCCGGACAGGAACTTGCGCTCGGCCTCCGGGATCCCCAGCCGCTCGAAGGTCTGCTTGATCTTGTCCGGAACGTCGTCCCAGGACTTCTCCTCGCGGTCGGACGGCTTGCGGTAGTAGACGATCCTGTCGAGGTCGATCTGGCCCAGGTCGCCGCCCCAGGTGGGCATCGCCCGGACGAGGAAGTGGTCGTAGGCGCGCAGCCGGAAGTCGAGCATCCACTGCGGCTCGCCCTTGATCCGGCTGATCTCCTCGACGGTCTCGCGGGTCAGGCCCCGCTTCGTCTCCGTCAGGTAGACGACCTCGTCGTGGAAGCCGTACTGGTACTCCGACGAGACGATCTCCGGAGTGGTCGCCATCGCGCTCCTTCTCGAGGCCACCCCGCATCGGACGGGCCGATGGACGGGGAAGGACGCGACGCGGGGCGGCGGCCGGACCGAGGGGATGTCAGCGGCCACCGCCCCGCCCCGCAGGGGATCTGCCAATTCCGAGTGCCATTATCGGATTTAACCCCCGGCTCGTCAATGCGGCCCGCGGCGGGCCGGCCGCACCGGCAAGGGAAGGGCTGTCAGGTTCTCTGCCGGGACCGGGCCGGCGGTTCCAGCCTCCGGCCGACGCTCGACCGACCCGCTGGCCGCCGGCGCGCCGCCAAGCGGACCACCGGCGGACGTCAGGCCCGAGCCTCACCCGCCGCGGCCTTCTCGGCACGTCGCGCTCGCCAGCCGTCGACCGAGTCTTTGCCGCCCTCCACGAGCGAGTAGACGACCGGGACCACGACCAGCGTCAGGAAGGTCGACGAGAAGAGCCCGCCGATCACCACCGTGGCCAGCTCGGAGGCGATGATCGAGCCCTCGTTGAGACCAAGGCCCAGGGGGGTCAGGGCAAGGATGGTGGCGATGGCCGTCATCAGGATCGGCCGGACGCGGGTCCGCCCGCCCTCGATCAGGGCTTCCTGGGTGGAGAGGCCGCGGCGCCGCAGCTGCTCGACGAGATCGAGCAGCACGATGGCGTTGGTGACCACGATTCCGATCAGCATCAGGAATCCGATCAGGGCGCTGACGCCGATCGGCCGGTGGGTCAGGAAGAGGGCCGGGAACGCACCGATCGTCGCCAATGGCAGGCTGAACAGGATGACGAGCGGGTCGACCAGCGAGTCGAAGACGAGGACCATGACGACGTAGACCAGCAAGACCGCGACGGCCATCGAGGCGAAGAGGCCCCCGAACGCCTCGTTGGTCTGCTGGGTGACCCCCGAGATCTGGACACTGACGCCGCTCAGCTTGCCGCCGGCCTGCAGCCGGTCCAGACCCTGCTGGACCGCCCGCGATACGGCACCCTGGTCCTGGCTGGTGATGTCGGCGCTGAGCGTCGCGGCCGTCGTCTGGTCGACGCGGGTCACGCGGGCCTGGGTCTGGACCTGCTCGATGGTGCTGACCGCGGCGAGTGGCACCTTCGTCGCCGTCCCCACCGGGAGCTGGCCGAGGGCCTGCGGCGAGGTCAGCGCCGCCGGGTTGACCTGGAGGTAGAGATCGAGCGGCTGGCCCCCGCCGAGCTGGACGCGGGTCACCTGCTGCGGAACCAGGGCGGCGCGGATCTCGCCGGCCACCTGGGCCGTGGTCAGCCCGGCCGCCAGGGCCCTGTTCGGGTCGACCAGGACCTGGACCTCCGGCGCTTCTATCGACAGGTCGCTCCGCACGTTGGCCAGGTTGGGCGTCGCCTGCAGGAGGCCCAGCACGGCCTGGCTGCCGGAGCGGACGGCCGCGAGATCGGACCCGCTGACGATCAGGCTCATGGTCGAGCCGCCGCCGAAGTTCTGCTGCACGACGTCGACGCGGTAGCCGCCCACCTCCAGCGGCTTCAGCTGGCGGAGCAGCTTCTCCTGCTCGGCATTGAGGTCGGTGCTGGGTGCCAGGCGGACCAGGATGCTGGCGCTGTTCGAGGCCCGGCCGGTGAACGCGGCGGAGAGACCCTGCGCCCCGGTGTCTCCCGCATTGGGGACGGTCGTCTCGATCAACTGGACCTCGGGGTCGGCTTGCAGGACCGACTCCGCCTGCTGGGCCCGGGCGAGGACCGCGCTGGACGAGGTGCCGCTCGGCGGCGAGACCGCGACCTGGAGGTACTTCTCCGAGCCGGAATTCAGGAACTGGGTCGGGATGTGGGGAAGCAGCGCCCCCGCGCCGGCGACCAGCAGGGCGGCGATCGCGAGCACGCCCCACCGCGTCCAGCGGTTGCGCAGGGCCAGCCGGAGGGTCGGCGTGTAGAGCCGCTGCCAGATGGTGTCGCGGGCATGGCCTTCGCGATCGCGCGGCAGGCTGACCCGGTCGATGAAGAGCGAGGCGAGGACCGGGACGACCGTCAGGGCCACGACCAGCGACGAGAGCAGGGCAAAGGTGACCGTGAGGGCGAAGGGCAGGAAGAACTGTGAGACGATTCCACCCACGAAACCGAGGGGCAGGAAGACGGCCACCGTGGTCAGCGTCGAGCTGGTGATCGCGCTGGCCACCTCCCGCGTCCCGGAGACGACTGCCTCGCGCATCGTGTCGCCGCGCCCGCGATGGCGGTAGATGTTCTCCAGCACGACGATCCCGTCGTCCACGACCCGGCCCACCGCGACCGCCAGCCCGCCCAGGGTCATGATGTTGATCGAGACGCCGGCGACCAGCATCAGGGCCAGGGCGGACATGATCGAGAGCGGGATGCTGACCGCGGCCACCAGGGTGGAGCGGAGGCTGAACAGGAACAGGAAGATCGTGATGATCGCGAAGGCAGCGCCCAGGCCGCCCTCGCGAACCAGCCCGTCGCGCGACTCCTTGATGTAGCTCGAGAGATCCAGCAGCGTCGTGACATGGAAGCTGGAGGCGTACTGGGCGTTCAGCGCGTCCAGCTTCGACTGGACGGCGTCGGCGACCGCGACGGTATTGGCGTCGGACGACTTCGACACGGTCAGGGTGATCGACGGCTGGCCGTTCAGACGAGCGTAGCCGGTCGCCTGGACGCCGACCACCTGCACGCTCCCGAGGTCGCCGATCGTGACCGGGATCGGCCGGGCAGCGACCGGCGCGCCGGAGGGCTGCGGGGCGCCGGTGGCCGCGCCCGGGCTGGCGGTCCGGACCCCGACGACCAGGTGCGCGATCTCGTCGAGCGATCCGAAGCTGTGGACGGCCGAGACCGGGATGGAGGTGCCGTCCTGCGACAGCTGCCCGGCCGGCAGGGTCAGGTTGTTCGCCTGCAGCACGCTCTGGACCTGGGTCACGGAGATGCCCGATGCGGCCAGCTTGGCCGGGTCGAGCAGGACCAGGACCCGTTGCTCCGTGCCGCCGGTCAGATCCGCCGCGGTGACGCCCTCGACCCCCTGGATGGCGGGCTGGATCGTCACCTGGGCGAACGCGAGCAGCTGCTCCTGGTTCGTCGAGCCGACCGGCTGGATGGCGGCCGTGATGACCGGCTGGGCGTTGATGTCGAGGGCCGTGACCTGGGGCGTGGAGCCTGCCGGGAGCCCGATGGCCTGGAGATCCTGCTCGATCGTCGCCTGGGTGTCCTTGACGTTGGTCCCGAAGGTGAACTGGGCGACCACGATGGAGACGCTGTTCGACGAGGTCGAGCTGAGCTGCTGCAGACGAGCCACGTTGCCGATCGCGCGCTCGATCGGCTTGGTCACCTGCTCGGTCACGTCGTTCGCCCCCGCCCCGGGGAGCGGCGTCACCACCGTGATGATCGGCAGGCTCACGTTCGGCAGCAACTCCTGCTGCAGGTTGCCCCAGGCGAAGATGCCGGCCGCGAAGAGGCCGGCGGCGAGGAGGAGGGTGACGCTGCGCTTGGCGACCGCCAGCCGAGTCAGGTGGATCACGAAGTCTCCCTGTCGAGGACGACGCCGTCGGGACCCCCGGTCGCGTCAAGCAGAAGGGTTGGACGGGGACCGGCCGAGGGCCGGCCGCCCGGCTCGACGACCGGCTCGACGACCGGCTCGACGACCGTCGGGGCCTCGCCCTCCGCCGCCCGGCCGAGTGCGGCATAGGCGGCCCGGACCGTCCTCAGCTCTGCCGGGTCAAGCCGCTCCAGCAGCGACCGGAGCCGGCGCTCGTTCAGCACCCGGAGCAGGTCCAGCAGCGCCGCTCCGCGCGCCGTGCGCGTCACGACAACCTGGCGGCGATCGGCCGGGTCCTCACGGCGAGCCAGCAGGCCCCCCTCGACCAGGCGGTCGACAAGGCCACTGACGGTGGAGAGGGTGACCCGCAGCCGGGCAGCCAGCTCCGACATGTGGGTGCCGCTCGCGGGATCGACGAGGTAGATGACCTTGAGCTGGGTCATCGTCACGCCGACCTCCGCGACCTCGGGCGCGTGGCTGCCGGTCAGCCGCCGCATCAGGTCAAGATGGGCGACCACGATCGCGTCGACCAGGGCTGCGTCGTCGGCCCGGCTCCCGCTCGACCGGGCCGGGAGGTCGGCCGGCGTGCCGGCCGTTTCGTTTGCGTCGTTCAAATGCTCAGTCTCAGGCTGAAGATCGGCCGGGACAGGATAGCGGTCGGCCGCCGGATCCGCCCGCAGCCGCCGCGATCCGCTTCGGGGAGCCGGCCGCTATGCTCCCCGAAACGCAGGGAGGCGCCGCCGATCGAGGGCCAGGCGACGAACGGAGGGTCCGCCGCGGACCAGGAAACCGCCCCACAGGGACCGCGCCGGGTGACATCGGCGGTGGCCCGTCGCTTCCTCGTCCTGCGCCATCTCCTGGCCCCGCCGCGGGCATTGCCGCCCGGGCCGGAGAGCGTGCTGGCCGTCGTCGACCGGCTGGGCTCGCTGCAGTTCGATCCCCTGGAGGTGGCCGGGCGCAACCATGACCTGGTCCTCCAGGCGCGCATCCGCGGCTACCGGCGGGCGGACGCCGACGAGCTGCTCTACCGGCGCCGGCTGCTCTTCGAGGCCCACAACAAGGGGCTCTCGCTCCTGCCGACCCGGGAACTCCCCTGGTTCCGCCACACCTGGGACCGCAATGTCCTTCACCACCGGGACGGCGTCTTCGCCGAGCATCCCGAGGCGACGGAGGCGATCCTCGGCCGGATCCGGGCGCAGGGCCCGCTCAGCTCGCTGGATTTCGAGCGCCAGGCCACCATCGACTGGTACTGGGGCCCCACGAGCCGCGCCCGGGCCATCCTGGAGGCGCTTGCGGAGGCGGGGATCCTGGGGCTGGCCCGGCGCGAGGGCAACCGTCGCTTCTACGACCTGATCGAGCGCCTCCAGCCGGCTGACCTCCTGGCGGAGCGGATCCCCGAGCTCGAGCAGGTGCGCCATCGCCTCCTCTCCCGGTACCGCGCCCATGGCCTGCTCGGCTCGGGTGGCTCCGGCGAACTGTGGCTCGGCACCGCGCCCGCCCGCGCCGGGAGCGGCCGCTTCCCGGGCCACAGCCGGGCCGAGCTGCTGGACGACCTGGTCGCGCGGGGCGAGCTCGTCCCGCTGGGCGTCGGGGGCATGGCCGGGCTGCGCTTCGTCCTGGCCGACGAGCTGCCGCTCCTGGCGCAGGCGGAGCGGGAAGTCGCGGCCGAGTCCGGGGCGGCCGCCGGGGTGGTGGGCGGCGGGCCGGACACGGCACAAGCGACCACGCCACGGCCGGGGGCGGCCGATCAGGGCGTCACGTTCCTGGCCCCCCTCGACCCGCTCGCCTGGGACCGCGACCTCCTGCGCCGGGTGTTCGGCTTCGACTATGTCTGGGAGGTCTACGTCCCCGCGGGCCGGCGGCGCTGGGGCTACTACGTCCTGCCGATCCTCTTCGGCGATCGATTCGTCGGCCGGATCGAGCCCCGGATCGAACGGGCCACGGGCACCGTACGGCTGCTCGGGCTCTGGTGGGAGCCCGGCTTCGACCCGCTCGCCGTCCCGGGCTTCGTACCGGCCTTCGCGGATGCGCTCCTCGCGTACCGGGCGTTCGCCGGCGCCGCCCGCTCCGTCTTCCCTCCGCGCGCCCGGCC
>JAJYJO010000024.1 GCA_021789435.1 Chloroflexota bacterium
AATCGACGGGCCGCCGGCGAGCGTGGTGGCGCTCCCCATGGCGACCAGGCCCGACGGAGCGGCGGCCAGGCTCGTGAGATGCGCCCAGGCCGGGGCGGGTGTCTCGGCCCGTCGCCAGGTCCGGCCGTCCGCCGGGGGTGCCAACCCGAGCCCACGCGGCGGCCGCCCGCCCGCCAGCGGCCCGTGGGCGCGCGGTAGACTCGGCGGGATGGCGGAGGGACGCGGACGCTTCATCACCCTGGAGGGGCCGGACGGCTCGGGCAAGTCGACCCAGGCCGAACGGCTGGTCGCCGGTCTCCGCGATGCCGGGTTCTCGGTCACGCCGACCCGCGAGCCGGGCGGCACCCCGCTCGGCGAGCGCGTCCGCCAGATCCTGCTCCACGCGGCCGAGCTGCGCCCGGCCCCGGCCACGGATGTCCTGCTCTTCAACGCGGGCCGCGCCCAGCAGGTGGCGGAGGTGATCCGGCCGGCCCTCGACCGGGGCGACGTCGTGGTCTGCGATCGCTACGCCGACTCGACGCTCGCCTACCAGGGCTACGGCTCCGGCCAGCCGCTCGAGTCCCTCCGGGCGGTCGAGGCGTTCACCATCGACGCCGTCCGGCCCGACCTGACCATCCTGCTCGACCTGCCGCCCGAGCTCGGCCTCGCCCGCCGCCGCACGGCCGGTGCGAACCGCTTCGAGGAGCAGTTCGACCTGGCGTTCCACCGCCGGGTCCGCGAAGGCTACCTGGCCCTCGCCGCCGCCGAGCCCGATCGGTTCGTCGTGATCGACGCCTCGGGGCCGCCCGAGGTCGTGGCCGTGGCCGTCCGGGAAGCGGCAGCCCGGCTGCTGCCGGAGCTCCGGGCGCCGATCGGCCGCCCCTAGCTCGCCGGCAGGGTGGCGACCCGGCCGCCACCGGCGATCCGCGCCTTCTCGAACGCCCGCGTGGCCGCCTCCAGGAGCTCGGCCGCGGAGGTTCCGTCGCCCGGAAAGTGAACGACCCCGGCCGAGACCGAGGCCGTTCGACCGCCGGCGCCGGGGAGCGCCCGGACTCCGGCCAGGACGCGCTCCGCGACCACCGTCCCGGCGCCACCGGGGGCGACCAGCACGAACTCGGCGGGTCCATAGCGGCAGACCGTGTCGACCAGGCGGACCGACTCGGCGAGCACGGCCGCGACCGCCCGCAGCAGATCGTCGCCGGCCGGATGGCCTCCGCTCGCCACCGCCTCGGCGAATCCGTCGACACCGAAGAGGGCGACGGTCAGCTCGCCCCCCTGGCGTCCGGCCCGGGCAAGCTCCAACTCGAGCATCCGGTCCAGCGTCCGGCGGTTCGCCAAGCCCGTCAGGGGATCGGTGTGGGCGAGTCGCTCGAACCACTCGGAGCGTTCCATCACCAGCGACAGGACGCGGGACCGGTCCACGGCCAGCGCTGCCATGTCGCTCACCGGCCTCACGACCGCCAGGCGATCCGCCGGCGGACGGCGGTCGGACCAGCAGAGGGCGAGCACGCCCACCTCGAGGTCGAGCCTGCCGCGGCTGACGATGAGGGGCTCGAAGAGACCCTCGGCCAGGCCGCAGTGCTCGACCAGGCTGCCGCGGTGCTCCTCGCCCGTGTCGACGGTCACCGAACGCCGCTCGCGTGCCGCGCGGGCGATCGGGTCCTCCGGATCGTCCAGCGCGCCGGTCAGCGCCTCTCCCTCCACGAGCTCGACGCCGGTCGAGGCGGCCAGCTCGATCGCTCCGCGGTCCTGGTCGATCAGGAAGACGGCGCCCGCGGCCGCTCCGACGTGCTCGACCAGGGCGCGCAGGATCGTGCTCAGGACGCGGTCGAGGTCGTCGCTGCCGGCCACGGCGCGGACCGCCGCCGTGACGAGATCGAACGCCGCGGCTTCCGCGGCGCGGGCCGGATCATGGCTGGACACTGGACTCCTCCGCTCCCGAGCGGGCCCCTTGGCGGGGCCTTCGCTCGTCCGAACCCCCGCGGAGCGAGCGCGACCTCCACGCGGCGGCGGGGCGCCGCTGCCGAATTGTAGGGCCGGCCCGGCCGCGGGCACCACCGCACGCCGGAACAGGCCCGCCCGGTCCGACCGTCGCAGCCGGGGCCCCGCGGCGGCGGCGGCTCCCTATACTCCGCGGCGTGAAGCTCGTCGTCGCCATCGTTCACAACGAGGATGCCGGCACGCTCGTCGACGCCCTCCTGGAGCGCGACCACCGCACGACGCGCCTGCACAGCTCTGGCGGCTTCCTCAAGCAGTCGAACGCGACCATCCTGGTGGGGGTCGAGGACGACCAGGTGGAGCCGGTCCTGGCGGTCATCCGCGAGAACTGCCACGCTCGCAACCAGATCGTGAACCCGATGCCGCCGATCATGGAGCCCGGCGAGTTCTTCATGCCCTATCCGCTCGAGGTGGAGGTGGGCGGCGCGACTGTCTTCGTGGTCCCCGTCGAGCGGTTCGAGCGGTTGTAGGCGAGTGACCGCGTCCCGCGGGCCGGCCGGCAACGCGATCGATGGGCGGGTCGGCCTGGCCCTGCGGTACTCGGTCGAATGAGCATCCGGCCGGACCTCGTCGACTGCTGGATCTTTCGCCTGCGGCCGGAGCCGGCCGCGGCCCCGCCGGCGGAGCGACTCGAGATCCTGCTGCTGCGGCGCTCGCCGGGCCGGATCCTGCCGGGGCTCTGGCAGCCGGTGTCCGGGTCGCTCGAGCCAGGCGAGTCGGTCGCGCGCGGGGCGCTCCGGGAGCTGGCCGAGGAGACGACGTTCGGGGACGAGGCGATCGTCGCGTTCTATGACCTGGATCAGGTCAACGCGTTCCACGAGCCGACCTTCGACGCCGTCGTCACCAGCGCGATCTTCGCGGTCCGCGTCCGGCCCGACGTCGAGCCGCACCTCTCCCGCGAGCACGACGCGCTCCGCTGGGTCTCGGCCGCGGAGGCGCTGCGGGTGGCGATCTGGCCCGCCTACCGGGAGTCGATCCGGCGAATCGTCGAGAACCTCCTGGAGCCGGAGCGGGCCGCCTGGTTCGAGCTGACCCTGATGGGCGCGCGCGCCCGCCTCTGAGCGCCACCCGCCGCACGACCCACCGGAGGGCCGGAGCCGCAGGCCCGGCCGAGGGCCGCGGCCCGCCGGACGAGCCCGGCGCCGGCCGAGGTGCGGCGGACTGCTAGACTGAGCCGCAACGTGCCCCCGGCAAGCGAGCAGAGGAGGGCCGATTGCTCCACGAAACCCCGGCGCCGGACGCACCGGTCGCCAGCGGCGCCGTCATCCGCCGCGCCTTCCGGTCCAAAGTCGATTCGATCCGCCCGACGTACGGTTTCGACGACGTCTCTCTGGCCCCGGGCGTGGAGACGGTCGAGCCAGAGGAAGTGGATCTCGGGGTGGCGGTCGCCGGCATCCCGCTGGCCGTGCCGGTCCTGGCCGCGGCAATGGACGCGGTGGTCGATCCTCGCTTCGCCGGTGTCCTGGCCGCGCTCGGCGGGCTGGCCGTGCTGAACCTGGAGGGCGTCCAGGCCCGCTACGACGACCCGGACGCCGTCCTGGACCGGATCGCGGCCGCCCCGGACGACGCGGTGCAGGCGGTCCTGGCGGAGGCCTACGGCCCGCCCGTCCGGGAGGAGTTGATCGCCCGCCGGATCGACGAGATCCACGCCGCCGGTTCGCGCGCGGCCGTCTCGGCGACCCCGGCCGCCGCCCGCCGGTTCGGGCCCTTCTGCGCCGAGCATGGCGCGGACCTCTTCCTCGTCCAGTCGCAGGTCTCCTCGGCCCGTCACCTGGCGACCGCCTACGACCCGCTCGAGCTGTCCGACTTCACCCGCTTCATGCCGATCCCGGTGGCGGTAGGCAACACGACCAGCGCCGAGGCGGCCTACGCCCTGATGGGGCAGGGCGCCGCGGCCATTTTCGTGGGAGTCGGTCCGGGTGCCGCCTGCACGACCCGCGAGGTGCTGGGCATCGGGGTGCCCCAGGTCACCGCGATCAGCGATGTGGCCGCTGCGCGCGACGCCTTTCTGGCCGATACGGGCCGCTACGTGGCAGTGATCGGCGACGGGGGGATGCGCCGCGGCGGTGAGATCGCCAAGGCGATCGCCGCCGGCGCGGACGCGGTGATGCTGGGCTCTCCCCTGGCGCGGGCCGCCGAGGCGCCGGGCCGGGGGACGAGCTGGGGGATGGCGGCCCCTTCCCCCACGCTTCCCCGTGGGACCCGGATCCGGGTGGGCACGGTCGGCTCGCTGGAGCGGATCCTCTTCGGGCCTGCCGGCGTCACCGACGGCTCCGAGAACCTGATGGGCGCGCTCCGCCAGTCGATGGCCGCCCTGGGCGCCGGCACGATCCGCGAGATGCAGCGCGTCGAGATGGTCTACGCGCCCGCCGTCGCCAGCGAGGGCAAGGCCTGGCAGCGGGGACGCTGAGGGTGGCGATGGCCTCGCCGGCCCGCCGGTCAGGCAGCCGAGCGGCCGAAGGAGCGGGTTGAGCGTGATCGGCGGATCGCGCGGGGCCGGCGGCGAACCTCCGTCGGCTGGCGGCCTCGCCGATCAGCTCGTGCGGTCGGGCCGGGTCGCGCGGCTCGTGACCCGCGGTCGCCGCAGCGGGCGGGAGGTCCCGGCCGCCGTGGGTTTCGTCGCGACGGGCGACGGCTGCCTGCTGGTCGCGGCCGGCTCGCCGGCGGCGGCCTGGGCTCGCAACCTGCTGGCCGATCCCGCGGCCACCGTCACCGTCGGCGATCGGAGCTGGGCGGTCACGGCCGAGCCGCTGGAAGGCGCCGCGCACGCCGCCGCGGTGCGCGAGCTGATCCTCCGCTATGGGACTCCGTCGGAGGGCCTGGGCGCGGGCCCGTCCTTCTGCCTCCGCCCCGTCCCGAGAGGCCGGCCAGCCGGGCCACCGGGCGGCCAGCGTGCCCGGCCGGGCGGCCCGGACCGGTAGACTGGGGGCCACGTCCGGGACCGTGACGCGCCCGGCCCCAAGGAGGCGGGATTGACCGATCCGCAGATCCGGCAGGCGGGGACGGGCGGGACGGCCGCGGAGATGGGCGGCGACCCGCTGGACCGCGGCCGGGATCCCGGGCGCCGGGGGACCACCGTCCACGGCGAGCCGGCCAACGCCGGCCATCGCGTCCTCGCCCCCGACGACGCCGAGGTCGAGGCCTACCTGGAGTCGGCGCTCAAGGCTCCGGCTCCGGTCCGCCATCCCGACGACCGCCCGGGCGGCGCCGTGCCTCGCGGGGAGTCGAGCCAGGCCGAGCCCGACACCGTCATCGTCCTCGACTTCGGCAGCCAGACGGCCCAGCTGATCGCTCGCCGGGTGCGCGAGCTGAACGTCTACTCGGAACTGCTGCCCTTCGACACGCCCTGGGCCGAGATCGCCCGCCGGCGGCCGAAGGCGATCGTCCTGAGCGGCGGCCCGTCCAGCGTCTACGACGAGGGCGCGCCCCGCCCGGACCCCGGCCTCTGGAGCGGCCGCGTCCCCGTCCTGGGGATCTGCTACGGGCTGCAGCTGATGGCTCGCGAGCTGGGCGGGGACGTGGAGCGGGCTGCCCGTCCCGAGTACGGGCCGGCCTCGGTTCGGCTGACCGAGGACGGCGGCGTCTTCGCCGGCCTGGAACCCGACCAGCCCGTCTGGATGAGCCACGGGGACGCCATCCTGCGGCCTCCGGCCGGCTTCCACGGTACCGCCCAGAGCGACTCCACGGCCTATGCCGGCATCGCCGACCCGGCCCGCCGGTTCTACGGGATCCAGTTCCACCCGGAGGTCGTCCACACGCCGGGCGGCCGCGAGATCCTGCGCAACTTCGTCCTGGGGGTCGCCGGCGCCCGGCCCACGTGGACGGCCTCCAACTTCATCGAGGCCACCGTGGCCGAGATCCGGGCCCGGGTCGATGCCCACGCGGCCGGCACCGGTTCCGATGGCAAGGTCATCTGCGCCCTCTCCGGGGGCGTCGATTCGGCCGTCGCCGCGACGCTGGTACACCGCGCCGTCGGCGATCGCCTGACCTGCATCTACGTCGACCACGGGCTGATGCGGAAGAAGGAGTCGGAGCTGCTGCGGGTGACCTTCGAGCAGAACTTGGGCATGCGCCTGGTGATGGTCGACGCCCGTCGCCGATTCCTGGATCGCCTGGCCGGTGTGACCGACCCGGAGGAGAAGCGGCGGATCATCGGCGACGAGTTCATCCGGGTCTTCGAGGAGGAGGCGGCGCGCCTCGGCCGGATCGACTTCCTGACCCAGGGCACCCTCTACCCGGACGTCATCGAGTCGACGGCGCCCGAGACGAAGGCGGCCCAGAAGATCAAGACGCACCACAACGTCGGCGGCCTGCCGGCCGACCTCCGCTTCCAGCTGATCGAGCCGCTCCGCTACCTCTTCAAGGACGAGGTCCGGCGGGTCGGGCTGGAGCTCGGGCTGCCCGAGGCGATGGTCCTGCGCCAGCCGTTCCCGGGACCCGGCCTGGCGATCCGGATCATCGGCAACGTGACGGCGGAGCGGCTCGACACGCTGCGCGAGGCCGACTGGATCGTCATCGACGAGATCAAGGCCGCCGGGCTTTACCGCTCGCTGTGGCAGACCTTCGCGATCCTGACCCCGGTCCGCTCGGTGGGCGTGATGGGCGACGGCCGGACCTACGCCAACGTGGTCGCCGTCCGGGCCGTCACCTCGGAGGACGGGATGACGGCCGACTGGGCTCGCCTGCCGTACGACGTGCTCGGTCGCATCTCGTCGCGGATCGTCAACGAGGTGCCGGGCGTCAACCGGGTCGTCTACGACATCTCGTCGAAGCCCCCGGCCACGATCGAGTGGGAGTGAGCGGGCCGCTCGGGCGCCGGTGCCCGACGGGGCCGCCGGCAGCCACGATGGGACTCGAGGCGCCGCCGCCCGCCGGAAGTCACCGTCGACGGTGACCGCGACGCGGGTGAGCCGGCTGCCGGCCGTCACCCGCCCCCATGACCAGAGCACTATCGCCTCGGTGGACCGGGCCGGGTAGAGTGCTGGGCGACAGGGGAGGCGAGAGGGACTGGGAGCCGGGGACGATGGCCGACGAGCGCGATCCGGGAACCACGCCTGCTCCGGCGGGCCTGAGCCAGGAGCCGGTCGAGGCGCTGCCCGCGGGGCCTCGCTGCCCGTGGTGCTCCGGGCCGCTCGACGCCCCCCAGGCGGAACGCTGTCCCAGCTGCGGGGCGAACCTTCAGTCCGCGCCCGAGCAGGACGACGTGCCCGGCGTCACCGCCGTCCGACCGGAGCTGCTGGTTCGTGCCCGCCGCATGGAGCAGCCCCGCCGGCGCGGCCTGCGGGCGCTCTTCGGCGGCGAGGAGCCCGCCGTCGAGCCACCCAGCCAGGCGGAGCTCGCCGCCCTGGCGCCCCCGGACGAGGCGGTCCGCCGGGAGATGCTGCGCCTGGAGCTGGAGGCGGCGGTCGCCGAGGCGCACGGGGAGGTGGAGGCCTCCTCGGTCGCCTTGGGCGAACCGGCCCTGCCGCCCGGGGAGGTCTCGATCGAGGGGATCGTGCCCGCCGCCCCGGACGACGCGGCGAGGGAGGGAGCGCCGGCCCCCGAGCCCGACGGACGCGCCCCGGCTGCGCGGAGCCGGCGGCGAGCGCGGCGCCCCGGCTGATCGCCGGATCTCCGCCGGCCCGCCTTTCCGGATCCGGCGCCCTTCGGGGCCGGTATCCTCGATCCGTGCCAGACCGACGACCCGTGCCAGACCGACGACCCCTGCCCGACCGACCGTCGGCGCGGGGCCGACTGCCCGCCCCGGGTCCCTCCTTCCTCCGCGAGAGCGAGATCCGGCTTCGCCATCACGTCTTCAGGGCCGGGATGGACCGGCCGCGCACGGTCTCCGATGACTGGTGGATCGCCCTCCTGTGGGTGGCCGACGAGGGCGGCCTGGCGACGTTCCGCGACCTCGGCCCGGCGGGCGGCCCGCCGCCCGGCTCCCCCCTGGCCAGGCTCGGACCGGCGCTCGCCGGCGGCCTGTCCGGCCTGATCCTCGAGGAGGATGGCAGGACGCAGCTCCGGCTCCGCCTCGGCCGGCCGCCCGACAACGAGGCATGGCCCTGGGAGGCCCCCGCGGCGGTGCTGCTCGGCCTCCGGTTCGAGCCCGCCCGTGCAGCGACGATGCGCGCCACCGAGCTCGCGGCGGCCGTCCTGGCGGCGTTCGCGCGGGCAGTCGAGGCGCTCGCCCGCCCCTGAACCGGCCCCTTGGTCGGTGCGAGCGCCGCTTCAGCCGTCCGGCGCCGGCTTGCCCCACGCGCCGCCCGCCGCCGGCCCGCTGCCGCCCGGGGCCGGCCCGGGCGATCCGCCGCGTGTCGTGCCGGCCGAAGTCCGCCCGGTCGGGCCCACCTCGCCCGGCTGCCAGGGGGTCGTGATCAGGCGTGGCCCGCACTTCCAGACCAGGTAGGCCCAGGCCCACTGGAGGAAGACCAGGAGCCGGTTCTCGAAGCCGATCGGCCAGAAGAGGTGGCCTATCGACCAGGCGATCCAGGCCGGCGCGCCCCACGGCCGGAGCGGACCGATGGTCGCGATGCCGGCCGCCCGACCGACCACCGCCATGGTGCCGCGGTCCCGATAGCGGAACGGGCGCGTCGGCAGGCCACGTCTGGAGCGCCAGGCGTTCTCGGCCGCCACCGGGCCCTCCTGGATGGCGACCGGTGCGACGCCCGGCAGTGGCCGGGGGCCCTGGTGGGTGAAGAGGGCCAGGTCGCCGATGACGAAGACCTCCGGGTGACCCGGGACCGATAGGTCCGCCTCGACCGTCACGCGGCCTGCCCGGTCGAGCGGAACGCCCAGGGTTGGGGCAGCGGGGAGGCGGGAAGGCGGGCAGGACCCGCCGGGCGAGTCGGGCGCGGGCCGCGCAGGCGCCGTGTCGAAGGTGACCGGCCGAGAGCCGACGCAGGGGGTAGACTCGCCGCACCTCATGCGCGACCTCTTCGACGAGTTCATGGACGAGTTGCGCCGCCGCCAGGCTGCCCTCGAGAAGGGCGAGAGTGGCGACGCGGGCGACCGGCCGCCCGCCGGAGAAGAAGGCCCGGAGGGCTCCGCCGGGAACGAGCCGCCCTTGCCGACCAGCTCCGCCGACGGCGAGCCGACGGGCGAACCGGGGCAGGCCGCGGGACCCGTGCCATCGACCGGAGAGCAGCGGCCCCAGGCCGAGGAAGAGGAGCCGCCTTCGGCTGGGGCGGAGGCGCCTGTCCGGGAGCCGACTCCGGTGCGGCGTCGCGGCGGGGGCGGCGGCCGACGCCGCCCGCCCGGCCTCGGCGCGCCGGGTGCGCCGGCCCCGAACTTCCGACCGCTCGTCCTCCTCTTCGTCCTGGTCGTGGGCGTGCTCGTCGTGTTCAGCCTGGCCGGAGTCGGGCTGGACCTCTGGACCGACGCGATCTGGTACCAGAGTGTCGGGTTCGCGAGCGTCTTCTGGACCCGCATCGGCGCCCAGGTCGGCCTGTTCGCAGTGGGGCTGGTGGTCGCCTTGGCCGTCCTGCTCCTCAACCTCTGGCTGGCCGGCCGCCTGGCGCCTGCCGGCGCCGGCGGGGGTGGGGGCGGAGGCCGCCTCGCCGAGATCCTGGACCGGCTGTCCTCCCCGCCCGGCGCCGGACCGCGACCGCGCGTCCTCCGCGCCGACCGCTACGACCCGCGCGGCGGCCTCGACGAACCGCCCTTCCGGCGGGGCGCCTTCCGGGCCTGGGCGGGAGCGGGCGGACCCAGCGTCGTGGACGAACTGCCCCCACTGCCCGACCTGATGCCGCTGGGCCGCTGGATCCTGATCGGGGTCGCCCTGCTCGCCGCCCTGACCCTCGCCGGAGCCGTCGGCAGCAGCTGGGAGACGATCCTGCTCTGGCAGCACCAGGTGCCTTTCGACCCGACGACGACGGTGACCGACCCGATCTTCGGCAAGGACATCGGCTTCTTCCTCTTCCAGCTGCCGTTCCTCCGGCTGATCCAGGGCTTCTTCAACAACCTGGTCCTGGCCGCGGTGATCGTGGCCGGCGGCCGCTACGTCCTGGCCGCGCTCCGCGGTGACCTGGTCCTCAACAGCGGCGTCCGCTTGCACCTGGCCGTGCTGGCAGGGCTCTACCTGCTCTCCGTCGCCGCCGGCTACCAGCTCGACAAGCTGGAGCTGGTCTACGGCAACAACGGCGCCCTCGCGTCCGGGGTCGGCGTCGTGACCGGGGTCAGCTACACGGACTTCCACGCCCGCTTCCTTGCCCTCGACGCGATGACGGTGATCGCGGCCCTGGCGGCCGCCCTCCTGGTCGGCGGCGCGTTCACCCGCCTGACCTGGCCGCTCGGCCTGATCGTGGTGGCCTGGTTCGCCGCCTCGTTCATCCTCGGCGATGTCTACCCAAGTCTCGTCCAGCGGCTGACCGTCGATCCCAATCAGCAGGCCCAGGAGGCGCCCTTCATCCTCAACAACATTCGGATGACGCGCCTGGCCTACGGCCTGAACACCTGGGACGACTCCCACCCATACAGCGGGACCGGGACGCTGACCCAGGCGGCCATCGCCCAGGACGCAGCCACGTTCCAGAACGCCCGGCTGTGGGACTACCGGCCGCTGGCCCAGACCTTCGACCAGCTCCAGGTCGTCCGCCAGTACTACCAGTTCGACGACGTCGACACCGACCGCTACGTGATCAACGGCGTAACCCGCCAGGTGATGCTGTCGGCTCGGGAGCTGGCGCCCGACCAGCTGGCGGCGGCGGCGGGCGGGCAGCTGAGCTGGGTCAACGAGCACCTCACGTATACGCACGGCATCGGCCTCGCCATGGTCCCGGTGAACGAGGTCACCACGGAGGGCCAGCCGGACTTCTTCATCCGCGACCTGCCGCCCGTTTCATCGAGTGGCGCCCCGAAGGTCACGGAGCCGCGGATCTACTTCGGCGAGCTGGCCAACACCTACGTGGTCGTCGACTCCAGGCAGCCGGAGTTCGACTACCCGACGGCCACCGGGTCGGCTCCGGGCGGGGTGGGCGCGGGAACGACGACCAGCTGGCAGGGCACGACGGGGATCAAGCTGGACTCGACGCTGACCCGTCTCCTGTTCGCCCTCCGTTTCCGGGACCTGAACCTCATGATCAGCGACCAGGTCACGTCGGACAGCCAGCTCCTCTTCCATCGCACGCTGCAGGATCGGCTGACCCGGATCGCGCCATTCCTGCGCTACGACAAGGACCCCTACCTGGTCGTCACCTCGGCCGGCCGCCTCGTCTACATCCAGGACGCCTACACGATCAGCGACAGCTTCCCGAACGCGGAGGCCTTCAACGGCTCGCAGCTGACGAGCGGGAGCGGCCTGGCCGGCGACACGTTCGATTACATCCGCAACAGCGTCAAGGTGGTCATGGACGCCTACACCGGCGCCATGACCTTCTACGTCAACGATCCGAGCGACCCGATCATCCGGGCCTACGAGGGCGTCTTCCCGTCGCTCTTCAAGCCCCTCTCCCAGATGCCGGCCGACCTGCAGGCCCACCTCCGCTACCCGGAGGAACTCTTCAACGTCCAGACGGACCAGTACGCCGCCTACCACGTCACGGACCCGGCCGTCTTCTACGTCGGCAACGACCTGTGGGCGGTCCCGCCGAACCCGCTCCCGGGCAGCACGCAGCTGCCGCTGGAGGCCTACTACGTCGAGATGCGGATGCCCGGTGAGGCCAACGCGGAGTTCCTGCTGCTCCAGCCGATGATCCCGCAGGGCCGGCCGAACATGATCGCCTGGGTCGCCGCCCGCAACGACGGGGCGGTGCGGGGCCAGGTCCGTGTCTACAAGTTCCCGTCCGACACGACGGTCCTGGGGCCGGCGCAGATCGAGGCCCGGATCGACCAGGATCCGACGATCAGCGCCCAGTTCACGCTGTGGGGCCAGATCGGCAGTTCGGTGATCCGGGGCAACCTGATCGTCGTGCCCGTCCAGAACTCGCTCGTCTACCTGGAGCCGATCTACCTCCAGTCGACCACCACCAAGCTGCCCGAGTTCAAGAAGATCATCGTGGCGTCGCCGACGACCGTGGTCTGGGGCGACACGCTGGCCCAGGCGCTCAACCTGTTGCTGGCCGCCGGCGGGAGCGCGTCGCCTTCGCCTCCTCCGTCGGGATCACCCGCGCCCTCGGTGGCGCCGTCCCCGTCGGGGCCGGTGACGACGCCGCAACCGGGCAACGTCCAGCAGCTGATCGCCTCCGCCAACCAGCACTTCGAGCTGGCCCAGCAGGCGCTGCGGGCCGGTGACTTCGCCCGCTACGGCCAGGAGATGGCCATCGTCCAGTCGACCCTCCAGCAGCTCCAGGGACTCGTCGGCACGCCGGCACCGTCGGCTGCGGGGAGCGCGGCGCCCAGCGCCAGCACGGCCCCCTGAAGTCCGTCGTGCGCCGCGAAGGCTGGGCCGCCGCGGTCCTGCTCCGCGGGGTGGACCGCCTGGGCCAGCCGGAGCTCTGGCCGATCGCGCTCCTCGGTTTCCTGGTTCGCGGCGGCTTCCTCGTGGTCGTGCTGCCGATCGTCGTGCTGCCGACGCCGGTCGGCCTCTTCGCCTTTGCCGGGCTGCACGTGCTGACCATCGCCGGTGATCCCACGCCACAGTTCGTGATCGGCGTGGCGGTCACGGTCGTCGTCTTCCTCGTCTGGCTGATCGGGGGTGGCCTGATCGGCGCGGCCGTCGATGTCGAGCTGGTCCGAGCGGTGGCCGAGGCCGGGGAAGGCGGGCCGGGCACGGCTCGCGGCGGCCTTGCCCCGTCCGGCTCGGAGCCTCGCGGCCGCCTGCTGACGCGACTCCTCGCCGCCCGGCTGGTGACCCTGCTCCCCCTGGCGGCCGCCCTCGGCTGGTGGGGGATGCGGATCGGCGCGGCGGCCTACCAGGAGCTGACCGTCCCGCTGGACCTCGCCACGCCGGTCGTCGTCCGGGCGTTCCTCGATGCCATCGACGCGGCGATCCTGGTCGGCGTCGCCTGGCTCTTCGTGGAGGCGTACGGTTCGCTCGTGGTCCGGCGTCTGCTGCTCGACGACAGCTCGGTGGGCGGCGCGCTGGCCGGCAGCTTCCGCGACCTCGTCACCGCGCCCGTCAGCTCGCTGCTGACGCTGCTGGCGGCGGAGACGGGCAGCCTCCTCCTGATCGCCCCGGCCCTCGCGGCGGCCGCCGTGGCGTGGGACCGCTTCGGCTACCTGGCCCGGGCGGGGATCGGCTCGCCGATCGACCTGGTCGCCGGACCGCCTGCGGCCGGGGCTCCCGGGCCGCTGACCTTCTGGGTCGCGCTCCTCCTCCTCTGCCTGCTGGTGGGGTCTTGGCTCGGCGCGCTGGCGCTGGCCGGCGCGGCATCGAGCTGGCGGAGCGCCCTGTGGACGCTCGAAGGGCGCAGGCGGACGCGTTCGCCCGAGCTGCGGATCGGCGAGCGCGCGGCCGACGCCGGGGACGACCCGGCCCCCGACGCCGGGAACGGCGGGGCGCCCCACCGGCCCATCGGTACTGCCCCGACCCGCCGAGAGGGGGCTTGACAGCGGCCCCCGGGAACCGGCGAATCAGCGGCACGGAGCCGAGCCCGACGGCGCGGGTCGTCGGGTCGCCCGAGTGGAGCGAGGTGGCGGTGAGCGAGGTCGTCTGTCCCGAGTGTGGATCGACGGTCGGCCCCGGCCGTCTCTCCTGCGCCGCCTGCGGCGCTCTGCTCGCGTCAGTGGTCGGGGCGTCCCGCCGGGCCCGTCGGGTCGCCGGGGGCGTGCCGCCGGCTGCGCCGGCCGAACCGCCGGCTGCGCCGGCCGAACCGCCGGCTGCGCCGGCCGAACTGCCGGAGACGCCGGTCGGCGACGATCCGCCAGCGCCGGACGCGGTCGATCCCGGTCTCGCCGCCTCGGATGTCCCGGCCGCCTCGGCGGCGCCGGCCGGCGATGGCGGCACGCCGGCCCCGGCCGTCGAGCCGGATGCGGGCGAGACGCTCCCCGCGGTGGCCTCCGCGCCGGAGATGCCGCCTGCGGTCCTCCGCGAGTGGTCCGGCCCGCCGCCGGCCAGCTACCGCCGCCGGCTCGATGCGGCGGGATCGCCGCCGCCCGCAACGCCCGCCGGGCTGCTCCCCGGCGTGCCCGGCGCCTACCTCCCTCCGTCGGCCGTCATCCGCGGCTCGAACGTCGGCGCGGCGATTCCGCCCCGCGCCACCACGCTCCAGGCCGCGCCCTTGGCGCTGGCCGACACGCTGCCCGGCGGCACGCCGACCACCCTCGCCCCGACTCCGGCGGGCGCGGTCGCGATCGGCGGCGGCGGACGACCCTTCGGCGCGAGCATCCTTGGCGCGCTTGCCACCCCGCCTCCGGCCACCCCGGCCCGGGCCGCCCCACCGCCTGCGGGCGGGGCGCCCCTGCTGGCCGACCTGCCCATCGAGGCGCCCACCGACCTGCCGGCCTGGCTCGTGGTGATCGGCGAGACCGCCGCCCTGGCCAGCTTCCTGCTGCCATGGGCTTCGCCCGGCGGGACCGTCCTCTGGCAGAGCGCAGGCGCGGGCTCAGGCTACTTCGACCGCTGGGGCCTGGCCAGCCTTTCCGACCTGTTCCTCTTCCTGATCAGCCTGGTCGTCCTGGGCCTCGCCCTCGCCCGCAGCCGCCTCCCCGGCGACTGGCGCTTCGGCATCGTCCCGCTCGTCCTGGCCGGCGTCGACCTTGGCGTCGGCTGGCTCTACCTCGGGGCCGACTTCGGCTACGGTCCAGGTATCCCGGTCCTGCTGATCGGGGCGTTCCTGATGCTGGTCGGCGGGATCCTCGCGGTCCGTCACGCGACCCCCTCGCCGCCCGTCACCTAGCCGTCCGCGGCCTGCCGGCGGGCATCGGTCGCCTGCCTGCTACACTGCCGCGAGCGCCACCGCCGCCAGACGGGCGCTGGCTCAGCGTTCTGACCGTTTACGAGAGGATCGACGAGGCCGATGCCGACCGACCTGCTCCGCCAGTTCACGGACGCCGTCGGGTCCTTCTTCGAGAACGGGGCCGTCCAGCTCACCCTGAGGGCCGTCTTCATCTACGTCGTGGTCGCCTGGCTGGCGGCCGCCTACTGGGCCTTCCGCGACATGCAGGCACGGACGGAGAACCCGATCCTGCCCTACCTGGCGGCCGCCTTCATCATCGTCTTCACCCCGCTCCTCTTCCCGTTCGCCGTCCTCCTCTACCGAGTCGTCCGGCCGCAGGAGCGCCTCGGCGAGGTCTACGAGCGCAACCTGGCCGAGGAGGCGATGCTCGCCGAGGTGGAGGCGATCCGCAGCTGCCCCGGCTGTGCCCGGCGTGTCCACGAGGAGTGGATCATCTGCCCCACCTGCCGGACCCGCCTCAACCGGGTCTGCCCCAACTGCAGCCGGCTGGTCGGGCTGGACTGGTCGCTGTGCGCCTGGTGCGGCAAGGACTTCGAGCGTCGGGATGTCAGCCCCGAGCGGAGCGCTTTGGGCAGCGCCCCGGAGCGGGAGACCGCCCGGCGCGGGCGAGCCGTCGAGCCATCGCCCTGGCCGCAGCCTGCCGAGATTGCGCCGCGCCCGCTCCACGTCTCGCGGCCGGCGTCCGGACGGCGGGCCGTGTCGGGCCGACCCGCGCCGGAGGGATAGCGACGCCTTCGTCCGCCCCGATGCCCGGGCTCCCCCGGAGCCCGGCCGCGTCCCGGTGATCCCACCGCCGGGCCCGGACGGACCGGTCGACACCCCGGAAGCCGCGGAGCCATCCGAGCAGGAGTTTGCGGCGCAGTCGGGGGAGCCGGCGGGCACATCGGCGGAGGGGCATGCCCTGGCTCTGGCTGCGGCCGCGGCGGCAACCGAGGGTCCAGACGAGCCGCCGCCGGCCGACGAGGCTCCGGCCGACGAGACGCCGGCCGAGAGTCCAACCGAGGCGCGGGCCAGGCCGCCGGCGCGCCCAATCCTCTCGCTCGAGGGGCGCGCTGCCCCCGGCCTCTACGTCGGCGGCTGGCTGCTGACGGTCCTGGGCCTGGCCCTCGCCCTGGTGGCCCTCCTGTCGGCCGGCAGCGGCAACGCGGCCGGCATCGGCATCTTCCTGGGTGGCTTCGCCGCCCTCAGCCTGGGCCTGATCGCCGGCGCCGGCTCGCAGGCCCTGCAGCGCCACGCCGACGGCGTGGCCGGCTACGCCGGGCCGTCGCCCTTCCTGGTCTTCGCGGCCACCATCGTGGTGGCGAACCTGATCTACGCGCCGCTCTTCCTCGTCGGCGGCTGGAGCCACCTGCTGGACCCGACGTCCCCGGCCGGAGCCTTCGTCTCGCTCCTCCTGAGCACGCTCGTCTATGTCGGCCTGATCCGCCTCCTCGTCGTCGGGACCGGGTCCCTCTCGTGGCGGGAGATGGGGATCCGACGGCCGGACAGGGCCGCCCTGCGGGACTTCCTTGCCGGCATCTCCACGGCGCTGCCGGTCTACGTCGTGGTGATCGTGATCGCCACCATGCTGACTCAGCTCCTGCGCGCCCAGCCGAGCAGTCCGCTGCCGTCCACGTCGAGCAGCGGGGGCATTCTGCTCAACCTGGCGAGCGCGGCCCTGGTGGCGCCGTTCGGCGAGGAGCTCTTCTTCCGCGGCTACGCAACGACGGCCTGGTGGCGGAGCGCAGGCCCCGGGCGAGCCATCGTCCAGGGGGCACTCTTCTTCGCCCTGGTCCACGTCCTGGACATCGGTGCCGCCTCGTTCTCCGAGGGAGTCCGCGAGGCTGCCATCGCGTTCCTGGCGCGGCTGCCGGTGGCGCTGGCCCTGGGCTGGCTCTTCGTGCGTCGCCGCGGTTCGCTCTTCGCCTCGTTCGGACTCCATTCGGCCTACAACGCGCTCGGCATCCTGCTCGCCCTCCTGGCCGGCCGGGCGGGGGTGTGAGAGCGGCCCTCCCGTCCGGTCGTCGCTTTCCCGTGAAGCCGCCGATGACCCGCCGGTGAGCGCCCCGGCGTAGGCTGCGCGGCGTCCTCGGGTCCGGATGGCGGGAGGAATCGGCGGGCTTCCGTCCTCCGGGCCCGGGGATCCAGGCGCGGCGCGTGCCGTCCGGCGTCGGCTCGCGGTCACCCGCGGATCCGGAACGACCCGCGGCGGCCGCCGGAGCCTCCGTCGGCCGTGACCGTGGTCCAGGTCCCGCCGGAGACGGGAGTGCCCATGCCAGCGATCGATCCGGGCGTGCCCCTGTCGCCTCCACCCCTCGTCCCCCGGTCGCGCAGGCTGCGGGAGCTGCCGGCCGACGAACGGCCGCGGGAGCGCCTCGCCCTGCGCGGTCCGGCCGGCCTCAGCACGGCCGAGCTGATCGCGCTCGTCTGGGGCTCCGGGACGCGGGGCCGGACGGCCGTCGAGCTGGCCGGCGACGCCCTCGCCCGGCACGACGGGCTGACCGGGCTCGCGCGGGCGAGCGACCTGGAGCTCGAGCGCCTGCCCGGGGTGGGCGCGGCCCGCGCGGCCCAGCTGGCGGCCGCGTTCGAGCTGGGCCGGCGCCTCCTGGCCGACTGGCCGACCGGGCGCTGGACCGTCCGGGCACCGCGCGACGTCGCCGATCGCCTGGTCCTGCAGATGGGCCGCCTGGAGCGGGAGGAGCTGCGAGTCATCCTGCTCAACACCCGCAACGTGGTGCTGCGCGTCGTGACCGTCTACCAGGGGAACGTCTCGTCCAGCCTGGTCCGGGTCGGCGAGCTGTTCCGCGACGCGATTCGCCTGGCCGCGAGCGGCGTGATCCTGGTCCACAACCACCCGTCGGGGGATCCGACCCCCAGCCCGGACGACCTTCACCTGACGGCCGAGGCGCTCGCGGCCGGCCGGCTGCTGGACATCGAGCTGCTCGACCACCTTGTGATCGGCCACGACGCCTACGTCAGCCTCCGCGACCGCGGCGTGGCCTTCGATCGCGTCGCCGCTCCGTCCGCGACCCTGCCGCCCGCGTGAGGAGGAGGCCGGCAGCCGGTCCCACCGTCCGCCCGGTCACCCTCGTCGGTCCCGCGGGCCGGCCGCGGCAGCCGTCCCGGGGGGCCGGGTATACTGCTCGGGCTCCCCCCGACGGCGCCGACACGCAGAGCGACACCCGGCCGCGACGGGGACGGCCGGCCGATGGGCGCGTCGCCCCGGCCGCCAGCCCGAAGGACCAACAACCGGCCGCCGTCCCCCACCGCCACGGACCCGCGGCAGCATCATGAAGGACCTGCCCGCCCATGCTGGATGCCATCCTCGGTCTCTTCTCGCGCGACATCGGCATTGACCTCGGCACGGCCAACACGCTCGTCCACGTTCGCGACCGCGGCATCGTCATCAGCGAGCCGAGTGTCGTCGCGATCGACACGCGGACCAAGCAGGTCCTGGCCATCGGCGCCGAGGCGAAGCGGATGGTCGGCCGGACTCCGGCCTCGATCGTGGCGGTCCGTCCCCTGCGCGACGGCGTGATCAGCGACTTCGACGTGACCGAGCAGATGATCAAGTACTTCGTCCGCAAGGTCCACGATCGGGTCGGCCTGATCCCCCGGCCGCGCATGCTGCTCGGCATCCCGTCTGGCGTGACCGAGGTGGAGAAGCGCGCCGTCCGGGACGCTGCCCTCAACGCCGGCGCACGCTGGGCACGCCTCATCGAGGAGCCGATGGCCGCGGCGATCGGGGCCGGGCTGCCGGTCAGCGAGCCGTCCGGCAGCCTGATCGTGGACATCGGCGGCGGGACCACCGAGGTGGCCGTCATCAGCCTCGGCGGCATCGTGGTCAGCCGGAGCATCCGCATCGGCGGCGACGAGATGGACACCGACATCGTGGCGTTCGCCCGGCGCGAGTACAACCTCTTCCTGGGCGAGCGGACGGCCGAGGACATCAAGATCGCGATCGGCTCGGCCTATCCCGGCGAGTGGGACGATCAGCGGGTGAGCCTCCGGGGCCGCGATCTCCTGACGGGCCTGCCGAGGAGCGTGGAGGTCGGGACCGACCAGATCCGCGAGGCGATCGAGCCGTCGGTGGTCCAGATCGTTGACACCATCAAGGACACGATCGAGGAGACGCCGCCGGAGCTGGTGGCCGACATCATGGACCAGGGGATCGTGCTGGCCGGCGGCGGCGCCCTGCTCTCCGGCCTGGACCGCCGCGTCGCCGAGGCGACCCAGATGCCGGTGCACGTGGCCGAGGATCCGCTGACCTGCGTGGCACGGGGGACCGGTGTCGTCCTTGAGGAGCTCGCCAATCCCCAGATGGCTCGCGTCCTCGTCGCCGACACCTACGCCCGCCCGCCGCGCTGAGGCGGGATCCCGGCGGGATGACAGTGACCGGGCTTCTGGCCCCGCGCGGCGCCCGACGCAGGGGGATCGCCTTCGCCATCCTGCTCGGGATCAGCATCCTCCTCATGGGGATCTCCAGCACGCCGATCGCCACCCAGCTCCAGCGGGCCACGAGCTTCGCATTCCAGCCGGCCCAGGAGGCGCTCAGCGGGTTCGCCCGGGGGGCCACCTCGATCGTTTCGGCCATCACCGAGATCAACAGCCTGCGCGGTCAGAACGACGCACTGCGCCAGCAGAACCAGCGCCTGGCGGACGAGAACGCCCAGCTCCAGGAGATCCAGCGCGAGAACGAGCAGCTGGCCGGCCTGCTGCAGATCCGGAGCAGCCTGGGCTACCAGACGGTCGCCGGCCAGGTGATCGCCCGCGACGCCTCGGAATTCCGGCGCGACGTGACGATCGACATCGGCACCGACCGCGGCCTCAGGGAGGGCGACGTGGTGGTCGCGGCCGGCGGGGCGCTGGCGGGACGCGTCGTCCAGGTGGGCTCGAACTTCGCCAAGGTCCTGCTGATCAACGACACGAGCTCGACGGTCACCGGCCAGGTCCTGCCGACGGCCGCCACGGGCGAGGTGATCGGCCAGCTCGGGGGAGCTCTGATCATGCAGGACATCGATTCGACCGAGAAGCTGCAGATCGGCCAGGAGGTCGTGACGGCCGGGATCACCCTCGGCAACGGGATCCGCTCGCCCTTCCCCAAGGGGCTCGTGATCGGCCAGATCCTGGACGTCGAGCGCGACGCCAACGCAGTCGTCCAGACGGCGTTCCTCCAGCCGGCCGTGAACCTGGACAAGCTCGAGTACGTCCTGGTGATCACCGACTATGTCGGCGGCCTGCCCCCCATCAGCGCCAGCCCCGCTCCGTCGTCGGCGCCCCTCCCGAGCTCTCTCTCCGGGACGCCGGCTGCTGGGGCTCCGGCGAGCCCGTGAGGCGGCCCGGGCCCGGCGGGGCGCAGGTCCCCCAACTCGGCCGGTCGACCGCCTGCTACCCTGTCGGCCGATGAAAGGGATCGTCCTGGCCGGCGGGACCGCGACGCGCCTCTTCCCGCTCACGATCGTGACCAACAAACACCTGCTGCCGATCTACGACCGCCCGATGATCTACTACCCGATCGAGACGCTGGCAGGGATGGGGATCCGCGAGGTGATGGTCATCGTCGGCGGCAAGAGCGTCGGCGACGTCGTCGAGCTGCTCGCGGACGGCGCCCACTTCGGGCTCGACTTGACGTACCGCTACCAGCGGGGTGCGCTCGGCATCGCCCATGCCATCGGCCTGGCCCGCGGCTTCGTCGGCGGCGACGACTTCTGCTGCGTCCTGGGCGACAACATCCTGCGCGGGCCGGCCCTGGCCGACGTGGCCGGCGACTTCGCCGCCGGCTCCTGCGGCGCCGGGACCCTCCTTTACGAGGTCCCCGATCCCGAGCGCTTCGGCGTCGCGGAGTTCGACGCCGCGGGCACCCTCGTCGGCTTCGAGGAGAAGCCGCAGCAGCCCAAGAGCGACCTGATCCCGATCGGCGTCTACTTCCTGCGGCCGGACGCTTTCGACGTGATCGATCGCCTCGCGCCATCGGGGCGCGGCGAGTTCGAGATCACCGACGTCCTCAACCACTACATCCCCAACGGCGGGCTCTTCTGGCGGCGGTACGAGGGCAGCTGGACCGACGCCGGGACCGTCCCCTCCCTGCTCCGGGCCGCCGAGATGGCGGCCGGCGACGCGAGCGAGGGCCGCCTGTTGCCTCCGCCGCCCCGGCCGGGCCAGTGAGCGACGCTTCTCCGTTCCGCCGGCTGATGGTCACCGGCGGGGCCGGCTTCATCGGATCCTGCTTCGTCCGCGACCTGCTGGCCCGGCGGGACGGGACGCGGATCACGGTCCTCGACAAGCTGACCTACGCGGGCAACCGGGCGAACCTGGCGCCGGCGGAGGCCGACCCGGAGCAGGCGGCTCGGCTCCGTTTCGTCCAAGGCGACATCGCCGACCCGGTTGCGGTGGGCTCGCTCGTCGCGGAGGCCGACGCGGTCGTCAACTTCGCCGCGGAATCCCACGTCGACCGGTCGATCCTGGATCCGGCCGCCTTCCTGCGGACGGGCGTCGAGGGGGTCTATGTCCTGCTCGAGGCCTGCCGCCACGAGCAGGAGCGGGCCACGCGCGGTGAGCGCGCCCGGCCGCCGCGCATGGTGCAGGTCTCCACCGACGAGGTCTACGGCTCCGTGGACGAGGGCGAGAGCCGCGAGACTGACCCGATCGCTCCCCGGTCGCCGTACGCCGCGGCCAAGGCGGCCGGCGAGCTGCTGGCCCGGAGCTACTTCGTGACCTACGGCCTCGACGTGGTGGTCAGCCGCGGCTCGAACACGTACGGCCCGTACCACCATCCCGAGAAGCTGATCCCGCTCTTCGTCACCAACGCGATCGACGACCTGCCGCTGCCGCTCTACGGCGACGGCCTGCAGCGGCGTGACTGGCTCTTCGTGGGCGACCATGCGGCCGCAGTCGCCTTCCTCCTGGAGCGCGGCCGGGCGGGCGAGGTCTACAACGTGCCGGGCGGCAACGAGCGGGCCAACCGCGACGTCGTGGCGCTCCTCCTCGAGCGGCTCGGGAAGCCGTGGTCGCTCGTGCGGAGCGTGCCCGACCGGCCCGGCCATGACCGCCGCTACGCGATGGACGGCACCAGGCTGGCCGGGCTCGGTTGGCGCGCCCGGACGACGTTCGAGGCCGGCCTGGCCGCGACGGTGGACTGGTTCGTGGCCAATCAGGACTGGTGGCGGCCGATCAAGTCCGGTGAATGGGACGCCTACTACGAGCGCCAGTACGCAGCTCGCCTGGCGGCCGGGCTGGCGGTGGCGCCGGCCGCGCCCTCGGGCGAGCCGGCCGCGCCCTCCGGCACGACCTGATGCGCGTGGTCGTCACCGGCTCGGGCGGCCGTCTCGGCCGCGCCCTGATGGCCGCCTTCTCGGAGACCGCGATCAGCGGGCCGGCCGGCCCCCGCGGCTGGGACGTGCCCGACTACCAGCTCGACGATCCGGACTCGGCCGAGCGGCACGTGGCCCGCGATCGGCCCGACGTGGTGATCCACACGGCCGCTTGGACGGACGTCGACGGCTGTGCCCGCGAGCCCACGCTGGCCCTCCGCCGCAACGGGGCGGCCACGGGCGAGCTGGCGGCCGCCTGCGTCCGCCACGGAGCGGACCTGGTCGTGATCTCCACCAACGAGGTCTTCGACGGACGGCGGACCGACGGCCGCGGCTACACGCCGGGCGATCCGACCGGGCCGATCAACGCCTACGGCCGGAGCAAGCTCGCCGGCGAGGAGGCCGCCCGGGCCGCGTTCGAGGTCGGTGCGCCCGGGACCATGGTGGCGGCGACCGATCGCCGCCCGCAGCTCGGCATCGTCCGGACGGCCTGGCTCTTCGGTCCGCCGGGCGGCGATTTCCCGGCCAAGATCCTGGCCGCGGCGGAGCGTGCCCGGGCCGCCGGGGAGCCGCTGCGAGTGGTGCGCGACGAGATCGGCGCGCCGACCTACACCCTGGATCTCGCGGCCGCCGTCGTGGAACTGGTCGAGGCCGGCGCGGCCCGGGGCGTCCACCACTTGGTCAACGCCGGCCGCGTCTCCCGGGCCGGCTGGGCCGCGGAGGTGCTGCGGGGGGCCGGGATCGCGGTGACGCTCGAGGAGGTCGCGGCCGACGCCTGGCCGCGGCCTTCGACGCCGCCGGCCTGGGGCGTGCTCGAGCCCACCCCGCTCCCAGGGGGCGAGCCGCTCCGCTCCTGGCAGGAGGCGCTGGCCGACTACCTGCCGGCCCTGCTGCGCTCCGCCGCGACATGAGCGCATCGGCCGTCACGCCGTCCCGCCTGCCCGACGTCCGGTTCGGACGCCTTGTCCGCCACGCCGACGAGCGAGGCTCGTTCCGCGAGCTCTGGCGGGCCTCGTCGTTCGGCTCGCTCGCCGAGCGCCTGACCGGCCTGCCCGGCGCCCGCTTCGTCCAGGCGAACCTGTCCGCCTCCGCGCCCGGCGTCCTGCGCGGCCTCCACTACCATCGCCGTCAGCTCGACTACTGGGTGGTGGTCTCCGGCCGGGCCCTGGTGGCGCTGGTCGACGTCCGGCCGCCGACGGCCGGCAGCGGCCCCGCCGTCGTGGAGACGCGCCAGCTGGCCGCGGACGAGTGGGTGGTGATCCCGACCGGCGTGGCCCACGGCTTTTTGGCCCTCGAGCCGCTCCTGCTGCTCTACCTGGTGACGAACGAGTACGACGGGACGGACGAGCTCGGCTTCGCCTGGGACGACCCCGCCGTGGCGGTCCCGTGGCCGCGCCTCGCAGCGACGCCGGACGGCCGGCCGATCCTGTCCGAGCGCGACCGCCACAACCCGACGCTGGCGGAGCTGGTCGCCTCGCTCGGCCCGGGCTGACCGCCGCCGGACCGGCCATCGGCGACGCGTCGCGCTCGCACCAGGGCGGCCGCCGACCACCGCGCGCACCACCCTCCGCTTTTCGCCGCGACCGCCCACCAGTCGACCGCTGCTCCCCGGAGCGCATCCGCGACCAGCCGATGGGGCCATGGCGCGACGGGACCAAGGCGCGATACCGGTTCCAGCCCTGTCGGTAGAGGCTGGTCGGTACCACCCGAGCCGGCCGCCGGCCGCCAGCGGAGCTCGCCATGCGCAAGATCGTCCTCGCCGCGTTCGCCGCCCTCGCCGTCGCCCTCGCCGGGTCGCTGCCCGGTCTGCCGACGGGCGCGCACGCGGCGAGCGGTCCCAAGGTGGTGATCATCGTCGGGCCGGTCGAGGCCGTCACCAGCTACTACCGCTCCGACGCGGATGCCGCGGCCGCCGCCGCGGCGAAGTACACCGACGACGTGGTCAAGGTCTACTCGCCCAACGCCACCTGGGCCAACGTCCTGCCCGCCCTCCAGGGGGCGTCCATCGTTATCTACCTCGGCCACGGCAACGGCTTTCCCTCCCCGTACTTCACGGGCGGCGGCCTGACGCCCGGCTACCCGTTCCCCCAGGACCGGGTCGACGGCCTGGGGCTCAACGTCGCCTCGAACCCCAGCGACTACGTCCATTCCTACATCGGCTACGGTGAAACGGGGCTGCGGACCTCGGTGCGGCTGGCGCCCAACGCCGTCGTCATCCTCTCCCACCTCTGCTACAGCGCCGGGAACAACGAGACCTGGGACACGACGCCGATTCCCGTGGCGACCGCCCAGGCGCGGGCGGACAACATGGCCGCCGGCTGGATCGCGGCCGGCGCCCGGGCGGTGATCGCGGATGTGATGAGCGGGCCTGCCTGGTACGTCAACGCCCTCTTCACCAACCCGGGAACGATCGACCAGGTCTGGAAGTCCGCCCCCGACTACCACGGCAACCTCCATCCGTACCCGAGCACGCGCTCGCCGGGCATGACGGCACAGCTCGACACGGACACTCCGATCACCTCGGACCCGACCGGCAACATCTACCATCGCTCGCTGGTGAGCGATCCGAGCTTCCGGTTCCTGGCGCCCGCGTACACGCCGCCACCCACGCCCGCGACCTACACGCCGATGGCGCCCCAGCGCGTCCTCGACTCGCGGCTGGGACTCGGCGTGCCGAGGGCGTTCTCGTCCGGCATCCCGCAGTCGTTCCAGGTGGCCGGCGCGGCCGGCGTCCCCACCGGCGCCTCGGCCGTGACGGGCAACCTGACGGTCACGGGCCCCACCAACCGCGGGTACATCGCCCTGACGCCGACACCCACCGGGGCTCCCTCGACCTCGACGCTCAACTTCCCGGCCGCTGACACTCGGGCGAACGGTGTGACCGTCCCTCTCGGGCCGGGCGGCGCCCTCTCGGCGGTCTACATCACCGGTCGACTCGGCGACCGGGCGCAGATCGTGTTCGACGTCACCGGCTTCTTCATGGCGGGCACGGCCGGGTCCTTCTACGTTCCCGTCGCGCCGGCCCGCGTGGAGGACACCCGGACCGACGGCCCACCCCTCGCCTCCGGGGTCCCCGCGTCCTTCCCCGTGGCCGGCAAGGGCGGCGTTCCGGGCGACGCGGTCGCCGTGACCGGGAACGTGACCGTGACGGCCCAGACCTCCGGAGGGTACGTCGCGCTGACGCCCCAGCCCACCCCCACGCCGGCCACCTCCACGATCAACTTCCCGCTGGCCGACACCCGGGCCAACGGGGTGACCGTGCCGCTCGGGCCGGACGGCTCGCTCTCGGCCGTCTACATCACGGGTCGCGGTGGGGACCGGGCGCAGCTCATCTTCGATGTGACCGGCTACTTCACGCGGAGCGGCGGCGCGAGCTACGTGCCGCTCGCCCCGGCGCGCTTCCTCGACACGCGGATCCCGCTCGGCGCGACGCCGCTGGTCGCCGGCACGCCGACCACCTTCGCGACCGCCGGCCAGGGAGGAGTCCCGACCGGCGCCACCGCCGTCACCGGCAACGTGACCGTCGTCGGCCAGACCTACCCCGGGTACGTGGCGCTGACGCCTCAGCCCACGGCGAACCCCACGACCTCGACAATCAACTTCCCGCTCGGGGACATCCGGGCGAACAACGTGGACACGCCGCTCGGCACGGACGGCGCCCTCGCGGTCACCTACGTGACCGGCCGGACCGGGGACCGGACGCAGCTCGTCTTCGACGTGACCGGCTTCTTCCGCTAGGCCCCTCGGGCAGGCCGCCCGGCCAGGCAGGCTCCGGTCAGGGCATGGCGGGCGACCCCACCCAACTCCCCCGCAGCGTACCGGCCCCGTGCAGGACCATCGTCCGATGGTTCGGCCTTGAGGCGGTATCTACCATGGGGCCCGTACCGCGGTCCCCACGTCACGCGAGGCCCATCGCCTCCCTTCTGTCCCGGGCGCGCCGGGCCGCGGCTGCTGCCGCCGCGGTAGCGCACCACAACGCTCGAGGTCACCGCGTCGTGTCCGTCGCCCAGCGCCGCTCGCGTCTCAGCCATCGACCGAAGCCGCGCTGGCTCGCGCTGGCCGTCCTGGCGCTCCTCGTCCCGTCCGGGGCCACGGCCGCGGCCCATCCCGCGGCCGCTCCGGGGCCGAGCGCCCCGGTCGCGACGCAGGCAGGGCCGGCCGGCGGGACCCCGCCGGCCCAGAGCCTGAGCGCCAAGATCCGGCAGGTCGCGGACCAGCCGAGCATCCAGTACCTGGAGGCGATGGCCCACGCGGACGACCCGAACACCTTCACCGCCGGCGGCCGGGTCACCCGAGGCTTCACGCCTCGCCCCTCGGACGCCTGGCCAGTGGATGGCGGCTCCCCCCGGGCGCTTCCGGCGGGCCGGGAGACGGGAGCCCAGATGGCGACTGGCGGCGAGAGCGGGACCGACGCGAACTCGCCCAGTATGGCGGTGCCGTCCCAGTCCGAGGGTCCCTCCGCGCCGGTCGATGCACCGGCCAACGCGGGACCGGCGACCCCGGCCCAGGGCACCTCGGCCGCGCTGCCCGTCGATTCCGGGACCGTGGACCCGGCGGCCTCCCCCGGCCTCCGGCGCCAGGTCTTCGGCTTCCTGCCCTCCTGGGAGCTCGGCCAGAGCAGCACGGTCCTCGACTACGACCTGCTCTCGACCGTGGCCTACTTCGGCGTGGGCTCCGACTCGAGTGGCAACCTGATCAAGAAGAACAGTGACGGGACAACGTCGACCGGCTGGGGCGGCTGGACCAGCGCCGCGATGACCACGGTGATCAGCAACGCCCACGCGGCCGGCACCCGCGTGGTCCTGACCATCGAGCTGTTCGCCTGGACGACCAGCCAGGCGAACAACCAGGCTACCTTCCTGGCCAGCCCGGCCGCCCGGCTCAACCTCGCTCAGCAGGCCGCCGCGGCCGTCCGGGATCGCGGCGCCGACGGTGTCAACGTCGACTTCGAGCCGATCGTGAGCGGTTACAGCAGCCAGTTCGTGGCCTTCATCCGCACCCTGCGGAGCCAGCTGGACGCGATCTCCACCGGCTACCAGCTGACCGTCGATACCACCGGCCATCCCGGCAACTACGACCTCCCCAACCTGACCGCGACCGGGGCGGCCGACGCCCTCTTCATCATGGGCTATGACTACCGGACCGCGGGCGCGAGCAGGGCCGGCTCGATCTCGCCTCTCTACAGTCCGGTCACCTACGATCTGACCGACACGCTCAACACCTACCTGGCCAAGGTCCCCGCGTCGAAGGTGATCCTCGGCCTGCCGTACTACGGCCGCGCCTGGTCCACGACGTCCAACGGGCCGAACGCGACGACCACCACGAGCTGTTCGTCCGCCACGCCCACCTACGACCAGGCGGCCTCGCTGGCCGCCGCCAACGGCCGCCACTACGACGCGGTGGAGTCCTCGGCCTGGACGGCCTACACGCTCAGCGGCTGCAGCGGCTGGCGCGAGCTCTACTACGACGACGCCCAGTCGCTGGGCGCCAAGTACGACTTCATCAACGAGGAGAACCTCCGCGGCTCGGGCATCTGGGCTCTCGGTTACGACGGGACGCGCCCCGAGCTCTGGCAGACCCTGGCCGCCAAGTTCCTCAACGACACGACTCCGCCGGTGGCCGGCATCGAGGCCCTGGCGCCTGTCCAGACGAACGAGGGCTTCACGGTCCAGTGGACCGGCCGCGACGACTGGAGCGGGGTCAAGTCCTACGACGTGCAGGTCTCCGTGGACGGTGGGCCATGGAGCGCCTGGGCGATGGCCACGACCGCGACCAGCGCCATCTACCTCGGCCAGACCGGCCATGGCTACGCCTTCCGGGTCCGGGCGACCGACGGCTCCGGCAATGTGGGCCCGTGGGACGTCACCCAGACCTACAGCGCCAGTCCGTCGTTCGGTCCGGGCGGCTTCGCCACGGTGGTCGCGCCATTGGTGAACCTGCGCTCGACGCCGGTCGTCACCTCCGACAATGTCTTCACCACGGCCGCGCAAGGGACGATCCTCCAGGTCACGGGCGGCCCCACCGTGAGCGGCGGCCTGACCTGGTACCAGGTGACAGCGCCGATCACGGAGTGGGGCCCGGTGGGCCCGGTCGACGAGGCTCTCTGGGTGGCCGTGCAGGACGGCACCGGGACGACCCTCGTGACCGCCCGCCAGGCGCCGAACGCGACCGGCGTCGCGGCCGGCATCGCCGGCCTCTCCTTCGCCGGCGCCGGGTCGGCAAGCCTGGGACCGAACGGCAGTGAGCTGAGGTTCCTGGCGCCGGGCGGGACCAGTCGCCGGACGCTCGAGATCGATTGGACCGACGGCGTCGCCTTCGGCGGGCTCACCCTGCTCGTGCTCACGACGACCGGCACCCCGGTCGGCAGCATCTCGCTCGGGGCGCGCGGGCCGGGCAGCCAGAGTTACGTCTGGGACGGCAGCGTGGGCGGCACGGCGCTGGCCGGAGGCACCTACCTGCTGCAGCTCACCGGGTCGGCCGGCGGGATCACCTACGCGGCGCCGTCGGCGAACCCCGCCACGCCCGACCAGGTCGCGCGGTACGCGGTGACCCTCGATCGTGCCTCGGGCGCGACCTACGTCCCGCTGACCAGCCCCGGTCGCCTCTTCGACACGCGCCAGAGCAGCCCGCTCGCCTCGGGCGTCCCGCGGACCTTCCAGGTGAGCGGCTTCGTCGGTGTCCCGTCCGGCGCGCTCGCGATCACCGGCAACCTGACCGTCACCGGCGAGACCTACCGCGGCTACGTCGCGCTGACCACCGGGGCCACCGCGACGCCCACCACCTCGACGATCAACTTCCCGACCGGCGACACCCGGGCCAACGGGGTGACCGTCCCGCTCGCCCCCGACGGGAGCCTCGCCGCGGTCTACATCACCGGCCGCGCCGGCGACCGGGCCAACCTGATCCTCGACGTGACCGGCTACTTCGTGGCGGGCACCTCGGGCGCGACCTACGTCCCGCTGACCAGCCCCGGTCGCCTCTTCGACACGCGCCAGAGCAGCCCGCTCGCCTCGGGCGTCCCGCGGACCTTCCAGGTGAGCGGCTTCGTCGGTGTCCCGTCCGGCGCGCTCGCGATCACCGGCAACCTGACCGTCACCGGCGAGACCTACCGCGGCTACGTCGCGCTGACCACCGGGGCCACCGCGACGCCCACCACCTCGACGATCAACTTCCCGACCGGCGACACCCGGGCCAACGGGGTGACCGTCCCGCTCGCCCCCGACGGGAGCCTCGCCGCGGTCTACATCACCGGCCGCGCCGGCGACCGGGCCAACCTGATCCTCGACGTGACCGGCTACTTCCGCTGAGGCTTGGCCGAGCGCTCCGGGCCGCCGGGCAAGCCGCGGGCGCGACCGCGCCGGGCCAGGTCGGGCGGCGCGGGCCGGAGGCTACACTGCGCCGGTGATGAGTGAGGGAGGACCGAGGGCCGGTGGCGGTGCCTGGGTCGTGCTGCCGACCTACAACGAGCGCGACAACGTCCAGCCGATCGTGGCCGCGATCCTGACCGCACTGCCGGCAGCCACGCTCCTCGTCGTCGACGACGGCTCGCCCGACGGCACGGGCGAGCTGGCCGACGCGATGGCCGCCGCCGACCCGAGGGTCCGCGTGCTCCACCGGCCGGCCAAGGAAGGCCTGGGCCACGCCTACCTGGATGGCTTCCGGTTCGCCCTCGGCGGCGGGGCGCAGCGGGTCGTCCAGATGGACGCCGACGGGTCGCACGACCCCGCGGCCCTGCCGGGTCTGCTGGATCCGGTCGAAGCCGGCCGGGCTGACCTGGCGATCGGCTCGCGCTACGTCCGCGGCGGCCGCGTCACCGACTGGGGCGTCGGCCGTCGCCTGGTCTCCCGCGGCGGCAGCCTTTTCGCCCGGCTGGTGCTCGACCTGCCGATCAGCGACCTGACCGGCGGCTTCAAGGCCTGGCGGGCCGAGACCCTGGCGGCGATCCCCTTCGTCGGGGTCCACGCCGGCGGCTACGTCTTCCAGATCGAGATGACGTACCGCGCGCGGCGCGGCGGCGCCCGGGTCGTCGAGGTGCCGATCACTTTCCGGGACCGACGGGTCGGCCAGTCCAAGATGTCACGCCGGATCGTCCTGGAAGCCTTCCGGGTCGTCCTCCAGCTCCGCTGGGAGGAGCTGCGCCGGCGGCGGGCCGCGCCGGGCAGGTGACCGCGCCCCGCCCGGCCGACCGACTCGGGGAGGCCCTCGCGCCCGAGGCCCGGCCCCCCGGCGTTCGGGTCGTCCTGGACCTGCGCCCGCTCCAGGACCCGGGGCGGGCGCCGACGACCGCCGCCTACCTGGAGCGGCTCCTGGGCGCCTATGCCGCCGACCCGCTGCCCGGCGAGTCGTTCGTGCTGCTCCTGCAGGCCGGCGGGGCCGACCCGTCCGACCGCTTCCCCGGCCTGGCCGTGGCGGGCCGTCGCCGGCTGCCGCCGACGCGCCTGCTGCGCTCCGGCGCCCTGGCCCTCGACCCCTTCCTGATCCGCGGCGCGGAGATCGGCACGGCCTTCCGGGCCGCCCGGACCGGTGCGGCCGGCGCCGTCTTCCACACGGCCGGCGGGCCCGTTCCACTGGCGGCGGGGCTGCCCACCGTGGCCACACTGCTGGACCTGGCGCCCTGGGAGCTGCCCCACGCCTACCAGGCGAGCCCGGCCGCCTGGTTCGGGCAGCGCCTGCGCGGCCGGCTGCTGCGCGATGCCGGTGCGGTGATCGTCGGGGCGCAGGCGACGGCGCTGGCGGCGCGCCGGCTGCTCCACCTGGCACCGGAGGGGGTCCACGTGATCCCGCTGGCGCCGACGGCGGCCTTCGGTCCGGGCCGGCCGGCCGCATCCGCGCCCCTCGATCCGGCCTTCGCCGCCCGCCTGGCGCGCGAGCGCGAGGCGCTCGGGCTGCCCGAGCGCTTTCTCGTCTTCTTCGGCCGCTACGACGCCCGGAAGGACCTGGGCAGCCTTCTCGCCGCGCTCGCCCTTCTCCGCTCCTCCGGGCGGCCCGGGAGTCTCGCCGCCGGCAGCGCCTGGCCGCCGGTCCTGCTGCTGGTGGGCGCCAGCCCGGAGGACCGCGCGGCCGTGGCCCGCGCCGCGGCGCGGGCAGGTGTCGGCGACCAGCTGGCCTACGCCCCGCACCTGGAGCCGGCCCGTCTCGGCGTCCTGGTGGCCGGCGCGAGGGCCGTCGTGCTGCCCGCGATCAGCGAAGCGACCGGACTGCCGGTCATCGAGGCGCTGGCGTCCGGCACACCCGTCGTCGCCAGCGCCGTGGGGGCCAACCCGGAGCTGGTCGGCCGGGCGGGGATCCTGGTGGAGCCCCGCGACCCGGGCCGGCTTGCCAGGGCGCTGGGGACGGTCTGGGCCGACGATGCCGCCCACGGTCGCCTCCTCGCGGCGGCCCTGGAGCGGGCGGCCGGGCCCCGCCGGACCTGGGCCGATGTCGCCCGGGAGACCCGGCAGGTCTACGCCGCCACCGCGCGGGCGCCCGGCCTGCGGGGGCGCACGGCGCTCGTTGTCCCGCCGCGGTAGGCTGGTCCGGACAGGGTCGCGCGCGCCCTCACCGGCAACCCCGGTCCGCGATCCCAGCAGCACGAGGGAAGCGCCATGACCGAGCAGCCGGGCTCCGGGCCCGAGATCGCCCGGACCGACCAGCCAGCCGACGAGCCGGTCGGGCGGCCCGCCGACAACGATGCCGCGGGGGAGCCGGCGGCGCCCGCGGCGAAGACGCTCGCAAGCGCGGAGGCCCAGGCGGCCGTCGAGGCGGTGGAGCTGGCCGGCGAGCCGGCCGAGCCGGCCGAGGCGAGGCCCGACCTGGCCGCGCCGGCCGAGCCGGCCCAACCGCCCGGCGCGGGCGC
>JAJYJO010000117.1 GCA_021789435.1 Chloroflexota bacterium
CCAAGATGAATGCCCTCGGCCACTGCATGCGCAAGGCGCTCAGCATCGTCTGGGGCGTGTGGCGCAACGGCGTCGACTTCGATCCCAACTGGAGGATCGAGCCTTGACAACACGGTATGGGATCTAGCCTAGGCTCTTGCTGCCATCCCCGCCGTCGGAGGTCTTTCGTGCTCGACGCGCTCCAAGCCTGGATCCCGCTCCTCAAGCTCGTCCACATCCTGTCGGTGATCGTGGCCGTCGGGGCGAACGTGACCTACGCCTTCTGGCTGCGCGCCGCCGGTCGCGACCGGGAGCGCATCCTGTTCGCGATCGCCGGCGTGCGCACCCTCGACCGCCGGCTGGCCAACCCCGCCTACGGCCTGGTCCTGGTGAGCGGCCTGCTGATGGTCCTGAGCGGCGCGTACTCCTTCGAGGAGGGCTGGATCGCGACGGCCATCGTGCTCTACGTGATCGTGGCCGCTCTCGGGATCGCAGTCTTTGCGCCGGCCATCCGCCGCCAGCTGGCCGAGGCGGAGCGCGACCCGGCCGGGGCCGCGTACGGGGCCGCGGCGGCGCGCACCCAGCAGCTCGGCTGGCTGACCGTCGGCGTCGTCGCCGTGATCGTCATCCTGATGGTGACGAGGCCCTTCTAGCCGGGTCCGCCGGCCGGGTGGGGCTCGTCGGCCGCGGATCGCTCCCCCGTCGGGCCCTCCAGTGCGCGCGCCTCGCTTCGCAGCAGCTCCCAGGCCCGCCGGACGTGGCGCTCCTCCGTGCGCAGGTTGCCGATGGCGACCCGGATCGTGAAACGATCCCGCAGCCGTGTGTGCGAGAGGAAGACCTCGCCGGTCCGGTTGACCGCGTCCATCAGGCGTCGGTTCGACTCGTCGAGCTCCGCCCGGACAGCCGGCTCATCCTCGCGGCCGCGGAAGCGCGCCGGGCGGTGGCGGAAACAGACCGTGGAGAACGGGGCGGGGGCGAGCCGCTCCCAGTCGGGATCGGCGTCCACCCAGCCGGCGAACGCCTCCGCCAGCGCGACGTGATGTTCGATCCGCCGCCGCAGTCCCTCGAGGCCGAAGTAGCGCAGCAGGATCCAGAGCTTGAGGGCGCGGAAGCGCCGGCCCAGCTGGGGCGTGTAGTCGTTGTAGTCGCGGACCGGCGAGGCGCGGTCCAGCGTCCGCAGGTACTCCGGGACCAGGCTGAACGCCGCGCGGATCGCCTCCATCCGGCGCGCCAGCAGCAGCGAGGCGTCGAGTGGGGCGAAGAGCCACTTGTGGGGGTTGACGACGATCGAATCGGCGAGCTCCCAGCCGGCGAACCGACCGCGCCGCTCGGGGATGATCGCCACCGAGCCCGCGTAGGCGGCGTCCACGTGCAGCCAGAGCCCCTCGCGCCGCGCGATCTCGGCCATCGCGGCCACGGGGTCGACCGAGGTGGATGAGGTGGTCCCGAGCGTCGCGACCACCGCGATCGGGCGGCGCCCCGCCGAGCGGTCCGTGGCGATCGCCGCCGCCAGGGCGTCCGGCCGCAGGACGTAGGCATCGTCCACCGGCACCCGGACGAGCGCCTCGCGGCCCAGGCCGAGGGTCATGCAGGCCTTCTCGATGGAGGAGTGGGCCTCGGCCGAGGCGTAGACCCGCGGCCGCGGCCCGCCGGCCAGGCCGCGGGCCGCGGCATCGAGGCCGGCCTGCTCGCGCGCGGCGGCGAGGGCGATGAGCGACGAGGTCGAGGCGGCCTCGGTCAGCAAGCCGTCGAAGGCTTCCGGCAGGCCGAGCGCCCGCCGCAGCCAGTCCACCACCACCTGCTCCAGCTCGGTGGCGACCGGCGAGGTCCGCCAGAGCATCGCGTTGGAGCCGAGCCCCGCCGCCAGCATCTCACCGAGGATTCCCGGACCTGAGGCGGTCGTGCTGAAGTAGGCCAGGAAGCCTGGGTGCTGCCAGTGGGTGGCGTTCGGCTCGACGAGCCGGCGGTAGTCGTCGAGGATGGCGGCCAACGGCTCGGGCGCCTCGGGCGCGGTGGCCGGGAAGCGCGGCCGGAGCTCGCCGGGCTCCAGCGGCGGCAGGACCGGGTAGCGCTCCACGCCGGCAAGGTAGTCGGCCAGGATGTCGACGACGGCGTGGCCGGCCGTCCGGAACCGCTCGGGGTCCATGTCCGCCAGGCCCGTCCGCTGCTCGGCGTCCAGGGCGGCCGGGCCCGGCGCCGGCGAGGGGCCACCCGGCCCGCCGGGCGGGTCGAACGGGCGGGCCGAGTCGGTCGAGTCGGGTGGCAGGTCATCGGACGGGACGCCCGGCGGGGAGTGGCGCACGTGGAACCCCTTCGCGGCCGCCCGTTGGCGGAGATGCCCCGGCCCGGCCGCCCCGCGGCCGAGGAGGCAGGCGGCGACCTGCGGCGAATCTAGCCCAACGCGGCCGCCCCGTGGCGCGCGAACGCGGCGGGCGGACAGGCCGCGAACGTGCAGCCGGACCCGGCCGCCAGCCGGCAAGGGCCAGGCGCTCCTCGGTCTCAGCGAACCTCGGCCCCGTCCACCCAGCCGGATTGCCCGCCGGGCGTCCGGACCTGGTACCAGCCGGTCCGGGCCTGCCAGTCGACCAGGACCGTTCCGGCGGCGAGGGCCGCGACGACGCGCCCATCCGCCCCCGGGGCAGCCCGCAGCTCGGCGACCGGGGTCGAGACCCGCAACAGCCGCTGCTCGGTGAAGATGACCGCGAACAGTTTCTTGCCGGCCGGGGTCTTCCACGACCCCACGCCGAAGGCGTCGTAGGCGCAGTTCTCGATCAGCGGCCGGTGCTCGGGCGAGGCCATGAACCCGGCGAAGGCGGTGGCGGGGGCCCGGCTGTCGGCGTACGTGTTCCAGGCCAGGATCTCGCCGGCCGTGCGCCACTCCTCGATCCCGTAGCCGGGGAAGTAGGCCGCGAACTGGCGGTCGGTCCCCAGGATCGTGTGGCTGAAGTAGTCGCGGACCCCCAGATCCTCTGCCCGCCAGCGCGCCAGCCGGACGTTGGCCTCGGCCTCGACGAGGCCCGATCCCAGCGGACCGTCGCCGCAGACCCGGTCGTGCTCGGCGGAGATCAGGTCGCCGAGGACCGCCTCCGCCTGCGCATCGAACGACGCTGCAGACCACGCCTCGGCCGGCACCGCGGCCGACAGGGCGAGGACGACGGCCAGCAGCAGGCTGAGAAGGCGCACGACCTCGGGTCCCCCACGTCCGGGAGGGACGCCCGTCCATGATTCTGCCCCGGCCGGCCCGGCGCATCCCCCGGTCGCACGATCGGCCCGGGCCGTCGGTCACAAGATTCCGCTGCGCCGGGCTCGACGCGGCGGGCGCGCGCCGGCCGCCGGCTACCGGCCGAAGACGTAACGGCTGCCGACGGACGAGGCGAGGTAGCGCTCGGGGAAGCGGGTGACGATCTCGGCGAGCGCGCGGTAGCCGGTGCAGTGCCCGGCCACCAGGTAGTCGGGCGAGACCGCCGCGACGTCGTCGATGGTCGCGGGGATGATCGCCTCGAAGAGCCCGCCGGTCAGGTGCATGCCGCCGATGAAGGCATGGACGCGCTCGACCCCCGTGAGGCGTCGCGCGTTGAACATGACGTTGACGGCGCCCGCGTGGGAGCAGCCGCTCATCACGACGAGTCCCCGGTCGAGGACGTTCACCACCAGGTTCTGGTCGTCCCAGATCCACGGGTCCGGCGCCCACCCTTCGCCGTCGGCCTTCTGCTGGAGCGGGAAGCCCTGCTCGTAGGCGGTCGTCCGCTCGACCTGGCCGGAGAGGAGCATCGTGTCACCGCCCCACAGCGTCGGCCCCGGCTCGTCGAGGACGCGCGCCCCCTCACTCTCGAGGTCGTTGACCGACGGCGGGGGCATCTCCAGGGTGGTGCCGGTCGGGAAGACGATCCGCCGCCGGAGGCGGGCGTCCGGATGCAGGACAATCGGCAGGCCGGCCCGCCCGTGGCGCCGGAAGACCGCCTCCAGGCCGCCGTGGTGGTCGGCGTGCCCGTGGCTCAGCAGAATCGCCTCGACCTCGGCCGGCCTGATCCCCAGCACGTCGCAGTTCCAGAGGAAGGTCGTGGGGCTCAGCCCCGCGTCGTAGACGAGGGTGTGGGACTCGTCGCCGACCCACGTCTGTACCAGGAGCGAGTAGCCGTGCTCGGCGCGCAACTGGTCGCCGACCGCCCAGTCGCGCCGCAGCGGAGGGCGGTTCGCCGGGCCGACCGAGGGCAGGAGGACGTCGACCGAGAGGTCGACGACGGTCACCTCGAGCCGATCGACGGCCTGCAGGCCTGCCGCGGCAGCTGGCGACATGGGACGCTCCTTCCACCGTGGGCACACCCCCCGGCAGTGTGGCCGGCGGCGATCGACCGGCGACGGCGTATCTCACCGTGGAACGGTGGGCTGACCCGCGCGCCGGCCGTGGCCCCGGCCAGCCAGGCGGAAGCCCCGGGGCCGTGAAGGGTGGCGGTGTTGGGGGCCTTCGACGATCTCCGCGGCGGCGCGGGAGACGCCTCCAGAAGACGCCAGTCCGCCGGCCGTGCCAGGCGACCAGCAGGACGAAGCTGCCCCGCCCTACGTCGAGGACGGCGTGGCGCCTTCCCCTCCATCTCGGCCACTGTCGCCGCACTCCGACCGGAAGGCGGGTCGCGAGAGAGACCCGCGGGCTGTCAACGGGCTGACAACGGCGGTCATCGCAACCTACGACAATGGCGGGTGGCGGCGGCACGGGCATCTGTTCCACGCCGGGAAGGACCACTCGTGCAGACCTTCGTCCGGACAACGCTCGTCCTCTGGGCGATCACGGGGGTCGTCGTGACCCTTTGCCTCTTCGCCGGCGGGGCGCTGCTGCTGGCATTCGGACTCGCGACGCCCAACGTGGACGCTCGACCCGGGTACCTGCAGATGCTGGACGAGGTGGGCCGTCATGGGCCCATCGTCGCGAACTGGCTCGCGACGATGGCGACGCCGGTCGTGGTGCTCCTCGCGCTCGCTCCGCTCGTCGGCGCAGGCGCGACCTTCCTCGTCCGCCGCCCCCGTCGCCCCGTCGCCCCCGTCGCCCGTCACCCTCGGCGATGAGCGGGTCGAGTCCCGCGGGCCACGGGTCGGTCTCGCGCTGACCGGGCGTGTCCGCGGAGAGCGACCTTCGCCGCGCGCTCAATGGGCGTTGCCGTCGACCCCGCGATCGTCCGGCCAGGCCGAGGCCCCTCCGGGCTTCCGGAGGGGCCTCTTCAGCATCGGGAGATGGTCGGGGCGGACGGATTTGAACCGTCGACCTCTAGTCCCCCAGACTAGTGCGCTAACCAGGCTGCGCTACGCCCCGTGGCACCGGCAGTCTACCAGAGCCAGGGGCCCTCCCCGCTCGCTTCCGGGTCCGGGGCGGGTTGGTATGGCTCAGCCGCAAGGCGTCAGCCGGGGTGGGCCGGCCGCGCGTCGAGGCCGGCCAGCTCGTCCTTCGAACCCCGTGCCAGGAGATCGGCAAGGCAGTCCCGGACTGCCTTGCCTTCGTAGAGCGCCAGGTGGACCTGCTCGGCGATGGGCAGCTCCACGCCCAGCCGCGCGGCCAGGCCGATCGCCGCGTCGACCGCGTAGGCACCTTCCGCCACGCCGGGCAGGGTGGCCTCGATCTCCGCCCAGCTTCGCCCGGCCGCCAGTTCCATGCCCAGCCGGTGGTTGCGCGACAGGCCCGAGGCACAGGTGGCGATCACGTCGCCGACGCCGGCCAGCCCGGCGAACGTCAGGGGGTTCGCCCCGGCCGCCACCCCCAGCCGGGTCATCTCGGCCAGGCCGCGGGTGATGATCGAGGCCTTGCCGTTGTCGCCGAGGGCGAGCCGGTCCGCTGCCCCGGCGGCGATCGCGACGATGTTCTTGAGCGCACCACACAGCTCCACGCCGACCAGGTCCGGGTTGGTGTAGAGGCGGAAGGCGCGGTCGCCGACGCGGGCGGCGATCCGGGCGGCCCGCTCGGGATCGCGCGCGGCGACGACCGAGGAGGCCGGCAGCCGCCTGGCGATCTCGGCCGCCAGGTTGGGCCCGGAGAGAGCGGCCAGCCGGCCGGGATCGACGCCCGCGGCGTCGGCCAGGACCTCGGTCATGCGGAGCAGCGTCCCGCGCTCCAGGCCCTTGGCCACCGAGAGGAGGTCCGCGCCGCCGGCAAGGAACGGCCCGGCCAGGGCCGCCATCGCCCGCAGGTGGACCGAGGGGACGGCGAAGATCACGAGATCCGTCGCGTCGCGGAGCCGCTCCGGGTCCGCGGTGACGTGCAGGCCGGGCGGGAACCGGATGCCCGGCAGGCGACGCTCGTTGCCGCCCTCGGCCGCCAGCCGGGCCGCGGTCTCCGCCGAGCGCGACAGCAGGATGACCGGCTCGCGGCCGGCCAGCAGGACCGCCAGGGTCGTGCCCCAGGCCCCGCTGCCGACGACCGCGACCCGCGGCCGCCCGTCGGCGCGGGGCGTTCGGCCCTCGGCGAGGGGCGGGCGGCCCTCGCCCGACCTCATCCGCCGGCCCGGCGGAAGCGGGCGGGCCCGGCGCGGCGGGAC
>JAJYJO010000025.1 GCA_021789435.1 Chloroflexota bacterium
GCCGTCGGCCACTTCGACTACCCGGTCCTGATGGGCATCCTTCTGGTAACCTCCGTCATCGTCGTGGCCGCCAACCTGCTGGCGGACATCACCTACGCCATCGTGGACCCGCGCGTCCAGTACGACTGACCCGCTGCCCGGGCCCGATCATCCTGCGGGCCGTGTCCGACCGGGCCGCGGCGCCTCCCTCGGGCCGATCGACGGCGCGTGGTTCCCCGCGGGTCGGCTTCGACGCTCGTCGGGCCGGCCGCGGCGCGCCAAGGTTGGCCCGGGCAAGGTCGGCGGACTCGGCAGCCATCGCCCTGGCTGATCCCGTACAGGTTCGAGCCGCCCGCCCTCATCGCCGGTGGCCCGACAGCACCGAGTTCTGAGCGTGTCAGATGCGCGGGCACGGTAGCTTCGTGCCGCCCGGCCGGGAGTGCCCTGCCACTCGTCGCCCCGCCTGCCGAGCCACGGGCCCCGAGCGCCGCGGGTGCCGCCCGGCCGCCCCTGCGCCGCTCCCCGGCCGGGCCGTATCCTCTCCGCGGGGAGACGAGGGAGGATCGCTCGGAGGCGAATGGATGGCGGCAACTGAGTACAACGCGACCGTCGCCCAGCGGGTCGAGCTCGCCCCTGGCCTGATCATCCTGCGGGTCGTGCCCGACCGACTGCCGTTCGACTTCAAGGCCGGCCAGTACGTGGTGCTCGGCCTGAAGGAGTCCGAGCCCCGGATCGACGATGCGGAGCCGGACGAAGCGGGCGCGCTGCTCCCGGAAGGGCTCGGGACCGAGCCACGGCCCGCCGCCGAACCGCCCGGTCGGCAGGACGAGGGGACGGTCGAGCTCGGTGCGCGCGCCGCCATCACGACCGCCCGGCCCGACCCCGACAAGATGATCCGCCGGGCCTACTCGATCGCCTCGGGCAGCCGCTCGAACGAGTTCGTCGAGTTCTACGTCACCTGCGTCATGACCGGCGACCTCACGCCACGCCTCTTCAACCTCAAGATCAAGGACCGCATCTACATCGGGCCCAAGGCCGTGGGGGTCTTCACCCTCGACAAGGCGCCGCGCGACCATCACCTCCTGCTGATCGCGACAGGGACCGGACTCGCGCCCTACATGTCCATGTTGCGGTCCGAGCTCGAGTGCGGCGCGGCGCGCAAGTTCCTAATCCTGCACGGCGCCCGCTACAGCTGGGACCTCGGCTACCGGACGGAGCTGATCAGCATCGCCCGCCACTGTCCCAACCTGATCTACATCCCGGTCATCACCCGGCCGGCCGAGGACCCCACCTGGCACGGCCGGTCGGGCTACCTCCAGGAGATCCTCTTCTCGGGCGAGATCGAGCGGGAGACCGGTCTCGAGCTCAGCCCCGACAACTTCCACGTCTACCTCTGCGGCAACCCGGGCATGATCGAGACGGTGATCGAGCGGCTGTCGAAGCGGGGCTTCATCCGCGACAGGGGCCACGACATCGGCACCCTCCACACCGAGGAGTACTGGTAGGACCGCTTGGACGTCGGGGCCTGTCGGCCGCCCGACTGTCCGCCGTTCCCGTCGTCGGCCGTCGGTAGTGGGTCAGTTTGAGCCGCGCGTTTCTTGACGGCTCCGCGGTATCGGCCCACACTTGACGCATGCCTGAGCGGTCACGCAATCGCAAGCTAGACCTCAACACGCTCGCCAAGTCCATCGTAGACGAGGCGACCGAGGACGAGCGCGCCACGGACGAGGGGATGCCCGAGGGTCCGACGAAGGACCCGGCAGCCGTCGCACTGGGCCGGCGAGGCGGGCTGAAGGGCGGCAAGGCCAGGGCCGCGAAGCTCAGCCCTGAGGAGCGATCGGAGATCGCTCGGCGGGCTGCGGCTGCTCGGTGGACGATTCGCTCATAGCGTCGGCATAGCCCTTGATGTCGCGGCGCGGGTACCCCACCAGCGGAGCCCCCTCGTCTCCGGCTAGCGCCCGCTGATATCCAGCCTCGCTGCTCAAGCACAGGCCCCGCCCGCGATCCTCCCACACGCGCAAGACAGCGCGGCGACCGCCGAACCCTTCGACGACGACGCGATCGCCTCTCTGGTACATGGTCAGGTACCTCCTGCGCGGAGGATGCGCTGGACAGATTCGGATCGGCAACTTCTGTCCTCTGCCGTTGACACCAGCCGCATTGTCGCATAAGCTTATGCGGGAGGTATGCGACTTATGACAGACGTGCGAACCGAGACCCGCGGGCAACCGATGTACGCGAGCTATCTGACTTTCGTGACGCTCCTCGACTGGCTCCACGACATGGAGCACATGCCGAGCCAGTTCGACCGGTCGTGGTGGGGTCAGAAGTTCTCCGGGTCAGGCGGCGCCCAGCTCATGGCCGGGCTGCGGTTCCTGGGGCTACTCGCAGGAGATGCGCCTACGGACAAGCTCGAGGAGCTGGCTCGTGCGACCTCGCAGGCTCGCGCTCCTCTGCTTGCAGCCCTCCTGCGTGACGCATACGGCCCTGATCTCGTCGACGGCCTCACAAGAATGACGCCGAAGATGCTGAGCGACCGGATCGCTGAGCTCGGCACCACCGATGCCACCCACCGCAAGGCAATCGCCTTCTTCGTCAACGCCGTGAAGGGGGCGCAACTCTCCGTCCCTGGGGCAATCGCCAAGCAGGCCCGCAACCGCCCAGCGGTGTCCGGGCGGCGCAGAAACAACCCCCCGACGCGGCGTAACGAACCAGAGCACCACGACACCCCCAAGGTCGAGACTCCTGCGGCTCCACCGTCCGGCATTCACCCGGCTCTCGCCCCGTTCCTGTCGGATCTAGCGAAGATCGGTCCGACCTGGGACGACGAGACCTACCAGCGGTGGAAGGGCACATTCGATCGCGTCCTGCTCTACGCGTATCCGGTCAATGACGACGTAGACCAGGAGGATGAGGAGGGGCAATGAAAGAGAGCGCCGGGGTTCCGACGATCTAGACAGGATCGGCCCCGGCGCTCAGACAAGGAGCTGTGACGGTGAGTCAACCACCGTCTGCGGCGGAAGAGTGGGAGCCGTCCCCACCTACGCTGCCGCTGCTCTTGTTGGAAGAGGCCCCCTTCGGGGGGCTTCTTCTGCGCCAAGCATGAATCGTCGCGATTCCTCTGTCAAACCTCTTGACATCCCTGAGCGGTCATGCATAATGGTCAGTATGAACAGGCTAAGTCGAGCGGAGCGGGCACAGATCATTCGGGCGCTGGTCGAGGGCAACTCGATCCGCTCGACGGTCCGCATCACCGGCTTCGCCAAGAACACGATCACGAAGCTCCTGGTCGACCTCGGCCGCGCCTGCGCCGCCTACCAGAACGACGCGCTGCGCAACCTGCCGGCCACCCGGATCGAGTGCGACGAGATCTGGTCGTTCGTCGGCATGAAGGCCAAGAACGTGCCCGAGGAGCGGCAGGACGAGTCCGGCATCGGCGACGCGTGGACGTGGACCGCGCTCGATCCCGATACGAAGCTCATGTGCTCGTGGCTCGTCGGCGACCGAGCACCCGAGGCGGCGAATTGGTTCATCGCCGATCTCGCCTCCCGGCTCGCGAACCGCGTGCAGATCACGACCGACGGCTTCCGGCCCTACGTCGAGGCCATCGAGCGGGCGTTCGGGTCGGACGTGGACTACGCAATGCTGATCAAGGAGTACGGCTCCGACCCGACCGAAGAGCGCCGGTTCAGCCCTCCGGTGGTGCTCTCCGAACAGGTCCGGGTCATGCAGGGCAGCCCCGACCCGCGCAAGGTGAGCACGAGCTACGTCGAGCGGTCGAACCTCACGATGCGGATGGGCATGCGGCGGTTCACTCGGCTGACCAACGGCTTCTCAAAGAAGGTCGAGAACCTAGCCGCTGCGGTCGCGCTGCACTTCATGTACTACAACTTCGCTCGGCCCCACAAGGGCCTTGCGAATCCGTATCCGCAGACCCCCGGGATGGCCGCAGGGCTCGCCGATCACATCTGGACGTGCGAGGAGATCGCGGCCCTACTCGACTGACAGAGGGCCTGGCGCCAGACCCTTCCGCGGCCGGTCGAGCTTCTTCATCGACCGATGCGTTTCCTTCAGGTTCGACCGCACGAGTTTGATGTCGCCGGCGGGCGCCAACTCCTCAGGCCGAGTGTTGCTCAGTTCGATCATCGTTCTGCGGACGGTCCGCCCGACCTCATGGGCCGTGTTCTCTAGCCTCGTCTGTCCCGACACTCGCTCGTTGCGAATCTTTGCCTCCGTCTGCGTGATGCGGAAGAGATTCGCTGCAAGTTCGGTGCTGTGCATGAAGTCCAGCGGGCTACGCCCGGGGGGTACGCGCTTGATCTCTCGCAAGCGATTGAGGTTCACGTTGTACATGCCGCGGTATCCGGCATTCTGGAAGAACGCGTAGCCCTCCCTCGTCGCGATCCCCGCACCTTTGACCGTCGAGGCCAGACTCTTCTCGCCGTCGGCGATCTCCCCGCGGACGATGATCCGCTCAAGTTGCTCCGGGGCACTGAGGTAGTCGTCCAGGCTGTCCGCAAGACCAGCGAGGTAGGCCTGGACCCGGGCCACCTGCGGCTTCTTCGAGTCCGCGTTCATCGCGATCAGGAAGCACCCGAAGCGGCTCAGCTTCAGGTCGCGCACCTCGCGGCCGTCGACGACCGTCAAGACTTCGCTGAAGTTCTCCCCGACCGGAATGTTTGCCCGAAGCGACGCGGCGATGGCGCGCTCGACCGGTCCCCCGCGGAACCCGCTGTAGTCCGCATACCCGAGGAATTCGGCATACTCGCGTGCGCGCCAGAACGTGTCACCGTTCACGTGCGCCGCCTGCTCAAATCCCAGCGGGTCGGTCTCGGTCGATTCCATCGCACGTGCCTTCGCGCTTCTCGGGGGGTTCCGCTTAGTCATCATTCTAGAGCCCGAACCTGCGCCCGGGGAGGCCGTCTCGCTCAAACTGACCCACTACCCGGCCGTCCGCTCGATTGACACGCCGTGAGCCGCGCGCCTAGACTTCGCGCCAATCGAAGACCGGGCGACGATCGGGACGAGTACCCGTCGCCCGCCGGCAGAGAGACCCGGCGGCTGGTGGAAGCCGGGGCGGCGGCGGCGGCGAATGGACCCGGGAGCCTCCGGACCGAACGCACCCCCGGACAGGGGCGCCAGTAGGCTCCGGCGCAGGCGCCAGCGATAGCGGGCAGCGCCGATCGGGCGGGGCCCTGGCCGTGAGGCCGGAGGCGAGCCGCTCCCGTCGGTGGAAGAGCGCGGCATCATGCCGAACGCGGGTGGCACCGCGGAGGGTTCGACCTTCCGTCCCGGAGACGGAAGGTCGTTTCGATTCCCGGAGGTCCCGCCGCCATGCCCACCACCGATCCCCTCAGCCTCCGCGAGGTCCGCCAGCTGGCGGGCGAGGCCGACACGGTGCTGCTGGTGGCCTCCCGTGACGCCGATCTCGAGACGCCCATCGGCGCTTTTCTTCGCCTCGACGACGGAGGCCCGGCCTATCTGCTCGAGTCCGTCGAGGGCGGCGAACGGCTCGGTCGGTACAGCTTCCTGGGCGTCGGTCCGCGGCGCCTGCTCGAGGTCCGCGGCGCCCGGGCGACGGTCCAGACCCGCCCGGTGACGGTTCGCGACTTCGCCCCAGACCTGCCGACGGAGACGGTGGCGGCCGCCGACCCGCTGGCCGCCCTGCGCGCCTTCGTGCCGCGGCGGCGCGTCCTGCCGGCCGATGGACTGCCGCGCTTCGCCGGCGGAGCCGTCGGAGCGCTGGCCTACGACGCCGTCCACGCCTTCGAACCGACCGTGCCGCTGCCCGACCGGGACCCGCTCGGCCTGCCCGGGGCCGCCTTCATCGAATCCGACCTCGTCCTCGTCTTCGATCACCTGACCCATACCCTCTCCGCCATCGCCGCCCTCCACACCGACGCGCCGGACTTCGAGGGCCGCTACCGGATCGCCGAGACGGCCGTCTTCGAGGCGCTGGAGCGGACGAGCCGGCCCGGCGGCGCCGAGGCCGGCAGGACGCCCCCGGGAGCGTCGGCCGCCGCCGGCTCCGGGCGCGGCCGCGGCGAGGGGTCGGCCGTCGGAACCTCTCTCGGTCGCGACGAGTACGAGGCCGCGGTCCGGACGGCCAAGGACGCCATCGCGGCGGGCGAGGCGATCCAGGTCGTGCTCGCCCGGCGCCAGACGCTGGAGCTGCCGGCCGGGCCGGACGGCCGCCCGATCGACGGGCTCGCCATCTACCGCGCCCTCCGCCGCGTCAACCCGAGCCCCTACCTCTTCTTCGTCCGCCTGCCCGGCTTCGAGGTCGTGGGGGCCAGCCCCGAGCTCCTGCTGCAGGTGGAGGGCGAGCGCCTGACGACCCACCCGATCGCCGGGACACGGCCACGCGGCGCCACGCCGGAGGAAGACCGCCGGCTGGCGGAGCAGCTCCAGGGCGATCCGAAGGAGCGGGCGGAGCACGTCATGCTCGTCGACCTCGGACGCAACGACCTTGGCCGGGTCGCCCGTCCCGGGACCGTGGCGGTCACGAAGTACATGGAGGTCGAGCGGTACAGCCACGTTCTCCACCTCGTGAGCCACGTGGAGGCGCGGCTCCGGCCGGGCGCCGACGGCCTGGACGCCCTGCGCGCGGTCTTCCCGGCCGGGACGCTGACCGGCGCGCCCAAAGTTCGGGCGATGCAGCTGATCGCGGCCGCGGAGGGGGAGCGGCGCGGGCTCTACGGCGGGGCGGTCGGCTACCTCGGCTACGGCGGCAATCTGGACACGGCGATCACGATCCGGAGCGCCGTCCTCAAGGAAGGGCTGGCCCACGTCCACGCCGGGGCCGGGATCGTGGCGGCGTCGGTGCCCGAGCGCGAGTTCGAGGAGACCGAGCACAAGGCGGCGGCCCTGCGCCAGGCGATCGAACTGGCGGCGGCACCGGGGGAGGCCGGGCGAGGCTCCGGTGGGCGGACGGTCGGGAGCCCGGTCGACGGGAGCCCGGTCGACGGGAGCCCGGTCGACGGTCGACGGGCCGGGGCGGGCGCGGGCGCCGGGGCGGCCGGCGGGGGCGGGCCGGCGCGGGATCCCCGGGCGGCCCCGGGAGGCCGGCCGTGATCCTGATGATCGACAACTACGACTCGTTCACCTTCAACCTGGTCCAGGCCCTGGAGGCGGCGGGAGCGACGGTCCGCGTCGTCCGCAACGACGCCCTGGACCGGGCCGCACTCGAGGCGCTCGCCGCCGACGAGCGGGCAGAGCTGCGGGGGATCGTCATCTCGCCGGGGCCCGGCGATCCCACTTCGGCCGGCCTCTCCGTTCCGGCGGTTTGCGTGGCGGCGGAGCGGGCCATCCCGCTGCTGGGCGTCTGCCTGGGTATGCAGTCGCTGGCCGCGGCCTTCGGCGCGCGCGTCGGGCCGGCGCCGACGCTGGTACACGGCGCGGCGTCGCCGGTCCGGCACGACGGGGCCGGCCTGCTGGCCGGGCTGCCCTCGCCCCTTCTGGCCGCCCGATACCACTCCCTCTGCGTCGACCCCGCGACGCTCCCCGCGACGCTCGCGGTGACGGCCCGCAGCGACGACGACGACGTCGTCATGGGGCTGCGCCACTCCACGCTGCCGCTCGAGGGCGTCCAGTTTCATCCGGAGTCGGTCCTCACGCCGGAAGGGCCACGGCTCCTGGCCAACTTCCTGCGCCTCGCCGGGGAGGGCGAGGCGGGCCGGCTCGACGCCGCCGTCGGTTCGTTCGCGACGCGCGGGCTCGAGGAGGCGAGCACGGGAACGGTCCCGGCGGGTTCTGGCCGGGCGACCGTGCCGGTCCCGGCACGACCGCCGGTCCCGGAGGCGCTGGTTCGATGAGGAGTCTCCGATGAGCGAACAGGTCCGCCATGCGCTGGCCGTCGTCGTCGAGGGTCGTGGCCTCTCGCTCGACGAGGCCCGGGCGGCGATGGGCGCGGTGATGGACGGGGAGGCGACGCCGTCCCAGCTGGCCGCCCTGCTCGTCGCGCTCCGGATGCGCGGCGAGACCGTCGAGGAGCTGGCCGGGTTCGCGGCCGCGATGCGCGAGCGCGTCCTCCACGTCGATGCGCCCGACGGCACGATCGACACCTGCGGCACCGGCGGCGACGGCAGCCGCAGCTTCAACATCTCGACCGCGGCGGCGCTCGTGGCGGCCGCAGCGGGCGTCCCGGTCGCCAAGCACGGCAACCGGGCGATCACCTCGGCCTCCGGCTCGGCCGACGTGCTCGATGCCCTCGGCGTCCGCACCGACCTCGACCCGCCGGCCGCGGCCGCGGCCCTCCGGGTGGACCGCTTCGCCTTCCTCTTCGCGCCCGGCTACAGCCCGGCGATGCGCCACGCCGGCCCCACCCGGCGCGAGATCGGCGTCCGGACCGCGTTCAACCTGCTCGGCCCGGTGACCAACCCGGCGGGCGCGCGGCGCCAGGTCGTCGGGGTCGGCGATCCGGCCGCGGCGCCGCGGATCGCAGAGGTCCTGCGCCTGCTCGGCGCGGAGCGCGCCCTCGTCGTCCACGGCGACGGCCTCGACGAGCTTCCGCTCGATGGCTCGGGAGTCGTCTACGACGTGACGCCGGACGGCGTCGAGCGGCGCGAGGTGGTCGCGGCCGCGCTCGGCCTGGCCGTCGCGCCGAACGCCGCCCTGGCCGGCGGCTCACCGGAGGAGAACGCCGCGATCGTCGCGGCCGTCCTCGACGGCGAGGCGGGCCCGCGCCGCGATGTCGTCCTCCTCAACGCCGCCGCCGCGCTCGTGGCCGCCGGCCGCGTCGCCGGCCTCGGGGAGGGGATCGCGGCCGCGGCGACGGCGATCGACGATGGCGCGGCCAGCGCCCTGCTGGCGCGGCTGCGGGCGGCCCGCCGGACGCACGAGCAATCCCTGGAGGCCAGCCCCGCATGACGCTCGTCGCTCCCGGTGCCCCTCGGGCCGCAGCCGGCCGCAACCGGCCGTCGGTCGTCCGCGAGATCGCCGCTCGCCGCCTGGCGGACGTGCAGGCGGAGCTCGGCCCGCTGACCTACGCGGGGCTCGCGCGCCGCGCCGCCGCCGCGCCGCCGCCGCGACCGGCCGCCGAGCGGCTGGCGGCCCCAGGCTGCCACCTGGTCGCCGAGGTGAAGCGCAGCTCGCCCTCGGCCGGGTCGATCGCGGCCGGGGACGATCCAGTTGCCCGCGCCCGCGCCTACGCGGCCGGGGGAGCGGCCGCGATCTCCGTCCTGTGCGAGCCGCACTGGTTCGGCGGCTCGGTCGCGGACCTGGCCGCTGTCCGGTCGGCGGTGGGCCTGCCCGTCCTGGCCAAGGAGTTCGTGGTCGATCCCCGCCAGCTGCCCCTCCTTCGGGAGGCCGGCGCCGACCTCGTGCTCCTGCTCGCGGCGCTCCACCCGGCCCGCCGCCTGGCGGACCTGGTGAGGCGCGCCCTGGACCTGGGCCTCGAGCCGCTCGTCGAGGCCCACGACGAGCGGGAGCTGAAGGCCGCCCTCGCCACGCCCGCCCGGATCGTCGGGCTCAACAACCGCGACCTGCGAACGCTGGCCGTGGACCCCGAGCGGGCTGGCCGGCTCCGTCACCTGGTGCCCGAGGACCGCCTGGTGGTGGCCGAATCCGGCCTCCGCGAGGCGGCGACCGTGGCGGATTGGCGGGCCCTGGGCTTCGACGCCGCGCTCGTTGGCGAGACCCTGATGCGGTCCGGCGACCCCCGGGCGGCGGCAGCCGCCTTCGTCGCCGCCGGCCGGCCGCCGCTCGACCCGGCCGCGGCGGACCGCGCCCCGCTCGTCAAGATCTGCGGCGTGACGGACGAGGCGGGCGTGCTCGCCTGCCTGCGCGCCGGGGTGGACGCGATCGGGCTGAACCTGGTGCCGGGCACGCCACGCGTCCTGGGCCTCGAGGAGGCGGTCCGCCTCGCCCGCCTGGTGCGCGCCGCGGCGCCCGCCGGGGCGCGCCCGCGCATCGTGGCGCTCTCGGCCGACCGCCCGGCGGAGGAGCTCGCGGCCATCGTCGCAGCCCTCGAGCCGGACGCGCTCCAGCTGGCCGGTAACGAGCCCGTGGAGTTCCTGGGCCGGTTGGAGCGCCCCGCTTGGAAGGTGCTCCACCTGCCCGAGACCGTGCCCGCCGGGCAGGACGCGGCGGCCGTCGCGTCGGAGATCGTGGAGCGCGCCCGCGCCTTCCTGGCGGCGGGGGCCGAGCAGATCCTGCTCGACACGGCAGGTGGGCCGCACCCGGGCGGGACCGGCCGGCGGCCGGCGACCGGGCTGGCGGCGGCGGTCGCCCGCGAGGTCCCGGTCCTCCTGGCGGGCGGCCTCACGCCGGCCACGGTGGGCCGGGCGGTGCTCGACATCCCGGCCGTGGGGGTCGACGTGGCCTCCGGCGTCGAAGCGCCCTGGGTCGCGGGTGAGCGCCCGGTCAAGGACTCGCTGCGGGTGGCGCTCTTCGCCAAGCGCGCCCGGGCGGCGCGCCGCGATCGGCCGCACGTCCCCGCCCGGCCGACGCCTGTGCCCGACGGACTGCTGGAGGCCGACCGTCACGGGCGCTGGGGGCTCGACCGCAGCTTCGGCGGGCGCTACGTGCCCGAAACCCTCGTCGCCGCGCTGGAGGAGCTCGAGCAGGCATGGTTCGAGGTCCGCCACGATCCCCGGTTCTGGGCCCGCTTTAGCGTGCTACTCCGTGATTACGCCGGCAGGCCGACGCCGCTCTACCGCGCCGACCGCCTGGCCGCGGAGGTCCTGGAGCGAGCGCGCGACCCGCGGGCGGCGGCCCAGGTGCCGGCCGGGGTTCCGGGACTGCCCGCCCCGCCGCTTCCGGCGCGGTTGCGCGTCTACCTCAAGCGCGAGGACCTCGCGCACACCGGCGCCCACAAGATCAACAACGCCCTGGGCCAGGCCCTGCTCACGCGCCGCCTGGGCAAGCGCCGCGTCATCGCCGAGACCGGCGCCGGCCAACACGGGGTCGCCACGGCCACCGCCTGCGCCCTCCTCGCCCTCCCCTGCGTCGTCTACATGGGCGCGGAGGACATCCGCCGCCAGACTCCCAACGTGCTGCGGATGGAGGCCCTCGGCGCCGAGGTCCGGGCGGTGCACTCCGGCACCGCCACCCTGAAGGACGCGGTGAACGAGGCGATGCGCGACTGGGTCACCAACGTGGCCACGACCCACTACGTGCTCGGCTCGGCGATGGGCCCGCATCCCTATCCGACGATCGTGCGCGACCTGCAGCGGGTGATCGGAGACGAAGCGGCCGTCCAGGTCCGGGAGGCGGAGGGCCGCCTCCCGGACGTCGCGCTCGCCTGCGTCGGCGGCGGCTCCAACGCGCTCGGGCTCCTCAGCCGCTTCATCGGCGAGCCCGGCGTGCGGCTGGCCGTGGCGGAGGCCGCGGGGGAGGGGATCGCGACCGGCCGCCATGCCGCGGCGCTGCTGGGCGGCTCGCCCGGCATCCTCCACGGATCACGTTCGATGATGCTCCAGGACCGTGACGGCCAGGTCGTCGAGGCGGTCTCGATCTCCGCCGGGCTCGACTACCCGGGAATCGGCCCGCAGGTGGCGGCCCTGGCGGCGGCCGGCCGGCTGGCGGTGGACGCCGCGACCGACACCGAGGCGCTGGCCGCCCTGCGCTGGCTGGCCCGGACCGAGGGGATCATCCCGGCCCTCGAGCCGGCCCATGCCCTGGCGGTCCTGCCGCGGCTGCTGCTCCGCCTGGCGGCCGCGGCGCCGGGTCTGCCGGACGAGACCGTCGTGCTGGTCGGCCTGTCCGGCCGGGGCGACAAGGACATGGCGGCGCTCGAGCTGCCCGAGGCGGACCGATGAGCCGCGCGCATGGCGGCCCGGGTCCGGCGGAAGGAGCCGGCTCCGCGGCCGCGAGCAGCGGGGCGCAGCGGATCGCCGTCGCCTTCACCCGGGCGGCGGGCGAGGGGCGGGCGGCCCTGGTGCCGTACGTCGTGGCCGGCTACCCGGACCTGGCCACGTCCCGGGCGGCCGCGCTCGCCGCCATCGATGCCGGCGCCGATCTGCTGGAGATCGGCCTGCCCTACTCCGACCCGCTCGCCGACGGCGCCACTCTCCAGCGGGCGTCGGCGGCGGCCCTGCGGGCGGGGGCGACCTTCGAGGCCTCGATCGAGCTGGTCGGGCAGGTGGCCGCGGCCCGGCCCGCGGTGCCGCTGGTGGCCATGGGCTACGCGAACCAGGTCCTGGGCGGCGGCGACGGCCGCCCGGCCGCCGAGCGGCTGGCCGCCGCGGGCGCATCCGGGATCATCGTCGCCGACCTGACGCCGGACGAAGGAGCGCCGTTCGAGGCGGCCGCCACCCGGGCGGGGCTGGCCCTCGTCTACCTGGTCGCGCCCACGACGCCGCCGGAGCGCCGCGCCCGCGTCGCGTCGCGGACGGCCGGATTCCTCTATTGCGTCTCCCTGGTCGGGGTGACCGGCGCCCGCCGAGCGCTTCCGCGCACGGCCGGCCGGCTGGTGGCCGAGGTGAAGCGGGTCTCGACGGCGCCGGTCGCGGTCGGCTTCGGGGTAAGCCGGGGGGCGCATGTCCGGGCCCTGGTCCGGGCCGGCGCGGACGGCGTGATCGTGGCTTCGGCCCTGGTGGACGCGCTGGGCCCCGACGGCCGTGACGTGGCCGCGCTGGCGCGGCTCGTCGGCGAGCTGCGCTCGGCGACCGCCGCCTGACGAGCCGGCCGGCCCTCACCGCCTCCGCCCTTGCGCCGGCGGCGTACGCTCCCGGCGGAGGTAGTCCATGGGAACCTGGGGCGACCTTCTGGAGCGCTGGACGAAGCAGCGGCGACCGCGCGACCTGCGGGCGCTGGAGCGGACGGCCGGCCACGTCGCGGTCCTCCCGACGCGGCAGCCGTCGCGCCGGCGGCGGTGGGCCCTGCTGGCGGTCGCCGCCCTCGCCTTTGTCCTCGCTCTGGCGGTCCTGTTCCTCCAGCCGGCCGCGCTGGCGCTGCCCTGAACGTACCGGGGGATGTGCGGGCGCCCCGGCGTCGCTACTCGGCCGGGGGACGGTCGCGCGCCTCCAGCTCGCGGGTCGCCGCCATGAGCCGGCGGTAGAGCGCCAGCAGGTCGGCCTGGGCGAGCGGCCCAGCGTTGGCGAGGGCGACCCGCATCAGGACCTCGCGCTCGCGTTCGACGTCGCGCACCGTGCGCCGTCCGGCTGCGAGCTTCGCCCGGCCGACCTCGAGCGCGAGCGAGGCGCGCTCGTTCAGGAGGGTCACGATCCGCCGGTCGAGGGCATCGATCCGGCGCCGCAACCGGCGCATCTCGGGCGTCTCGGCGGCCCGAACGGCGCGACCCGGCCCCCGGCCCCCGGCCGGCCGTTCGCTCGAGCGGTCAGGCATCGTGACCCTCCCGGGCTGGGGGCTCGGGCGCCGTCGGCGCGAGCCGGCGGGCGATCGACTCCAGGGCCAGCAGGTAGCCCCGCGGTCCCTGGCCGACGATCGACTCGACGGCGATGTCGTGCAGGAAGTTGACCCGCCGGAACGGCTCGCGCAGCCAGGGATCGGTCAGGTGGACCTCGACGAAGGGCCGGTCGACCGCCAGGAGGCAGTCGCGCAGGGCCACGCTCGTGTGCGTCAGCCCCCCGGCGTTGACGATCGCCGCGTCGAAGTCCCGGCGGTGGAGGCGGTCGATCAGCGCCCCTTCGTGATTCGACTGGAAGCAGTCGACGGCGAGGCCGAGCTCCGCGGCCCGCTCGCGGACCAGGCCCTCGATTTCCGGAAGCGTCGTCCGCCCGTAGCGCTCCGGCTCGCGGCTGCCGAGAAGGTCGAGGTTCGGCCCGTTGAGGACAAGCACCCGGATCACGGGAGGCCGGCTCCGCGGCGGCGCGCGGCCGGGCCCACTGCGACCCGGCCCGCGCCGGCCGCGCCGCCGCCGATCGCCGCCGCCAGGCCGGCCTCCACCGCGCCGGCCGGGACGTCGGAGCGGACGATGACCCCGCTCTCCGTCGGGAGGACCCACTGGAGGCGGCCGCCGGCGTGCTTCTTGTCGACGCCGAGGTGCTCGCGGACGGCGTCCACGGGCACCTCGGCCGGTCGGACGGCGAGGCCCAGCAGGTCCAGCAGGCGCAGGATCCGGCCGGCCCGATCGGCCGGCGTGAGGCCGATCTCCTCGCCGATCCGGACCGCCCCGCGCAGGCCGTGGGCGACGGCCTCGCCGTGGAGGAGCCCGCGGTAGCCGGCCGCCGCCTCGATCGCGTGGCCCAGGGAATGGCCCAGGTTGAGGACGATCCGGCCCGCCCGCTCGCGCTGGTCGGCGACGACGATCTCGACCTTGGCCCAGGCGCAGCGTTCGACGAGCTCGGCCAGGGCGCCGGACTCGACCACCGCAGGATCGCCCTCGGCGATCGCCGGGCCGTCCGACTCGAGCAGCTCCAGCAGCCGCTCGTCGCCGAGGACGGCCATCTTGACCGCCTCGCCGAGCGCGGCCCGCCGGTGGCGGACCGGCAGCGAGGCCAGGAAGGCGATGTCGGTGATCACGGCCGCCGGCTGGTGGAACGTCCCGACCAGGTTCTTCCCCTCGGGCAGATCGACCGCCGTCTTGCCGCCGATGGCCGAATCGATCTGGGCGACGAGGGTGGTCGGGACGTGGACGAGCGGCACGCCGCGCAGGTAGGTCGCCGCCAGGAAGCCGGCCGCGTCGCCGAGCGCGCCGCCGCCGATGGCCACGATCGGCTCCCCGCGCTCGACGCGCTGGCCGGCAAGCTCCCGGGCCGCCCGCTCGACGACCCGCAGCCGCTTGGCGGCCTCACCGCGCGGCAGCAGAATCGACTCCGTGGGGATGCCCGCCCGGGCCAGCGATGCGGCCAGGCCCGAGCCGGCCACCTGCCAGGCCTTCGGCTCGGAGACCAGGACGGCCCGGCGGGCTTCCAGGCCGGCGAGCACGTCGCGGACGGTCGTCGCCGCGATGCCGTGGCCGAGCTCGAGGCCGCCGATCGCGGTCTGGGCGCGGAGGAGCGTCGTCCCCTCCGCGGACGTCTCCGCGAGGGCCCGCTCGAGCGTCTCCACGTTGGCCGCGACCTCCGCCAGCCCGTTGAGCCGGATGCCCGCCGCGTAGAAGCGTCGCCGCGCGGCGCCGAGCTGGCGCACCGCGCCCACCGGGTCGCGGCCGGCGATGAGGGGCCGGACCCGCATGCTGCGCCGGAGCCGCTGGGCGAAGACCTCCGGCGACCCGTCCAGCCAGGCCACGGTTCGCCCGCGGTAGAGGGCCCAGCGGTTGCGCGGATCGACCGGCGCGCCGCCGCCGGCCGCGATCACCCGCTGCAGCCGCGACGAGGTGCCGGCCGGTCCGAGGGCGGCCACCTCGGCCCGCTCGCGGGCCCGGAAGCCGGTCTCGCCCTCGTCGGCGAAGATGGCCGGGATGGGGCGGCCCGCGCGGCGCTCGATCTGCTCGTCGAGGTCGATAAAGACGGCGCGCCCCCGCTGGGCGAGGCGACGGCCCACGACGCTCTTGCCGCTGCCGGGCAGGCCGACCAGCACCACGTCCACCGGCGGCCCTCAGTCGTCCCCGCCGGAGCCGGCCTCGCCACCCTCGAGGGCGGGCCGCGGCCCGCGCGCGGCCCCGGGCCGTCCGCCGGCGACCGGCGGTTCCGGCGGCCGGGCGATCCGGTCCCGGTAGCGGGCCAGGTTGTCGGCGGTCTCGGCGACCGAGTCGCCGCCGAACTTCCGGAGGACGAAGTCGGCCACGGTCAGCAGGACCATCGCCTCGGCCACGACCCCCGCGGCCGGGACCACGCTGATGTCGCTCCGCTCGTAGTGCGCCTGCTCCACCGGAAGGCCGGTCACCAGGTCCGCCGAGGGGAGCGGCCGGGCCAGCGTGGAGATGGGCTTGACGGCGCCGCGGACGACGATCGGCTCGCCGTTGCTGATGCCGCCGGTCAGCCCGCCGGCGTTGTTGGAGCGGTGGATCCAGGCCCCGGTCGGGTCGCGGCCCTCGATGATGTCGTGGACCTCCGAGCCGAAGCGGCGGGTCTGCTCGAAGCCCAGCCCGAACTCGACGCCCTTGACGATCTGGATGCTCATGACGGCGGCGGCCAGGGCGGCATCGAGCCGCCGGTCCCAGTGGGCGTAGCTTCCCAGGCCGATCGGGACGCCCCGGACGACGACCTCGAAGACGCCCCCGACCGTGTCGCCGCGCGAGCGGGCCTCGTCGATGCGGGCGATCATCCGCCCCTCGGCCTCCGGGTCCGGGCAGCGCAGCGGGCTGGCCTCCGTCTCCTCGAGACTGCGACTGCGGGCGGCCCGGTCGATCGCGATGCCGCCGACTTCGGCCACGAACGACCGGCCCTCGATGCCCAGCTCGCGCAGGAGGGCCCGGGCAACCGCGCCGGCCGCCACGCGCGCGGCGGTCTCACGGGCGGAGGCGCGCTCCAGGACGTTGCGGACGTCGTTGAAGCCGTACTTGAGGGCGCCGGCCAGGTCCGCGTGGCCGGGCCGGACGCGGGTCACGGGGGCTGCCCGCCGGTTGCCGCCGGCGGCCAGTGCCCCCAGCTCGGCAGCCTGCTCGTCGGTCAGGGGCTCGACCTGCATGACCTGGGTCCAGTTCTCCCAGTCGCGGTTCCGGACCAGGAGCAGGATCGGCGAGCCGAGCGTCAGGCCGTGGCGGACCCCGGCCAGGATCTCCGCCCGGTCGTGCTCGATCTGCTGGCGCGCCCCCCGGCCGTAGCCGCCCTGGCGGCGAGCCAGGTCGGCGGCGATGGCGTCGGCCGTCAGGGCCAGGCCGGCCGGCACGCCCTCGAGGGTGGCCGCCAGCGCCGGGCCGTGGGACTCGCCGGCCGTCAGGAAGCGGAGACCGCTCACGTCACCCGGCGCTGCCGCTCGGGGCCCCGGTCCCGGATGCCTCGGGAGCGGCCTCGGCGGACGTCGCGCCGGCCGCCAGGGCCGCCTCGAGCTCGCGCTGCATCACCTCGAGCGGGGGATTCTGGCCCGTCCAGAGCCCGAAGGCCGCGGCCCCCTGGTGCAGCAGCATCAGCTCGCCGTTCATGACCGTGTCGCCGGCCGCCCGGGCATCGGTCAGCAGGAGGGTTTCGGCCGGGTTGTAGATCAGGTCGAGGACCAGCAGGTCCGGCGGCAGCAGCTCGGCCGGCAGCAGCCGATCCCCCGGCCGGAGGCCGACCGCGGTCGCGTTCACCAGCAGCTTCGTCTTGGCCAGCTCGGCCTCGATGACCGACTCGTGCCAGGGCATCGCCCGCAGCTCCATGTGGGCCGCGCTCCGGCCGAAGTGGCGGACCATCCCCTCGGCCCGATGGAGGTGGCGGTTGAAGACGATGACCCGCTGGAAGCCCTCGGTGATCAGCGAGTGGACCACCGCCCGGGCGCCGCCGCCGGCGCCGAAGACGACCGCCTGGCGGGGCATCTTCTGGCGGCCGACCAGGCGGTCCAGGGCCGCCCGAAAGCCGGCAACGTCGGTGTTGTGGCCGACCAGGCGCTTGCCCTCCTTGGTGATGGTGTTGACCGCACCGGTCGCCTGGGCGTCCTCGGTCAGCCGGTCGACGAGCGGGACCGTCCGTTCCTTGTGGGGGATCGTGACGTTGGCCCCCAGGACGTCGTCGCCCCGCAGCTCGGCGATGGCCGCCGGCAGCTCGAGCGGGGCACGGTCCCAGGCTTCGTAGCGGGCGTCGATCCCGAGCGCGTCGAAGGCGGCCTGGTGCATCGCGCTCGAGAGGGAATGGGCCACCGGGTGGCCGATGAGGACGACCCGCTTCGTCATGCTCGCACCCTTTCGAGTTCAGCGTAGAAGCCCGGGTAAGAGACGGCGGCGCTCTCGGCACCGACGACCGTCGTGTCTCCCCGGGCGATGAGGCCGGCGACGCTGAACGTCATCGCCAGCCGGTGGTCGTCGTTCGTCGCCACGACCGCCCCGCGCAGCGGCGTCGGGCCGCTGATGCGCAGGTCGTCGCCATCGACGGCGACGCGGCCGCCGAGCGCGGTCAGCCCGGCCGCGATGCCGGCCAGGCGGTCCGACTCCTTGTGCCGCAGCTCGCCCGCGCCCCGGATCAGTGTCGTGCCCGCGGCCTGCGTCGCCGCGAGGCAGAGGACCGGGATCTCATCGATGGCGGCCGCCACGTCGGCCGGCCCGAGCTCGATGGCCCGCAGTTCGCTCGACGCGACCTCCAGGTCGGCCAGGGGCTCGCCCACGCCGTCGTCCGGGCGAAGGTCCCGCTCGTCGACCCGCGCGCCCATGGCCCGCAGCAGGTCCACGATCGCCCGCCGGGTCGGGTTCAGGCCGACGTCGCGGAGGCGCAGGCGGGCGTCCGGGTGGGCCGCCCCGGCGACGAGCCAGAAGGCCGCCGCGGACGGGTCGCCGGGAACGCGCTCGTCGGTCGCTCGCACCCGTCCGCCTCCCTCGAGACTCCAGGCGGCCCCACCGCCGGCCGGCCCGTCCGGCTCGCGGATCACCGCCACCCCGCGCGCCCGCAGCATCCGCTCCGTGTGGTCGCGGGTGACCACCGCCTCGTGGACCGTCGTGCGCCCTTCCGCCCGCAGGCCGGCCAGCAGGATCGCCGACTTGACCTGGGCGCTCGGGACCGGCGTGGTGACGTCGATGGCCCGAAGCGGCGGACGGCCGATGACCGCCAGCGGTGGGAGGGAATCGCGACGACGGGCGTGAAGCACCGCGCCCATCGAGCGCAGCGGCTCGATGATACGGGCCACCGGGCGGCGGCGCAACGAATCGTCCCCGTCGAGGACCGCGAAGGCGGCCAGGCCGGCGAGCAGGCCGGCCCCCAAACGAAGCGTCGTGCCGCTGTTCCGGCAGTCGACGACGCCGTCCGGTTCGGCCAGCCCGTCCACGCCCGGCGAGACGACCCGGTAGTCGATCCCCAGAGTGGGGCCCTCGGCCGGGCTGCGCTCCACCTGCGCGCCGAGCGCCGCAACCAGGGCCGCAGTGGCCCGGACGTCGCGCCCGTCGCCGGCCCCCGTGATCCGGCTCTCTCCCTCGGCCAGCGCGGCGAGCAGCAGGGCCCGGTGGCTGACGGACTTGTCGCCGGGCAGCCGCGGCTCGCCCCGGAGGCGCGCCGCCGGGCCGATCATCCGGGCATCGTCGGGCCCGGCCGCGCCGCCGGGGCGGGAGGCGGGAGCGCCGGTCCCGGGCAGGCCGGGATCCGGCCGGGCGGCCCGGGTCATGCCGGGGGGCCTAGTGCTTGCTGAGGCCGGCGGTCAGCCCCAGGGCAGCGGCCGGCACCGGGTCGCCCTGGAGGTCGCCGAACTCGTCGTGGATGGTGCGCAGAGCGGCCGCCAGCGTGCGGAACTGGTCGAAGGTCAGCGACTGGTCACCGTCCGACAGGGCGCTGTCCGGCCGCGGATGGACCTCGACCATGACGCCCTGCGCGCCGGCCGCCACGCCGGCCAGGGCCATCGGCTTCACAAGCCAGCGCTTGCCCGTGGCGTGGGACGGGTCCACGACCACCGGCAGGTGCGTCAGGTGGTGGAGGAGCGGCACGGCGGTCAGGTCCAGGGTGTTGCGGGTGTAGGTCTCGAAGGTCCTGATGCCCCGCTCGCAGAGCAGCACGTTCGGGTTGCCCGAGGAGACGATGTATTCGGCCGCCATCAGCCACTCCTCGACCGTCGAGGCGAAGCCGCGCTTCAGCATGACCGGCCGGCCTGCCCGCCCGACGGCGGTCAGCAGCGGGTAGTTCTGCATGTTCCGGGCGCCGACCTGCAGGATGTCCGCATAGTCGGCCACCACCTCCACCTGGGCGGGCTCCATCACCTCGGTGATGACCGGCAGGCCCGTCCGCTCGCGGGCCTCGGCCAGGTAGCGGAGGCCCTCCACGCCCAGGCCCTGGAAGGTGTAGGGGCTGGTGCGCGGCTTGAAGGCCCCGCCGCGGATGACGGTCGCCCCCGCGGCCGCGACTGCCTCGGCCGTCTCGAGCAGCTGGTCGCGGCTCTCCACGGAGCAGGGGCCGGCGATGATGGTCAGGGTCCCGTCGCCGATCACGGCGTCGAGGACCCGGATCACGGTGTCCTCGGGATGGAACTCGCGGGAGGTCAGCTTGAAGGGCCGGCTGATCGGCGTCACCGTCTCCACGCCGGGCAGCGCCGCCAGCCGGCTCATCAGCAGCTCCTTGCGCGGCCCGACCTCCCCGACGACGGCGATCACCACCCGCTCGGCGCCGCGGTTGTCGTGGGGCGTCAGGCCCTCGGCCAGGATGTGGCTCTTGACGCCGTTGACCTCTTCATCGGTCGCGCCGACCGCCATGACGACGAACATCTCTGTGGTTCCTTCCTGGGACGGAGTCGGCGGGTCGGGGTTCGCGCCGGGGCAACAAAAAAGCAGAGGTCCGAACCTCTGCTTCACCCGACACGACCCGCGCTCCCGGGTCTAGGCTCCGGGAACGGTCATGCCGGGCTGTCGTAAAAGTAGAAGAAGTGCCCCATCGGTGGCGCGACACTAGCGGGTCGGGCAGCCCGCTGTCAAACCGCGGCCGGCGCGCAACCCGATGCGGGACGACCTGCCGGCGCGCCGCCGCCAGCCGGCCGGTCGCGGCCATCCCGCCGCACCTGCTAGAATCCCGCCCGCTCCGCTCCGGAGAGGTCGCATAGCGGTCTAGTGCAGCGGTTTGCTAAACCGCCAGGTGGGGTAACCTGCCTCGAGGGTTCGAATCCCTCCCTCTCCGCCATCTCCAGCGCGCCCGTAGCTCAGTGGATAGAGCGTCAGGTTGCGGACCTGAAGGTCGTGGGTTCGAGTCCCGCCGGGCGCGCCACCTTCCCCCAGGGCGGCAGCCGCAGCGTGGGCCGGCGGGCAGCAGCCCTCCTGACGTGTCCCGGTCGCCCCGCCCCTGGGCCGTCGTGTCTGCGGTCCGACAGGATCACGGTCCGTTCGGCACTGCCCGCGCGGCGGCTGCCGGCCGATACTCCGCGCCGGGGGTGGTGTCAGTCGCACGAGCAGGCCGCCGCGAGGCTCTACCCGGGCGGCCCGAGGTCCGCCGGACGGGACCGGTTCCCTGCCGGGCGGGCGCGAGGGACGAGCGATGGGAACGGGCGATGCGGATCGCGATCTCCTCGAGCGACTCGGGGCCCTGGAACGACGCCTGGGCGATCTCGACAACCGGCTCCTGGCCCTCGAGCTGCGGCGGGTCGTCGCCGCGGGCCGCCCCGACGGCGAGCGTCGCGGCAGTGTCGATTCCGCGGAGCCCACACCGAGGAGGGGCCAGCCGGGCTGGCTGTCGGTTCGGCGCGCTTCCCCTGGTCAGGCCGGCGTCGCCCCGGTGGCCTCCGTCGAGGCGCCCACGGAGATGCCGCAGGCCGGCGAGGCCGGAGCCGGGCCATTGGGGGTCGGGCCCGCCGCACCAGCCGCCGGCGTCGTTCCGGCCGTTCCGGCCTGGAGCGCCACCTCGCTCCGTGACCTCGAGCAGCGCTTGACCGGTCGCCTCATGGCCTGGGCCGGCGCGGCGGCGATCGTCATCGGCGCCGTCTTCTTCTTGAGTCTCGCCTTCAGCCGCGGCTGGATCGGCCCGACCGAGCGGGTCGCGATCGGCCTGGTCGCCAGCGCGGCCTTCGTCGGCCTCGGCGCCTGGCTCTTCGAACGCCGCCAGGCGCTCCTCGGCCACGTGCTCGTCGCGGTGGGGCTCGGCGTCGGCTCGCTGGCTCTCTTCGCCGGCACGCGGCTCTACGGTGTCTTCTCGCCCGAGGTCGGCCTGGCCGCGGCCTTCGTGGCGGCCGTCGTCACCGCCGTCATCGCGATCCGCGCCGACAGCCAGGCCGTGGCCGCCTTCGGCCTGGTCGCCGTGGCGGCCGCGCCGCCGGTGCTGGGGGCGGCCGCTACGCTGGTGACGGTTGCCTTCCTCGCGGCCGCGCTCGTCGGAACGACGGCCATCGCGCTTGCCCGATCGTGGCGCTGGCTGCCCGGCATCGCCTTCGCGCTCACCGTTCCGCAGGTCGCCCGCTGGATCTCGGACCGGCCGGATCCGCCGCTTGCCCTGGCCGTCGTGGCCGGCTACTGGCTGCTGAACGCGCTCGCGGCGGCGGGTGACGACCTGCGCCTGCCCCGGCTGCGGATCGAGCGCCGGGCCGGCCTGCTGATCGGCCTCGTCGCCCTCTTCACGCTCTGGGCCGGGCTGACGACCCTCACCGGCGAGCTCGACGCCAGGCGGGGCGCGTTCGTCGCCGTTCTGGCGGCCGCCCACCTCGGCTTCGCCGGCTGGTTCTTCCGGATGCGCGGCGATCGCTACCCCTTCGGCCTGCTGCTGGCCGGCGTCGGCGTCGCCCTCGGGACGCTGGCAGTCGCGCTTCAGTGGGACGGCCCCGCCGTCGCGATCGGCTGGGCGGCCGGGGCCGTGGCGCTGGCCGCCGTGGCCGGGGTTCGTCGGCACCGCGAGAGCCGCCTCGGTGCGGCCGCGGTAGGGTCACTGGCCGTCGCCCACCTGGCGATCGTCGAGTACCCGCTCGAGAGATGGGACCTCGCCGGGCGGCAGGTTTCGGGCTGGCCGTTCGGGGGCGAGGGTGGTCTGGCACTGGCCGGCCTGCTCGTGGCGATCGCCCTGGCCGGCTGGCTGCTCCGGCGGGGCGACGAGCGGTTCGGGCTGGCCGCGGTCGGGATGCTCCTGCTGGCCTACGCCCTGCCGTTCGAGATGACGGGGCTGGCCCTCCTCGCGGCCTGGGCGACCCTGGCTCCCGCCTCGCTGGCGGTCGGTCGGCTGGTCGACCGGCTTGCCCCGGAGAGAGCGAGCGCGCCCCTGCGCCCCACGACGAGCCCCGCCGAAACCACGCAGCCGGCGGCCGTTGCGGCGGCCGTGCTCTACCCGACCCTCGGGGCGCTGGGCGGCGCGACGCTCGGCCTCGCCCACCTCGCCTCGCTGGACCTGCCGATCGACCGCTTGAACTCCATCGCCCTGCCGACGGTCCCGTTCGCGGATCTCGGCACCGCGGCCTCCGCGAGCGTCGTGGCGGCCGCGCTCGTGGCCGCCTGGCTCACCACCTCCCGGGCCGTGCGCTCCACGGCGGTCGTCGTTGCCTTCGCCGTCGCCGGATACCTCGTCACCTTCGAGCTCGACTACCCCTTCCGGGTGGTCGCCTGGTCGGCCCTGGCGATCGCGTCCGGCTGGTGGTCCCTGCGGCCGGAGGCCGGGCGGGCGGCGGCGATCGGGACGGCCGCTGCCCTCGTCGCGTGCGGCGCTGTGCAGGCCTTGGGCCAGGTCGCGACGCCGGAGCGGCTGGCCGTCGCCGAATGGACGCCGCCGCTCTCACCGCCCTTCATCGTCGGTGCGGTGCTCGCCCTGGGTTCCCTCGCGGCCGTGCTGGCAGTCGGCGCCCGGTTCGCACCGGAAGTCGCGGGACTGCCGCGGGACCGGGTGCGAGCGGGCCTGGCCCTGGGCGCGGCCGGCTGCGTCGCCTACCTCCTCTCGGTCGGGGTGGTGGACGCGTTCCAGGTCCGCCTGGGGGGCCCGATCCTGCTGGAGGAGCTCCAGAAGCAGGCCCAGGTGGCGCTCTCCATCCTCTGGGCCGTGCTCGGCGTCGGCGCCTTCGTCTTCGGCGTCGTCCGCTGGCGGTCGATGGCCCGGGAGTCGGGCCTGGCCCTCCTGGCCCTGGCCACGGCCAAGGTGTTCCTGTTCGACCTGAGCTACCTGGACGTCGCCTACCGCGTCATCTCGTTCATCGGGCTGGGCCTGCTGCTCCTGCTCGGCGCCTACGTCTTCCAGGCGCTCCGACCGAGGCTCGGCGGGCCGGGCAGCCAGGCGCACCCGACCTGACGCGCCTGGATCTCGTCCGCGGCATGGTCAGCGGGGCGGTGCGGGGCTGACGGCCGCGCTCGGTGCCGGATTCGTCGCCGTGGTGGCCTCGGCGCCGGGGGCAGGACTCGCCGCCGCGGGTGGGGCCGGCACCCAGCCTCGGCTGAAGGCCGTCACCTCGGCAAGCAGCTGGCCCGGCGTCGTGCCCGGCCCCACCCGGACGCGCGGAGCGAGCAGGCGGCTGGCCCACGTCTCGAGGGCTCCCTCGCGGGTGGTGACGGCCAGGCCGAATCCCGCGCCTTCCAGGAAGCGGGCCACGGCCGGATCGTCGGCGCCGAAGGGATAGGCGAAGCTGATCGGCCGGCAACCGGTGATGGCCTGGATGCGGTCGGCGGCACCGACGACCTGGTAGACGAGAGCCGCCGGGCCGAGCCGCGCCACGTCGGCGTGGTTCATCGTGTGATCCCCGATCTCCATGCCGGCCGCGGCCAGGGCCCGGATGTGGCCGACTGACAGGTCGACCGGATCGCCGATCCGGCCGGGGACGATGAAGTAGGTGGCCACGAAATGGTCCGCTCGCAGGACCGGGAGGGCGTAGGTGAAGCCGTCGTCGTAGCCGTCGTCGAACGAGATCGCGAACGTCCGTGGCGGAGGCCGCCGCCCGGTCCGCAGGTCCAGCGCGAGTTGGCCGACCGTGATCGTCCGCCAGCCGGCGGCTTCCAGGGCCGCCATCTGGGCCGCGAATCGCTGGGGCGGCACCACCAGCGACGGCAGCGAGTCCCCGGCCAGGGCCGGTGGGACGATGCGGTGGTACATCAGGATCGGGACGTGCAGCAGCAGGTCGGCCGGCGGCGCCTTGGCGGTCGCCCAGGCCGCCGCGACGGCGCCCCCTCCCGGCCCGGCCGGGCAGGCGCTGGCGGGCAGGGGGCCGAGGGCGGGCAGGGGGCCGAGGGCGGAAGGCGGCGCCATCGACGGCGCGCCGGACGGCGCCGGAGATGGCTGCGACCGGGCGGCCACGATCGGCGCGCGGGAGGCCGGGGGCGTGGCCGCGGCGGTGGGTGGGCCGACCGCGCCGGTCGGCGTTCCGACCAGGATCCATGACACGCTCGCGACGCCGAGCGCGAGGAGGCCCAGGGCCGACCAGAGGCGGGGACCGGGACGGAAGGACAAGGGGCGCATCGGCTCCGGGGATCGTTGGGAAGTGGCCCGTAGGATACGCCCGCCGGGTGAACGGCGCACCGGAAGCGGGTCCCGCGGCATGGGTCGCTCCACCGGTGCCCGCGCCTGCCGTCCTGCCCGCCGGAAGGGCGCGGCCGGCCTGTAGAATCAACCGGTGAATTACGAGCTGTTCATGGGGGAGGCGCTCGCGGAGGCCGAGCTCGCGCTCGAACGCGGGGAGCCGCCGAATGCCGCCGTGGTCGTCGTCAATGACGCCATGGTGGCCCGGGCCCACGATCGAGTGCAGGAGACCAGCGACCCGACCGCACACGCCGTCGTGGTCGCGCTTCGGGAGGCTGCCCGGCGGCTGCGCACGGCTCGCCTCGGCGAGGCGACCATCTTCGTTACCCGCGAACCCTGCCCGATGTGCGTCGGCGCCCTGCTCGAGAGCGACGTCGAGGCCCTGGTCTACGCGGTCCCGAACGGCTCGGACGGCGCTGCGGGTACCGTGCTCCAGCTCGCCCAGTACGACGGGCTGCCGCGTCGCCTCCGGATCGTCAGCGGCATCCGCCGCGACGAGGCGGAAGAGCTGTTCGCCAGGGCGACGGCCCGCGAGGTCGCGCCCTGACGGGGGCGGCCCGCGGCGGCTGCCGCCGGCCCCCCTGGCCGGCCCCCCTGGCCGGCCCCCCTGGCCGGCCGCGCCATCGGCTCTGGTATCCTCGCCGCGGAGAGGTGTCCGAGTGGTTGAAGGTGCCGCTCTCGAAAAGCGGTGTGCGCAAGCACCGTGGGTTCGAATCCCACCCTCTCCGCCATTCGGTTGACCGGGGCCGGACGAGCCGGCCCTGGCCGGCCGCCAGGGCCGAGCCATCGGCCGCGGAGAGGTCGCCTAGTGGCCTAGGGCGCCGCACTGGAAATGCGGTATGGGGCAACCCATCGGGGGTTCAAATCCCCCCCTCTCCGCCACCCTTCCCTGGGGCCGCCCGACGCCGGCCGCCCGACCGCGGGGTGCGCCGCGCGGGCGACCCGCCCGGCGCGTGCCGGCTGTGGGCCGACCGGCAGCCGGCCGGCCCGCGATCGGTTCGGCCGGAGCGGGAGTCCTGCGCCGGCCCGTCGAGCGCCGGCCGGCCGTCGACCACACTCTCATCCGATGCTCAGAAACCGGCCCCAGGATCGACGCCGGGTCCCATGGACAGCTGGAGGTGCGCGTGACGGGTGACGGGAACTCGAGCTCGCTCCCGGCGGCCCGGCTGAAGGGCCGGCCGAAGGCGGGCCTCCGGATCCCGGACCTCCTCTGGCGCGGCTCCCCGGGCCGGCGGGCGGCCGGACTTGCCGCCTTCGCCGCCACCCTGGCCCTGGCGGCCCTGAACCAGCACGCTCCGTACAACATCACGCCGGGGGTGCTCGCGCACGCGCTGGCGGCGAGCGCGCCCCTGCTGGCCGCCGCCGTCGCGGCCCTCGCTGTCCTCGCGCCGTGGTCGGGCTTTTTGGCGGTCCTGCTGCTGGTCCCGTACTGGGATGCGGCGCAGGTGGCCTGGCAGGTCGGGCCCGTCCAGATCCTCCTCCAGACCGTCTTCGTGCTGGCACTGGGCACCGGGACGCTGCTTCGCCTCCGAGGCGGCGAGGGCGGCGGCGACTGGCGGGGGCGTCTGCGGCCCTGGCGCCCGACGCTGGCGGTGGTGCTCGGGCTGCTGGGCCTGGTGTCGCTCTCCACCCTGGCTTCGCCGGACCGGACAACCAGCGTCAACGTCATGCTCCACGGGATCGTGGAGCCGATCGCCTTCGGTGCCCTGCTCGTCGTCCAGCGGCCCGATCGTCGTCGCCTCGCCCTGGTGGGCCTGGTCCTGGGCGTCTCCGTCGGGCTGGGCGGCCTGATCAACCTCGTCCAGACGATTCCGGACGTCGGTTCCCTGGCCGCCCTCCAGGCTGAGCGCCTCCTCTTCGCCCGGCTGACCTACTTCAACGTCGGACTCTTCGGCGAGATGCTGGCCATGGCGGTGCCGCTGCTCATCGGGGCCGTGGCGCTGCGCAGCTGGCTCAGGCCGGCCGGCCTGACGACGGCCGCCGCCCTGGTCGCCCTGGCGATCTCCGGCCTCTGCCTCTACCTCACCTTCTCCAAGAGCGCCTGGCTCGCCACCGCCAGCGGCGTGATCGTGCTGGCGGTCCTCCTGGCGCACACCTGGCACCGACGGATCGCCGTCGTCCTGCTGGCCGTCTTCGTGTCCGGGATGGTCGTTCCCTGGCCGGCGGCCGTGCTGGGTGTGGTCAGTCCGCGGGCCGCGGCCGCCTATCGGGACGTCATGATCTCGCTGGTCGGCAGCAGTCGGTACAACTCGTGGGACCCGGCGACACTGGCCGGCCGCGGCTCCCTCCTGGAGCGGCTCTGGGCGACCGAGGCGGCCGTCCGCATGGCCATCGACCACCCGCTGCTCGGGATCGGTCTCGACCGGTTCAAGGCGGAGTACGTGGGCGGCTACCGCCCGCCCCAGGCCCACCTGGCGCTCGACTCGGCGCACTCGTTCTGGCCGGAGATCGCCGCCGAGCTCGGCCTGCCCGCCCTGGGGCTGGTCATCGTCCTGTTCGCGATGGCGGTGCTCGCCGCCTGGCGGACCTATCGATCCCCGCCGGACGAGGCGACGCGCCGTCTTGCGGCCGCGCTTCTCGCCGCGCTCGTGGCCTGGCTTATCGTTGCCAGCACGTTCGCTGGCGACATGTACCGGCCCTGGCGCAACATGGCCTCCGACTTCGTGATGATGAGCGTGCTGACGGCCGCAGCCCTGGCCCTGCCGCGCGTCGCGGGCCGGCGGGTAGGCCCGGAGCCATCCTGAGCGGAGTGCCCGGCAGGCCCACTCCTGCCCTTCAGGCCACTCCTGCCCGGCAGGCCGGCCTGCTATGATTCGCCGGCCGTGCTAGGCGGGGAACTAGCGGTGCCCTGTACCTGCAATCCGCTCCAGCAGGGCTGAATTCCCTCCCGAGGTCCCCGTCCTCGAAGGCCGCCGCTCCGAGCGACGTTGAGGGCCGGGTCCCGCGCAGCGGCGACTCGTGAACCGTGTCAGGTCCGGAAGGAAGCAGCACTAAACGATCTTCGCCGGGTGCCGCGGACCGGCCTGGCCCGAGTCGCTCGACGTGGTGGGCGCGGGGACGGCTCGATCGACGGAGGGTGCACGGCAACATCGGTCGCGCCGGCCGCGGCCGCCCCGACCTGCAGCGCGGAGCCACGTGATCCCGAGCCCCACCCACCAGGCGCTCTATCGCCGCTGGCGCGCCCAGACCTTCGCCCAGGTCGTCGGCCAGGAGGCGGTCGTCGAGACGCTCCGCAACGCCGTGCGGACCGGTCGCACCGCCCACGCCTACCTCTTCGTGGGGCCGCGCGGAACCGGAAAGACCTCGCTGGCCCGCATCCTGGCCAAGGCCCTGAACTGCACCGACCTGCGCGACGGCGAGCCCTGCGATGCCTGCCCGGCCTGCGTCGCCATCCGCGAGGGTCGGGCGCTCGACGTTTCGGAGCTGGACGCCGCGTCGAACAACCGGGTCGACGACATCCGGGAGCTCCTGCCGCGGATCTACACGGCCCCCTCGGACCTTCGGCGGAAGGTCTTCATCGTCGACGAGGTCCAGCGGATCACGCAGGGCTGGGATGTCCTCCTCAAGACGCTGGAGGAGCCGCCCGACCACGTCGCCTTCGTCTTCTGCACGACGGACAGCAGCCAGATCCGGCCGGCGGTCCTCTCCCGGGTCCAGCGCTTCGATTTCCGACGGCTGTCGGTGGCCGAGATCGAGGGCAAACTCCGCCGGATCCTCGACGCGGACGGGCGGGCCGCCGAGCCGGACGCGATCGAGCTGGTCGCTCGCCTGGCCGCCGGCGGCATGCGCGACGCGGAGTCGATGCTCGACCAGCTGCTCTCCTCGGGTGTCGAGACCCTCACGGCCGAAGGCGTGCGCGACCTGGTCGGCCTGGCCGACGCCGAGTCGGTGAGCGCGTTCCTCTCGGCGATGGTGAGCGGCGACGCCCTGGCCGGCATCCAGCTCGTCGACCGGCTGGAGGAGGGCGGGCGCGACCTGCGCAGCTTCCTGGACCAGGCGGCCGAGGTGCTCCGAGCCGCCCTCGTTGCCGCTCTCGTGGCGCGCCCGGCGCCCGGCGCGGGCCTGGCGGCCGCCGGTCCGACCGCCCTGGCCGCCGCGGCTCGACGCCTGGCGGGACTCGATCCGGGCCGGGCTGGACCGGGCGGCCTGCGGCTCCAGCTCGAGCTGGCCCTGATGGCGCCGGTCGCGACGGAGTTCCCGGACCCGGTGGCGGGCCGCGCCGAGTTGCGACGCGCGGAGGCTGTGGCGGAGGCTTCCGGCCCGATCACCTCCCCGCCGCCGCAGGCGCCGCCGCCACGGCGTTCGTCTCGATCGGGCCGGACCGAGGTCCCCCCGGCGGCCGCGCCGGTCGAACCCGTGGCCGCGCCGGAGGAGACCCGCCCGGCCGTCGGCGTGGGGCCCGCTCCGCCGGCCGCCGTCCTGCCGGTCCCTGCTCCCGCGGCCGCCGCCCTGCCCGTAGTCGCTCCGGCGGCAGCCGCCGCGGACGCGGGCCTCGAGCGGCTCCGGGCGCGCTGGCCGGAGGTCGTGGCGATCGTCAGCCGTCACCCGCCGAGCAAGCCCCTCATCGAGGCCTGTCGCCCGATCGCCGTCGAAGGGGGGGTGGTCACGCTCGGCTTCCCCGAGGGCCAGAGCTTCTTCAAGGAGGTCGCCGAGAAGCGTAGGCCGCACCTGGAGGAGGGGATCGGCCGCGTGCTCGGCGAGTCGATCGCCGTGCGCTGCGTCGCGACGAACCTGGACGTGGCGTCGGGCGCCGAGGAACCCGACGCTGCCCGGATCCTGGCCGAGGCCAGGCGCATCTTCGGCGAAGATCTCGCCGATGTCGATGAGATCCGCTGACGGCGTGCACCAGCCGCCGCTTTCGCCCAGACTGGGATTCATCCCGCCGGGGACCACCCGGCACCCCCAACGACGGGAGGATCGGCGATGAGCATGGCCAACCTGCAGCGGATGGCCCAGCAGATGCAGCAGCAGATGCTGCGCATCCAGGAGGAGCTGGCCGCCGCCACGGTCGAAGGATCGGCCGGCGGCGGGGCGGTGAGCGCCGTGGTCACCGGGAAGCAGGAGCTCATCTCGGTCACGATCGATCCGTCGGCCGTCGATCCGGCAGACGTCGAGATGCTCCAGGACCTGGTCGTGGCCGCCGTCAATGATGCCCTTCGCGCCTCCCGGGAGCTGGCCGAGAGCAGGCTGGCCGGCCTGACAGGCGGCCTGCGCCTGCCGGGCATGTGAGTCCGCGCCGCCCGTGCCTGCGCCGCTGATCGAGCCCGTCGCCCGGCTCATCGAATCCTTCGCCCGGCTGCCGGGGATCGGTCCGAAGACCGCCCAACGGCTCACCTTCCACCTGCTCCGGGCACCGGAGGTCGAGGCCCGCAACCTCGCCGCGGCGCTGGTGGCGGTCCGCGACGAGGTGGTCTTCTGCGAGCGGTGCTTCAACATCAGCGACGCACCGCTCTGCTCGATCTGTCGCGACCCGGGCCGCGACACGAGCCGCCTGTGCGTCGTGGAGGAGCCGCTGGACGTCCTGGCCATTGAACGGACGGGCGAGTTCCGCGGGCTCTACCACGTGCTGAACGGGGCGATCTCGCCGATCGACGGGATCGGCCCCGAGCGCCTGCGGATCCGCGAACTCCTTGCCCGCGCCGACGAGGCCAGGCGCGCCGGCCGTCCCTTCACCGAGGTGATCCTGGCCACCAACCCGACGCTCGAGGGGGAGGCCACCGCGATGTACCTGGCCGAGCGGCTCGAGGCCACGGTCGAGAGCATCACGCGCATCGCCCGCGGCATCCCGGTCGGTGGGGACCTCGAATACGCCGACGAGATCACCCTGATCCGGTCTCTCCAGGGCCGCCGGGCCGTCTGAGGTGGCGACGTGAGCAACCTCGTCTTCGAGATCCTGCTGCGGCTGGCCAAGGCGGGGGCGGCGGCGGTAGTGGGCCTGGTCGTCTACCTCGTGCTGGTGGGCCCGCTGGGCGTCCCGGCCTCGGCGGAGCTGGCCCTCCTGGCCTGGCTGTCGGGGGCGGCCTTCGTCCTGCTCGTGGAGAGCAGTCCGATCTGACTCCGGCTCCGCACGGTGCGCGGGGGCGGCGGTTTGACAGCCCCCTGGGCCCCCGCTAGTATTCCGCCTCGCGCCCCCGATGCCGGGGGTCGCAAACCCGGGCCGTATCGGGCGGCTCACCGGGCTCTCCGATTGACAGGAGGGGTCGCAAGCCCCATCATTGGGGCGTTGCGCCGGTCGCGGCCGCGCGTCGGTTGCTGCACCTTAACAAGTGAAGAGTGGCAGGAAATCCGGTAAGGATGTGAGCGGGTAAACCCTCGGACCGTTAGTCACGATCGCTAGGTCGTGCGTTCTGTCGGAGAGTTTGATCCTGGCTCAGGATAAACGCTGGCGGCGTGCATGAGACATGCAAGTCGAACGAGTCTCCGGGCTTGCTCGGAGACTAGTGGCGGACGGCTGAGTAACGCGTAGGTGACCTGCCCTGAAGTGGGGAATAACTGCCCGAAAGGGTGGCTAATACCGCATGTGGTGCCACGTTCGATCGTGTCACCAAAGCCGCAAGGCGCTTCGGGAGGGGCCTGCGTCCG
>JAJYJO010000026.1 GCA_021789435.1 Chloroflexota bacterium
ATGCCGATCCTCGTCGACGCCCTCCGGCGCCACGCGCAGGGTCTCACCCCTGCCAAGTACGATGGGGAGGCGGCCTGAGCAGCGCGTGATCACCGCCTTACTTCAACAGAAGCCGGGACATCCTCGGTCGCGGTCAGACTGTCGGCAGGGCCATTCGACGGCTGACGGAGGTTGCCGGCTGCGGTCGCGGCGTCCAGAACAGGTGGAGCGGATCGGCGTAGACGAGGATCGCCGCCGCCGCGGAACCGAAAGGCACCAGCCAGTCGGCCAGGGCCGCCACAAAGGCGACGAGGCCCAGCATGGCCCAGGCGGCCAGGAACCAGAGGACCGAGGCGCTCACTCGCTTGATCATGGCCGCCATCGTCGCGGCCCCGGGCGGCGGCGGCCATGCCCCGTTGGTACCGGCATCGGGAGCCACTCATCCGTCCGAGGGGGGCGCCGTCTCGCTCGGCCGGGGGGTGCCATCGGAGGCGGCGGTGGGCCGTGGCGTCTCGGTGGGCCGGCTGGTTTCCGCCGGGCGCGGCGTCTCCGGAGCAGACGGGGACGAGCTCGAGTCGCTCCCGCCCGAAGCCTCGCCGGGCGACGCGCTCGGGCGACTCGTCGGGCTCGCCGTCTCCGACGGTTCCGGGCTCTCGCTCGGCGATCCGGATGGCTCGGCCGACTCCGAAGGCTCGGGGGTCGGCGAAGGGGTGACTGCCGGAACGACGGTCGGATGCAGGGTCGCGGACGGCCCGGGTCCGGATCGCAGCAGGCTCAGGCCGCCCACCGCGGCGACGCCGCCCAGCGATCCGAGGGCCACCGCCACGACCAGGATGAGCGCCAGCGCCTGGACCCGATAGGCGAGCGGGCGGCCGGCGCTCCAGGCGACTCGCCAGGCGTCCGCGAGGGCGGCCAGAAACGCCCGCGAGCTCCGCAGCCGAACCGCCGCGACGACGGCACCGGCCGGGCTGGGCAGGGGCTCCGCGGCGATTGCCGCCGCGACCCGGTCGGTGAACCCGGCACTCGCGTTCGCCGGCGCCTGGTCGGCCAGCCACTCGAGCTCCCGCGCCGCGGCGAGATCCGAGCGCGAGTCGCCGCCGGCGACCTCGCCATCCAGCTCCGCCGGGTCGAACCGACGCTCACTCACGCCTCCGCCTCCAGGGACTGCCGCAGCCGGCCCAGGCCGCGATGCAGGTGTGTCTTGACGGTCCCGAGCGGCCGGCCGCTCTCGGCGGCGATCTCGTTCAGGGAGAGATCCGCGAAGAAGCGGAGCGCGACGACCTCGCGGTACGGCTCGTCGAGGGCGGCCACCGCGGCGCGGACGCGGGCGGCCCGCTCGGCGCGCAGCGCGATCATGGCCGGGTCGGGAGCCAGCTCCGTGGCGGCCCCGGCGGGCCGGAGGATGCCGCCGTCCCCGCCGGAGAAATCCGCCCCGAAGGCGTCCTCGGCGGTCGGGTCGATCCACGTCAGGCGCCGCCGCCGGCCGACCTGGCGAAGGGCGATCCGGACCGCGATCCGGGCCAGCCATGCGCCGAACGGCCCTTCCCGGCGCCAGGTCCCGAGGGCGCGGAAGGCGGTCACGAATGCCTCCTGGGCGGCGTCCTCTGCGTCGTGGAGGTCGCCGAGGATCCGGTAGCAGGCCCGGAGCACACCGGCCGCCTCCCGCTCGATGAGGATCCGGAAGGCATCGCGGTCGCCGCCGAGGACGGCCTCCACCACTCGGCACGCCTGCTCATCGCCGGCGGGGGCGGGTTGCGGCGCGGGGTGGCGGTCCCGGTCGATCGCTGCGGCTCCATCTGCCAGGCCGGCGCCGGCGGTGCGGCATCGCGCTTCATGATGCCCGCTCCGCCGCCGCCGTACCGACTGCGCGTCCGTCCCGACCGCCCGTCGGGACGCTTCGGCCTAGTGGCTCGTGTCGCCGCCGCTGCCTCCCGAGTCGGGGGTCTCCGTCGGCTCCACCGTTTGCGCCGGTTCGGCGGTCTCCGTCGGCTCTACCCTCGGGGTCTCGGTCGGTTCGGCGCGCTCGGTCTCGACAGGCTCGGCCGTCTCCGCCGCTTCATTGGGCTCGGCAGTCTCGGCCGCCTTCGGGCTCGGCTCTGCGGTCTCGACGGGCTCGGCAGTCTCGGCCGCCTTCGGGCTCTCCGACGGCTCTGCGGTCTCGACGGGCTCGGCAGTCTGCGACAGCTCGACCGTCTCGGTCGCCTCGGCGGGCTCGGTGGCCGCGGCGGGGTCCATGAGCGGCGCGGCATCGCGGTGGGGCGCCCCGCCGATGGCCTGCGCTCCGAAGGCGGCGCCGGCCACCAGGAAGAGGGCGACGCCTGAGACGGCGAGTCCACGGGCGAATCGGGGCAGCGGCTGGTTCACGGCATCCTTCCTGCTTGGGCCGCGAGACGGCGGCTTCTACAGGAGATGAGGCGGACCGACGGCCGAAGGTTTCAGCCGTCGAAGGTTTCAGCCGTCGACGCGGGCAGCCCCGGCGGGCGCGGTCCTGCCTGCGAGCCGGCCTCGGCCCCCGGCTCCTCGCGGACGATCTCCAGCGGGCCCACGCCCGCCTTCTCGATGGCGGCCGCGGTGGCGTCGGCATCGCCCACCACCACGATCGCCAGGCGGTCGGGATCGAGATGGCCGTCCGCCGCCGCCCGGACCGCCTCGCTGTCCACCGCCTCGATCGCGCCCCGGTAGCGCGCCAGCTCGTCGTCCGGCAGCTCCTGGACAAAGAGTCCGGAGAGGGCGCCGACCACCGCGCCCGGCGTCTCGAAGCGGAGAGGAAAGACGCCGACCAGGAAGTCCCGCGCCGCCGCCAGCTCGTCCGGCTCCACCGGCGCTTCGCGGATCCGCCGCAGCTCCGCCAGGGTCTCGACGATGGCCGGCGCCGTGTTCGCCGTGTCGACGGCCGCCCGGGCGACGAAGGGCCCGGCCGCCCGGCGCATGTCGAAGCCGGCGTGCGCCCCGTACGTGTAACCCTTCTCCTCGCGCAGCTTCCGGTTGAGCCGGGAGTTGAAGAGGCCACCGAGGATCGCGGCCATCATCTGCGTGGCGTGAAAGTCGGCCACCTTGCGGGGCACGCCCTTGTGGCCGATCCGGATCTCCGACTGGACGGACCCCGGCCGGTCCACGAGCCGGACGAAGGTCCGTTCCACGGCCGACCGGTCGTCGACCACCAGCGGGGCTGTCGGGTCGCCGGGCGCGGCCAGGTCCCCGAAGAGGCGACCGGCGATCGCGGCCACGTCGAGGCCGGCAAGGTCCCCGCCGACCACGATCGCCGCGCGCGAGGGGTCCAGCAGGCGTCGGTGGAGGCTCCGCAGGCCATCCGGGCCCAGGCGCTCGACCGTCTCGCGCAGCCCGCCGGCGGGACGGTGGTACGGCGATTCGCCGGGATAGGCGGTCGCCACGAAGACTTCCTCGGCCCGCCGGCGCGGATCGGCCCGAGCCTGGAGCAGGTCGTTGAGGCGTTCGTCGCGCAGCCGGTCCACCTCCGGTCCGGGGAAGGTCGGCCGGAGGGCCATCTCGGCCAGCAGCTCCAGGGAGGCAGCCAGGCGGTCGGCCGGCACCTCCACGGAAGCGGCGAAGGCATCCCAGCTCGCCTCGGCGTGGAGGGAGGCGCCGAGCCGCTCGGCGGCCTCGACCAGGGCGATCGCATCGTAGTGCTCGGTGCCCTCGGAGAGCGCCCGGGCGGCGAGGACGGTAGCGCCCCCTTCCTCGGCCAGCTCGTCGGTGGCGCCGAAGCGGACGACCAGCTCGGCGGTGACCAGCGGTCGGCCGGGCACGTTCACGGTCAGGATCTGAAGACCGTTGGGCAGCGTGCTCCGCTCGAACGCCGGGAACTGGTAGGCCCGCGGGTGGCCGGGAACCGGCCGCCGGGCCAGGACCGCCTCGAGCTCGGCTGCGGTCATCGGTCCTCCTCCGGGGAGACGCCGGTCCCTGCCCCGGCAACGGGCCCTTCCGGGGCCTCGGGCTCGGAGGGAGGCGCACCGCTCGCCTCCGCCTCCGGGAGGTAGACGAGGACGAGTCGGTTGTCCGGGCGGACCACCTCGGCCACGGCCGTCCGGATCTCGTCCGCCCCCACCGCGAGGTACCGGTCGAGCTGACGATTGATCATCTCCGGGTCGCCCAGCAGCGTGGCGTACATGGCGAGCCGGTCGGCCCGCTCCTCAACCCGCTGGAGCGCCTCCAGCTCGTACGTCTCGATCAGCGCCCGGGCCCGGGCGAGCTCGTCGTCCGAGACGGGCTCGCGCCCGATCCTCTCCAGCTCCTCCTCGAAGGCGGCCTCGACGCGCTCGACCTCCACCCCCGGACGGACGGTCGCCGAGCCGGTGAAGATGGAGGCGCCGCCCACGAAGCCGAGCGCGAAGATCGCGACGTCCTGGGCGATCCGCTCGTCGCGGACCAGGCGGCGGTGGAGTCGCGAGCCCTTGCCGCCGGCCAGGATCTGGGTCGCCACCTCCAGGGCGTCGAGCCTGGGGTCGCCGAAGACCGGGGCACGGAAGGCGAAGTAGAGCCGGGGCAGCGGCACCCGGTCGCGGACGACCTCCCGCACCTCGCCGCCCAGCGTCAGCGGCAGTGTCAGGTCGCCGAGGCCGGGCATCGCCGGATTGGGCGGGATCGCCCCGAAGTAGTGGGCCACCCAGGCCCGCGCCTGCGCCGGCTCGAAGTCGCCGACGACCGCCAGGACCGCGTTGTTGGGCGCGTACCAGGTGCGGAAGAAGGACCCGACGTCGTCGAGCGAGGCAGCGTCCAGGTCCTCCATCGAGCCGATCGTGGAGTGATGGTAGGGATGCCCGGCCGGGAACAGGAGCTGATGGACCTTCTCGTCCCAGGACCCGTAGGGCCGGTTGTCGTAGGACCAGCGCTTCTCGTTCTTGACCACGTCGCGCTGGTTGTCCAGGTTCTCCTGGCTCAGGGCGTCGAGCAGCGTCGCCATCCGGTCGGCCTCCAGCCACAGGGCGAGCTCGAGCTGATGGCTGGGCAGGGTCTCGAAGTAGTTGGTGCGGTCCAGCCAGGTCGTCCCGTTCATGGTGCCGCCGGCCGCCTGGACGAGGGCGATGTGCTCCGCCTTGGCGACGTGGCGCGATCCCTGGAACATGACGTGTTCGAAGAGGTGGGCGAAGCCGGTCTTGCCCTCGACTTCGTTCCTCGAGCCGACGTTGTACCAGATGTTCACGCCGACGACGGGCGCCACGTGGTCCTCGGCCAGGATCAGGCGCAGCCCGTTGGGCAGGCGCTCGTCGGTGAACCGGATGGCCGGGAGGGGCATCGAGGCGGTCTCCTCCGTGCGGGAATGCGGATGCGCGCACCTCCGCCGGAGGGCGGGGGTGACCGGCCCGATTGTAGGAGGTGGCCGGTTCGACCGCCGGGCACCGCGACCGTCGGTTCACCTGCCGCGGGTGCCTCTTTCGCCCTTGACACCCGTCGATCCGTGGTGTTAGCCTTTCGACTAACAGGTGTTAGGAGCAACGTAAGACCCATGGCCCAGCGGCATCGAACCCGCGCCGTCCCCGCGGCGGCAGCGTCCGCGCCGACGCGGACCCTGATCCGCGGCCAGCGGGCGGAGGCAAGCTTCCGCCTCGAGCTGGACGCCCGACCCGCCTACGACTTCCTGATCAGCCTCGTCTCCGGCGGCGACCAGGAGGCAGAGCTGCTGCCCGAGGACCTCCGCTGGCTCTCTGGGGCTCGAGACGCCAGCGGGACGCTCCTCGGGGATGCCATCCTTTTCGGTGCGCCGGCTCGCTCCAAGGGGATCGTCACAGAGCTGAGCAGCCTGATCGTCCAGCGGCCGGCGATCAGGACCGCCGATGACCTCGTCGCGAGCGTGGATGCCCTCTCCGAGACCGAGCTCGTCGAGACGCTCCTCTCGGACGCGTTCGAACACCCCGAGCTGACCACCCTCCTCGAGCGGACGCTCGCCGGCGACACCGCCGCCCGGTCCGAGCTGCGCGCTCGCTGGGACGAGCTGATGCCGGAGCACCGGATCGAGGATCTCCTGGCCGATCCGGCGGCGGCCCTCGCCCGTCTCCGGGCGGGCCTGCGCGCCTGGCTCGAACCCTTCCGCCAGGTCCAGGACCGCGTCGCCCGGATCGAGCTGGGGGACGTCGAGCGGCGGCGCCCCGACCTGGCCGCCCTCCCCACCGATGAGTTCATCGAGCGGACCACCGGCGGCCTGCGCTGGCTCCCGGAACCGAGGATCCGGCGTGTCATCCTCGCCCCATCCTACTTTGCGCGGCCCTATAACTACCTCTTCAGCGGGCCGGACTGGCGGCTCGTCTGCTATCCGGTCGCCGATGAAGCGATCGGCGGGGCGGACCCGCTCGCCCCGCCGGCACCGCTGGTCCGCCTCCACCGGGCGCTCGGTGACGAGACCCGGCTGCGACTCCTCCGGCTGCTCGTGGACCGCGACTGGTACCTGACGGAATTGGCCCAGAAGCTGGAGCTCTCCAAGCCGACCGTGAGCCATCACCTGATCCTGCTCCGCACCGCGGGGCTGGTGACCGTCACGACCGAAGGCGCCCTCACCTACTACAGCCTTCGCCGCAGCCGCCTGGAGGAGGCCGAGCGCGACATCCAGCACTACCTCGGCGGCTGACGAGGCCGCCGGCGGATCGCCCGGCGAGTGGCCGCGGTCCCCGGGCCGCGGCCAATCACAGGGCCGAGGGTTAGATACATGACTAACACAGGATAGACAGACCCCATAGATGGCCAGGAGGGACGAGATGGAATCCATGCGACTGCCGATCGAGCAGGAACTCCGTGGAGCGCTGGAGCGGGAAGCCGAGCTGCGCCGCGAGGCGGGCGAGGTGCGCCGCGGCGGCCGGGCCGGCCAGGAGCGCCCGCCGCGGTCCCCTGCTCTCCTGATCGCCGCCCGTCGCCGGCCGCCCGATTGAGGACCGGTCGATTCGCGCAGCGCCCCCGATGTCGCGACCGAGCCTGGAGGAACCCCCCGTGTACGACCCGATCGATCCCGAGCTGCGGCTCAGCCTGATCGCCGCGTACCAGGCCGACCTGCGACGCGTCGGCCGCGAGACTCGCCGCCGGCCGACCGGCCGTGAGCTCCGCGGCACCGCACTGCGCCCGCTCGGCCATCTGCTGATGGCCGTGGGCCGGCGCCTGGCCCAGGAGACAGCCGAGACAGGGGCGAGCATCGCGCCGGCGGCACCCCGCTGCTGAGGCCTCGACGAGAGGCGCGGGAACCCTCAGCCCGGCAGCAGGAGCAGGGCGGCCGCGCCGCCGACGCCGACCAGCAGCGAACGGGCGATGATGCTCCCCGACCGGCCGAGGTCCGCCCGCCGGTCGGCGCTCCCGACCACGGCGCTCTCGACGCCGCGGGGGCCGAAGTTGTAGACGCCGCGGGTGCCGAAGTTGACGCAGAATCGCTCGCGCGCCTGGAGCAGCCCAACGACCCCGCCGGTGAGCGGCAGCGCGACGAGCAGGCGGGCGGGCCGGGGCGCGCGGGAGACGAGCAGGCCGCCCGCCAGGACGGCCGAGACCGCCAGCCCCGCGTAGCCGCTGCGCCGGCGCATCCGGACCTCCTCCGGGCCGATGTTGCAGACGCCCGGCTGGTACGAGGCGGCCGGCTCGCGTGGGCCGGACGGCTCGATCTGGATCGGCGATTCCATTGCAGCTCCCGTCAGCTCCCGGCCAGGACCCCGGCGGGCGGTCGCTCCGGGACCCACTCGCCCAGTGCACGGACCTCGCCGAGGCCGGCCGCCAGGTCGGGGTCGAGCGCCTCCGCCGCCGCGACCGCGGTCTCGATGGCGGTCAGACACAGGATCCCTTCGGCCGTCGCCGCCAGTCGGATCTCGGCCGCGTCGCGGACCACGCCGGACTGCGGCGTCGGCGTGTTGACGACAAGCCGGACCTCGCCGGAGGCGATCAGGTCCAGGACGTGCTCCTCGCCGGGCCGCGGCTCGCTGCCGACCTTGGCCACCACCTTCGCCTCCACGCCGAGAGCGGCCAGCGCGGCCGCCGTGCCCGACGTCGCGGCGAAGCGGTAGCCGGCCCTGCCCAGGGCCACCGCGACCCGCGGCAGGAGTGGCTTGTCGCGATCGGCGACGGAGACGAGGGCGAGCGGCCGCCCCGCGCCGCCGTCGCCGGGGCGTGGCGGGACGAGAGCTGCCCCGAGGAGCGCCTTGGCCAGCGCCAACCGCGGGCTGGCCGAGATCCCGATCACCTCGCCGGTGGACTGCATGCCGGGTCCCACGGACGGGTCCACGCCCCGCAGCTTGGCGGTGGAGAAGGCCGGCGCCTTGACGGCGACGAACGGCGGCGGCGCCAGCAGCCCGCTCTCCCAGCCCAGCTCGGCCAGCCGGGCGCCGAGCGCGATCCGCACGGCCAGGGCGACCATCGGCACGCCCGTCACCTTCGAGAGGAACGGCACCGTCCGGCTGGCCCGCGGGTTGACCTCGATCAGGTAGACGCCGTCCTCGCGGACGATGAACTGGGCGTTGACCAGGCCGCGGATCTCCAGCGCGCGGGCGATCCGCGCCATCGATCCGACGATCAGGGCCTGGTCGGCCTCCGAGACCGTCTGGGGCGGGAAGATCCCCACCGAGTCACCGGAGTGGACGCCGGCCCGCTCCACGTGCTCAAGCAGGCCCGGGATCAGCAATCCCTCGCCGTCGGCGACCGCGTCGACGTCGACCTCGATCCCCTCCAGGTAGCGGTCGATCCGGACCGGCCGGTCCGGATCGACGACGGTGGCCCGGGCGAGCTGCGCCACCAGGTCCCCCGGCGAGTAGGCGAAGTCGATCGCCAGCCCACCGATCACGAAGCTCGGCCGGACGATCACCGGGTAGCCGATCCGCTCGGCCAGCGTGAGCGCCTCCTCTACGGAACGGGCCATCCCGCCCTCAGGCTGGGGGATCCCCAGCCGCTCGACCAGGGCGGCGAAGCGGACCCGGTCCTCGGCCTGGTCGATCGTCTCGAGGTCGGCGCCCTGGAGCGGGATGCCCGCTGCGGCCAGCGGGGCCGCCAGGTTGAGCGGCGTCTGGCCGCCGAACTGGACGAAGGCCGGCAGGAGCCCCCCGCCGTCGGGCGATTCGGCCTCCACAAGGGAGCGGACGGACTCAGCGTCGAGCGGCTCGAAGTAGAGGCGCGACGAGGCGTCGAAGTCGGTCGAGACCGTCTCCGGGTTCGAGTTGACCATGACCGCCTGCCAACCCTCCTCGCGGAGGGTCGCCGCCGCGTGGACGGCGCAGTAGTCGAACTCGATCCCCTGCCCGATGCGGACCGGCCCCGAACCGATGACCAGCGCCGCGGGTCGCTCGACCGGCGGCAACTCGGGCGGCGAGCCCGCCGCAGCGTAGGTCGCGTAGAGGTAGGGGGTCTCGGCCGCGAACTCGGCGGCGCAGGTGTCGACCATCGCGTAGGCAGGGCGGAGGCCGACCGCCTCGCGCGCCCGCCGGATCCGCTCGGGATCGAGGCCGGCCAGCATGCCGAGCTCGCGGTCGCCGAGGCCGGCCCGCTTGGCCGTGGCCAGGAGCCGGGTCGCTTCCGCGTCCTCCGGGTCGGCCAGCCGCTCCCCGGCCGCGACGACGGCCGCCTCGAGGTCCACCGAGCGCCCGAGCTCGCCGAGGAACCATGGAGCGATGCCGGTGGCCCGGCCGAGCTCCGCCTGCGGGAAGCCGCGCCGCAGGAGCGCCAGGATGCGCCACAGGCGCGTGTCCGAGGGCGCCAGAAACCGCCGCAGGACCACAGGATAGGCGGCCCGCTCGGCGTGGGCCCTGGCCTCGCAGACGAGTCCGTCCGGTCCCACCAGGGCGAGCTTCGTGCCGAGGGCCGCCTCGGCGCCCGCTCCCGGGTCGCCCACGAGTGGCGCCTCGGCCGTCAGGTAGTCCACCGTCGGCCGCCAGGCGGGGTCCTCCGCCAGCACGCCCGCCCCCGCCTGCTCGAGCCCCCGGAGCGCCTTGTTGAGCGCGGCGCCGAAGGTCCGGTCGATCGCCATCACCTCGCCGGTCGCCTTCATCTGGCTGCCCAGGGAGCGGTCGGCGGTGGGGAACTTGTCGAACGGGAAGCGGGGCAGCTTGACGACGACGTAATCGAGGGCCGGCTCGAAGGCGGCGACGGTGGTCCCCGTTACCACGTTCGGGATCTCCGCCAGGCGGCGGCCGATGGCGATCTGGGCGGCCACGCGGGCAATCGGGTAGCCGGTGGCCTTGCTGGCCAGGGCGCTGCTCCGGCTGACCCGCGGATTGACCTCGATCACCGCGTACGCCCCGGCGCCCGGAGCGAGGGCGAACTGGACGTTGCAGCCGCCCTCCACGCCGAGGGCCCGGATGATGGCCAGGGCCGCCGAGCGGAGCTGCTGGTGGACCGGGTCGGGCAGCGTCTGGACCGGCGCCACGACGATCGAATCGCCCGTGTGGACGCCGAGCGGATCGACGTTCTCCATGGAGCAGACCGCGATGCAGGTGTCGTCGGCGTCCCGCATCACCTCGTACTCGATCTCCTGCCAGCCGACCAGGCAGCGCTCGACCATGACCTGGCCGATGGGGCTGGCACGCAGCCCGCCCCGCACGCGCTCGTGATAGGCCGCCTCCGTCTCGACGATGCCGCCGCCGGTGCCGCCCAGGGTGAAGGCCGGCCGGATGATGGCCGGCAGGCCGATCGCATCGAGGGCCTCGGCCGTCGAGGCGCGGCGCTCCTGATCGGTCGCGCCGGCGACGATCGCCGAGGGAGCGTAGGGCTGGCCGATGCGGTCGAGGAGGTCGCGGAAGCGGCGACGGTCCTCGGCCGTCTCGATCGCCTCGAGCGTGGTCCCGAGCAACGTAACGTCGTAGCGTGCTAACACGCCGGCACGGGAGAGAGCCACTGCCAGGTTCAGGGCGGTCTGGCCGCCCAGGCCGGCCAGCAGACCGTCCGGCCGCTCCCGGCGGATCACCGCCTCGACGGCCTCGACGGTCAGCGGCTCCAGGTAGACGGCGTCGGCCACCTGCGGGTCGGTCATGATCGTGGCCGGGTTCGAGTTGACGAGGATCGTCCGCACGCCCTCCGCACGCAGCGCACGGCAGGCCTGGGTCCCCGCATAGTCGAACTCGGCCGCCTGGCCGATGACGACCGGCCCGGAGCCCAGGATGAGAACGGAGCCGGGGCGCGAGCGGCCGCTCGCCGGCGGGCCGGATCGCAGGCGGTCGAGGGGGCCGCCCGGGCCGTCGCCGCCCTGCGCCGGTCGGCGGTTCCGCGCCCGCCTCACCCGCGGCGCTCCCGGCAGGCCGCCACGAAGCGGTCGAAGACGGCCAGCGCGTCGAGCGGCCCGGGCGCCCCCTCGGGGTGGTACTGGACGGTCTCGATCGGCAGCGTCCGGTGGCGCAGACCCTCCACGGAGCGGTCGTTGAGGTTCACTTGGCTGACGAACAGGTCGCCGTCCGGCGGCAGCGTCGCGCCGTCCACGGTCACCTCGTGGTTCTGGGCCGTCACCTGGACCAGGCCCGTCTCGACGTCCTGAACGGGGTGGTTGGCCCCGTGGTGGCCGAAGCGCAGGCGTCGCGTCCGGGCCCCCGCGGCCCGGGCCACGACCTGGTGGCCGAGGCAGATGCCGAGCAGGGGCCGGCCGTCGTCGAGAGCCGCCCCCGCCAGCGCGACCGGCCCCTCGAGGCGCGCCGGGTCGCCGGGACCCGGCGAGAGGACGAGTCCGTCGATCTCCGCCGCCAGGGCCGCCGACACGTTGGCCGTGTGGGGCAGGATCCGCACCCGGGCGCCGCGCCGCCGCAGGCTGCGGACGATGTTGGCCTTCAGGCCGAAATCGACGATCCCGACCAGCGGCCCGCCGTCGTCCGGTTCTCCGATGTCGCGGGGCGCGGCCGGCGAGACCTGGGTCACGAAGTCCTGGTCCTCCCAGCGCGGCAGGGCCCGGGCGGCGGCCACGGCCGCCTCCACGCTGGTCTGGTGCGGGGCGCTGATGACGGCCCGCAGCGACCCGTGCGTCCGCAGGTGGCGGGCGAGGGCCCGCGTGTCGACCCCCGCAATGGCCGGGATCCCGTGGCGGGCCAGGAGCGAAGCGAGCTGGCGGGCATCCTCCGCGACGGCCGCCGTCGCGTGGGCCACGATCAGGCCGCGCAGCCAGGGGCGTTCGGACTGGTCGTCGCCGCTCAGCCGGCCGTAGTTGCCGATCAGCGGATAGGTCATCACGACGACCTGGCCGGCGTAGGAGGGGTCGGTGGCGATCTCCTGGTAGCCCGTCTGGCTCGTGTTCACCACGAGGTCGCCGCCCGAGGCGGCCGGCGCGCCGAAGGCGAGGCCCGGAAAGACGGTCCCATCCTCCAGGGCCACGAGGGCCGGACCGAGGGCCGCGATGCGCGGGTCGATCACGGCCTCGGGGAGGGGAAACGGGGGGCGGGCCGGCAGCGGGGACGCCATGAAGGCCGCTCAGACAGGAACGCCACCGGCCGCAGGGGCGCGGTGGACGTGGTGATCGCGGGACATCCGGGCCTCCTTTCCGGCCTCACGGGACCGGTCCGCCGGCCTCACGGGACCGGCTGAAAAGGGACACCGGAAGGGTAGCACGGGACGCCGCCGGGGAGCGGCGCCGCTCCCTGCGTCCCCGGCCCGGAGCTCGGCCCGAGACCCACCGGCGGGGTCCGGCTCTCCGCCGCGCCACGCGGCGCGGCGGGCGCACCGCCTTTTCCGCTCCGTGCAACGCCTCCGCGCCCGGCTAAACGCTTAGCGCTTTGGTCGTAATATGCGTGGGCTCGCGCCGCGACAGGGTGGGTCGTGCGGGCACCGCGCCTGGAGATATGGCCGAGGTGACGGACCGGCCCGGTCCGCCCCGGGGAGGACAGCGTCCCATGGGCTTCCGCGCCACGTGGCATCGGCTCGCGCTCGCGTTCCGGCGGCTGTCATCCCCACGCCCGTCGCTCGCCGGCGTGCCCGGCCGCCCGCGCCGGGCTGCGACCCGGCTCCGTGCCATCGTCCTCGTCGCCCTGGCCGCCGTCCTCCTGGGCGGCTGCTCCCTGGCCTACCCGGCTGCCGGCGGCACCGTGCAGGGCCAGGACATCCGGAGCCTCTACGACATCCTCCTGATCCCGGTCGTGGTGATCTTCGTCCTCGTCGAGGGCCTCCTGGTCTGGGCGCTGCTCCGCTACCGGGGCCGGCGGGCCAACCTCCCCCACCAGACCCACGGCAACAACCTCCTCGAGATCACGTGGACCGTCATCCCGACCCTCATCGTCCTGGTCGTCTTCGCCCTCTCGATGCAGACCCTGGGCAAGGTGGACGCCAAGTCGAGCGACCCGGCGCTGGTGGTGGATGTGACCGGCAAACAGTGGTTCTGGGACTTCTCCTACCCGGTTCAGAAGGTGACCGTGTCGGGGGCCGGCCAGGAACCGGTCATCGACCTGCCGGTGGGCGAGACGATCCTGATCCGCCTCCACTCGGACAACGTGATCCACTCCTTCTACGTGCCGGGGTTCCTCTTCAAGCGCGACGTCATCCCCGGCCTGGGCAACCAGTTCGACATCAACATCACGACGCCCGGGATCTATCGCGGCCAGTGCGCCGAGTTCTGCGGCTTCGGCCACGCCGACATGCGCTTCTCGATCCAGGCGGTCAGCCAGGCCGAGTTCGCCTCGTGGATCGCCGGCCAGCAGGCCGCGGCCGCGGCCACGCCGACCCCGGCCCCGTCGCTGGCCGCCGGCGCCACGACCCTGAGCGTCAGCGCCAGCACCACGACGGGCTTCGAACAGTCGAGCCTGAGCGTGGCCGCCGGCAAGCCCTTCGCCGTGGCCTTCGACGACAAGGAAGCCGGCGTGCCCCACGACTTCGCGATCAAGGACAGCTCCGGCAAGGTCCTCTTCAACACCCGGATCATCACCGGCCCGGCGAGCGAGACGGCCACCGCCCCGGCCCTCCCGGCCGGGACCTACACGTTCTTCTGCCAGGTCCACCCCAACATGCAGGGCACCCTGACGGTCCAGTAGCCCCTCACCGCCCACGAGAGGAAGCGCGATGGCGACGACAACGCTGGTCCGGGAGCGCGTCGGCTACCGCTCGACGTTGTTCGAGTGGCTGACGACCACGGACCACAAGAAGATCGGAGTCCTCTACCTGACGAGCTCCCTGATCTTCTTCCTGCTGGGCGGCCTCCAGGCCCTCGCCATCCGAACACAGCTCGCCTTCCCGAACCAGGCGCTGCTCGACCACGCCACCTACAACGACTTCTTCACGATCCACGGGACGACGATGATCTTCCTGTTCGCCATGCCGATCCTCTCGGGCCTGGCGAACTTCGTGGTCCCCCTCCAGATCGGGGCCGCAGACATGGCCTTCCCGCGCATCAATGCGCTCGGCTTCTGGATGGTGCCCATGGGCGGCCTGCTGATCTACGCGACCTACCTGGCCGGCGGGGCGGGGATCGGGTGGACGGGCTACGTGCCCCTCTCCGACGCCGGGCCGGGCGGCGTCTTCGGCCCGGGGACGGGCCTGGGGGTCGACTTCTGGATCATGGGCCTCGTCTTCCTGGGCGCCAGCTCGATCCTGGGCGCGATCAACTTCCTCGCCACCATCTTCAAGCTCCGCGCGCCGGGCCTCACGATGTGGCGCCTGCCGATCTTCGTCTGGACGGTCCTCGTGACCCAGACGCTGGCCCTCTTCGCCATCCCGGTCTTCACCACCGCCCTGGTCCTGCTCTTCATCGACCGCAACTTCACCCACGGGGCGTTCTTCAACCCGGCCGCCGGGGGCAACGCGATCCTCTGGCAGAACATGTTCTGGTTCTTCGGCCACCCCGAGGTCTACATCATGATCCTGCCCGCGATGGGCGTGATCAGTGAGGTGGTCCCGGTCTTCAGCCGCAAGCCGCTCTTCGGCTACAAGGCCTTCATCGGGGCCACCATCGGCATCGGCCTGCTCGCCTTCGGCGTCTGGGCCCACCACATGTTCGCGACCGGCGCCGTCTACCTGCCGTTCTTCAGCTTCGTGACGGGGCTGATCGGCGTGCCGACCGGGATCAAGTTCTTCAACTGGCTGGCGACGATGTGGCGGGGCCAGATCAGCCTCAAGACGCCGATGCTCTTCGCCATCGCCTTCCTGGCGATGTTCCTGATCGGCGGCCTGGACGGCGCGGTCCTGGCGGCCGTGCCGTTCGATTACGACGTGACCGACACCTACTGGGTGGTCGCCCACCTCCACTACGTCCTCTTCGGCGGGACGGCGCTGGGGGTCTTCGCCGGGATCTACTACTGGTTCCCCAAGATGTTCGGCCGCTACCTCGACGAGCGGCTGGGCCAGATCCACTGGCTGCTGATGTTCATCGGGGTCAACCTGACCTTCTTCCCGATGCACATCCTGGGCCTGGAGGGGATGCCGCGGCGGATCGCGACCTACCCGGCCACCCTTGACTGGCCGATTCTGAACCTGCTGGCCACGATCGGGGCCTTCGTGATCGCCGCCGGCGTGGCGGTCTTCTTCGTCAACCTGGCGATCTCGATCCGCGCCGGGGCCCCGGCCCCGGACGATCCCTGGGACGCCTACACCCTCGAGTGGGCCACGACCTCCCCGCCCCCGCCCTACAACTTCGACACCCTGCCGCCGATCCGCTCCGAGCGGCCACTCTTCGACCTGAAGCACGGAGCCGCGAGCGACGGCGGCGCGCTGGCCGTGGCGACGGTCGCCGCCGGGGCCGGCGGCCCGGGAGGTGAGGCGTGACCGGCCGGGCCGAGCCCGTGGAGACCGGCCTGGCCCTGCGGGGGGCGGCCACGGCGCGGGAGCGGGCCGGCGCCCACCCCATCGCCGGCGGCACCGACACCACGGTGCTGGGGGTCTACCTCTTCATCGCCAGCGAGGCGATGTTCTTCGCCGGGCTCTTCGCCGCCTACTTCACCGCCCGGACGAAGTACTCCACCTGGCCGCCCGGCGGCATTCACCTCGACCTGCCCCTGGCCGCCGTCCTCACCGCGCTCCTCGTCTCGAGTTCCTTCACGATGCACGGCGCGGTGCGGGCGATCCGGGCCGGGGACCGCCAGCGGATGATCCGCTGGCTGACGGTGACGCTGGTCCTCGGCACCCTCTTCCTGGCCGGCCAGGCCTACGACTACGCGACGCTCGGTTTCGGCTTCACCTCCGGGGTCTACGGCGCCGCCTTCTTCACCATGACCGGCTTCCACGGCGCCCACGTGCTGGGCGGTGTGATCGCCATGAGCGTCATGCTGGGCCGGGCCGGGGCGGGCCAGTTCACGGCGAAGCACCATGCGGCGATCGAGGGCGTCAGCGCCTACTGGCACTTCGTGGACCTGATCTGGGTCCTGCTCTTCTCGACGCTCTACCTGCTGCGCTAGGAGACGGCCATGTGGCGCCCGCGGACGGCGGCAGTCATCGCGGCGATCTTCATCGTCACCGCCATCATCTACTGGTTCGCCAGCGGATTCCTCGACCCGACCGGGACGGTGCTCCTGATCTGGGCCGGTGGCGCCATCGGCTTCGGGTACCTCGTCATCTTCCGGGGGTCCAGGGGACTCTGAACGGGAGTCCCCGGAGAGGACCTATCATGCCGGCGGCGAGGTCTGTCCCCGCTTCGCCCTGCGTGGACCCGGCCGCCGCCCTTTGATGGCCGACGCGCACGCGCGAGGCCTCTTCTGATGAGCGACGCTCCCGACCGTCCTTCCCGGCCCGGCTACGAGGCCGGGCCCGAGCCGGCGCCGACCGATCCGCTCCCCGCCCCACCGGGGAGCCGCTGGCCGGCCCTCGCCCTCTTCGTGGGCGGTTTCCTGACCTGCCTGGGCCTCGTCCTGAGCGGGCTGGCCCTGACCGGGACGATCCGACCGCTCACCGTCGCCGGGGGCGCCGGCTCGGCCGCCACCCCCTCGCCGAGGACCTCCGGCGCGGGCGGCTCGGCGGCCCCCACGGTCACCCTCCCCGCGCTGGTCACGCCCGCCCCGATCGTCAAGCCCGCCTACCTGACGCCGACCGCCCTCGCCGACGGCAATGCGCTGGGCAAGGCCGGCGCCGGGGTGACGGTGGAGGTCTGGGAGGACTACCAGTGCCCGTACTGCCAGCGCTTCACCGTGCAGACGGAGCCACAGATCATCGAGAACTACGTGACGACCGGGAAGGTGCGCCTGGTCTACCGCGACCTGGCTTTCCTCGGCGACGAGTCCTACTGGGCGTCGGTCGCCGCCGCGCTCGCCCGGCAGCAGGGCAAGTTCTGGCCCTACCACGACTACCTCTTCGCCAACCAGCTCGGTGAGAACGTCGGCAGCTACTCGGTCGCCCGGCTCCAACTGATCGCCGACGCAGTCGGCCTCGACCGGAGGAAGTTCGACGCCGGCCTCCAACTCGATGCCGCCCGCACCCTCTTCGCCCAGATCAAGCAGGCCTCTGACGCCGACGCGACCAGGCTGGGGATCACCTCGACGCCAACCGTGGTGGTCGCCGGGAAGGTCGTCGAGGGCAGCGACTGGACGACAGTCAAGGCGGCCATCGACGCCGCCCTGGCCGCCGGCTAGGACGGCCCGACCCGCCGCCGGGCACGACAGAGGCCGGAACCAGCCGGTTCCGGCCCTCGTGCGCGGGGGCGCCCGCCACCGCCGGTCCTGCGGTCGGGGCTCAACGACCCCGACCGCCTCCCCTGCCCGCGCGGGTGTCGGTGCTGCAGGTTCCCTGCGACGGCCGGGTCGCGAGGTTCGCGGCGCCGCGCGTCGGGTCGGCCGTCGCCGGCAGCGCGGCAACCGAAACCGCGCTCCGAGCCCTCGATCGGCGAGATCTGGCCGCTGACGTTCCGTTCATCGCATACCCCGCGAGACCGTCGATGCCCACGACCCTAGCGCGGCCGCCTTGCCGGGAAGTCGCCGCCGGTGCGGACCGGGCTTGCAGTGACATTGCAGACGCGATCGGCCGTCTCGCAGCCGCATCGCCGGCCGGCCCGGGCGCCGCGGCTCGGGACGCGCGATCGTCCCGTTGCCACGTCCCGGCCGGGGAGCCATCCTTTCGACGATCAGGTCGAAGGAGGTCGGCATGGCGGTCGTTGTGATCAACCGGATCCGGTTGCGCATCCCTGTCGATCGGATCGCCCCGGATGTCGAGCGAGAGTTCCCGGCCGCCTTCCGCGGCCTGGCCGGCTTCGAGCGCTTCTCCTTCGTCAAGCTGGCCGAGACGGAGGTGGCGGCGCTGATCGTCTGGGACAGTGCGGAGCACGCGCAGGCCGGCGCCGACGCGATTGGCCCCACGCTCTTCGGGCGGATCCTCGCCCCCCACACGGAAAGCCAGGACCGCGTCGTCGGCGAGATTCTGGTCGAGGTCACGAGCCAGCGGCCGGTCGGCGGCGTCCGCCACTGAGGCCGACCCCTCCCTCCCGCTCCCGCGGGCCGGCCCGAGCTTCGGCGGGCCTGGCGGGGAGCCGGCCGGTCGGGGCGAGGCAGCGGCGGGTCGGGCCGCCGGCCCGGCCGGGCACCCGTCGCGCGGGCGGGTCTGCCTAGGGTTCGCCCAGCCGCGCCACCGACGCCATGTGCGCGACGGATGCGCGACCGAGCACATCCTGCACGTACTGCTGCACCACCGCCCGCTCGGCTTCGCGGATGCTCCGCAGCCGGCCGGCGCGCGCGGTCTGCTCGATCTGCCGGGCCAGTCGATCGCGCTGCTCCTCGTCGAAGTGCAGCTCCTCCGCCCTGCGCAGCGCGACCTCCACCATCAGCTCGTGGTCCGGCGTGCCGATGGCATAGGAGAGGAAGCGATCGGTGATCGCGTCATCCACCAGGTCCGGACGATTGCTCGTCAGGAAGACCGCCGTGCGGCTGGTGTCGAGCTCGTCGACCGCGTGGAAGAAGACGCTGTCCTGCGAGAAGTGCCACTCGCGGGCGTTGCTGCTGCCCCGCGCCATGAGGATCGATTCAACGTCGTCGAACAGGACGATCGACCGCTGGCGCGGATCGCTGAAGCCCTTTGCGGCACGCGTGAACACCTCGCCGAGACGTTCCTCGCTCTCCCCGTAGCGAGCGCGGGCGATGTCGCCGCCGTCGATGAGCGCCAGGACGACCGGCCCATCCGGCGGCGCGTCCGCCGAACCGTCGCGGAAGCGGAGGCCGAGCTCGTATGCCACGCGCAGGGCCAGGCTGGTCTTGCCGACGCCCGGCGGACCGGACAGGAAGAAGCCCTTGATCGCGCCGCGCCGGAGGCCACTGCGCCACTGGTGGGAGACGATCTCGACCATCTCGCTCAGGACCCGGCGATGGAACGAGCCCATCAGGTCCTTCTCCGTCCAGGAGGTCGTTCCATCGGCGCTGACGACCGGGCCGAAGCGGTCCTCGAACCCGGGGAGCGAGATGAGGTGGTGGAACTGCATGCGCGGTGACTCCTTGCGCTCGCGTCGCTCGCGCGGGCCCGGAGCGTCTCGGGGACCGCGCCGTGGAGCCGGGACGCTCCGCGAGGTCGGCCATCAGGACCCGCCGAGCCGGCGGCGCCGGACCGGGTCCGGAACCCCGTTCACGCGGGCCGGCCAAGCCACGCCCGGGTTCGGCTGCCCCCGGGAGGCGGCCTCGCCGGCCCGCGATCACGACGCTTCGACGGGCGCCTCGGCGCCCTTCACTAGCTGGTTGGAATGCCGAGCTGAGCGTAGAGACCCATCGCCTTGAGCTTGTCCAGGAAGGACCAGTCGTAGGCCTTGGACAGGTCGAAGCTCGCGGCCTGGGGGTTCAGCGCCGCGAGGACGGTGCGGGCGGTCTCATAGGCCGCCGGAGTGGTGCGGGGGTCACGCATGATGCCCGACTTGATGTAGAGCTGCCAGTAGGACTGGGCATCCGCCTGGCTGAGCTGAGCGGTCTTGGCATACGAGCTCACCACCTCGGGCAGGTTGGTGAACGGCAGCTGGATCGCCTCCAGGACGGCGGCCGCGATGCGCAGGGTCGTGTTCGGATTGGCGTCGACGAACGACTTGAGGAGCATCACGTTCGAGCCGGCGAACTGGACGTTGGGGAGATCCGCAAGCTTGACGATCGGATAGATGCCGTCGGCCGCCAGCTTCGGGGCCAGCCCCGGGTCCGCCGCGGCGATGGCCACCGTCCCCGACTCGAGTGCCGCGACCCGTGCCGACTGGCCGCCGATCGGCGTGATCGTCATGTCCGTCGGCTTGAGGCCGAGCTGCTGCATGCCGACGATGACTTCCTGGTAGGCCTGGGAGCCCAGCGTGCTCACCGCGGCCTTCTTGCCCTTGAGATCGGCCGCCGAGGTGATTCCCTTGGCCGCGTAGAGGTAATCGGGCAGCTTCGTGCTCAACTCGGCGATGTCGACGGCCGGTGTCCCGGTCCCGAGGAGCGAGATCGTCTGGGTGGAGGTGCTGGTAACGACGTCGATCTGCTTGGCCACCAGGGCCTGGATCGTCTGCGTCGCCCCGTTGAACTGGAAGTACTGCGCGTCGAGCCCGTACTTCTTGAACAGGCCCGCGTCGAGGGCCAGCTTGATCGCGTACGTGTCCGGGTCGATGCCGCCGATGGCGATCTTGATCGAGGTGACCTCGGGTGGCGGCAGAAGCGACGGATCGAAGCTGGCCGGAGCGGTCGACCCGGCGGTTGCCGTCGCCGCCGCGACGGGCGGAGCAGTCGCGGTCGGGGATGATGACGGCGTCGTGGCCGCCGAACAGGCCGAGACGACCAGCGCCACCGCGCAGGTGAACGCCAGTCGCGGCCAGGACCGTTGACCCATCGTGATGCCTCCTTGTCTACTGCTGCTGCCGCACGGGACGAGTCGTCACGCCCGTTGCGCTTCGGGACGCCAGCGTTCGACGCGCGCCTCCAACCGGTGGAGGACAACCGAGTAGGCCACTCCCGCGCACCCGAGGATGGCCAGAAGGAACATCAGCAGGCTCGTGTTGTAGATGTCGCCCGCCACGCTCATCAGGTAGCCGATGCCGGAGCTGCCGGCGAGGAACTCAGCCACGATGAGCCCGACGAAGGCATGGCCCCCACCCACACGCGCGCCCGTGAGGATGAAGGGCGCGGTGCCGGGGATGATGACCGTCCGCAAGATCATCGGGTCCGTGGCCCGGAACGAGCGCGCCACCCGCAGGTACCGGCTGGCGGTCGCATGAACCCCGATGAACGTGTTGATGGCGATCGGGAAGACGGCGAAGAAGAAGATGATGACGACCTTGGACTCCAGCCCGATGCCGAAGGCGATGATGAAGAGCGGCACCAGGGCGACGACCGGGGTCGAGTTGAGGACCGTCAGCCAGGGGTCCACCGCATACCCCAGCCGGCGATACCAGCCCGCCAGCAGACCGAGCGGGATCCCGACGACGATCCCCAGCGCGACCCCGAGGAGATACTCGAGGAAGCTCGTCCAGAGCGGGACCCACAGGCTGCCGCTCTCCACCTCCGTCACTCCCGCCTGGGCGATCTGGGTCGGCGAACTCAGCAGGACGACGTTGATCAGGCCCAGCCGCGCCGCCGCCTCCCAGGCCGCGAACACCACGACGACGCCGACGAGGCCCAGTAGTCGCCGGCGACCGACGGTGCTCATCCTGCGCGGTCGGGCGCCATCGCCCGCCGGACATCGACCTCGAGCAGATCCCAGATCTGCTCGACCAGGGCGATCGCCCCCGGCTCTCGCTTCACGTGGAGGGCTCTCGGGCGCGGGATCGGCACCGGCAGATCGGCCACCACTCGCCCGGGCCGCGAGCTCATCACGATGACCCGATCGGAGAGGTAGACGGCCTCGTCGATCTGGTGGGTCACGAAAAGGACGGTCTTCTTCGTGAGGTCCCAGATCCGCAGCAACTCGGACTGCATGATCTCCCGGGTCTGCGCGTCGAGCGCCGCGAACGGCTCGTCCATGAGGAGGAGGTCTGGCTCGACCGCGAGGGCACGGGCGAGGTTGGCGCGTTGCTGCATCCCCCCCGAAAGCTCGTACGGGTAGTTCTGCTCGAAGCCGTCCAGCCCCACCATGCGGATCAGGGGGGCAACCCGCTCGGCTGCCGCGGCCCGTGGGACGCCTCGGCACTGGAGGCCGTAGGCGACGTTCCGCTCGACCGTGAACCAGGGGAAGAGCGACGCCTCCTGGAAGACCATCGCCCGCTGGCCGCCGGACGACTCGATCGACTGGTCCTGCCAGGTGATGGTCCCCCTCGTGGGGGTGACCATCCCGTCGACCATGTTGAGGAAGGTGGTCTTGCCGCAGCCGGTCGGCCCGACGATGGAGACGAACTCTCCCGGAGAGATCACCAGGTCGAGATCGGCGAGGGCGACGACCCGCTGGCCCGTGCGCCGCCGCACGTACTCCATGCCCACGCCATGGGCACGCAGACCACCTCGGTCGGTCGGAACGACATCGTGCACCGGCAAGGCCTCCACAGGACGATCCAAGCCCTCTAGATCTAGACGTTGACCGAGTAGTCGTCTCGCCAGGTCGCGAAGCGGCGCTCGAAGCGCTGGATGATCTCGACGGCGATGACGCCCAGGGCGATCAGCAGGATCGTGGCGAAGAGCAGCCGGCCGGACTCCAGAGAGATGCTCGTGAGGAAGATCTCGTGGCCCAGGCCGGACGTCGAGGCGAAGAACTCCCCGATCACCACGCCCGTGATGGCCCGGCTGGTGCCCAGGCGGAGTCCGCTCAGGATGTACGGCACGCTGCTCGGCAGGACCAGGGTGGTGAACGTGAGGCGATCGCTCGCGTGGTAGCTCCGGGCGACGTTGGCCAGCCGCTCGTCCACCACGCGCGGCCCCTTCATCGTGTTCAGCAGGATCTGGAAGAACGCGCCCAGGAAGACGACCACGATGATCGACCAGATGGTCAGGCCGATCCACATCAGGATGATCGGGATCAGCGCGATCCTGGGCAGCGCGTAGAAGAAGCTCAGCCACGGATCGAGCAGATCCCCGAGGGATCGATACCAGCCGAGGATCAGGCCGAGCGGGACGGCGACGACGATCGCGGCCACGAACCCGACGACGAACTCGATCGAGCTCTGCCGAAGGCTGTCCCAGAACTCGGCCGTCTGCAGGTCGGCAACCGCCGCCTGGCCGACCTCGATCGGCGAACTGAAGAAGAGGTGATTGATCCAGCCGGCCGTGGCGGCCACCTGCCACAGGACGAAAAAGCCGGCGATGCTGGAGACCGAGATCAGGGTCTTCTCGTGCCAGCGGTACCAGCCGGAGAGTCGCACCGCGATGCCCGAGTCTCCGCGAGCGAGATCCACGGACCTTTCTCTGACGATCACGACCAACCTCAGACCCCGTCGGTGGCCCGACCCGGCCCAGCATACCACGGGCTGAATGCGTCTGTGTACAGCCAAATACCGGCGCGTGTGACCGGACTCCGCAGTGGCCCGGCGACGTAGAGACCACGGTTCCCGCGGGCCACCGCCGAGCCGGCCGCGGCTCAGCGGTGCCGGCAGACCACGTCGACGAGCGCCGGGCGGCCCTCCTGAGTCACCACCCTCGCGGCGCGCCGAACGGCCGCCCCGACCTCATCGGGGTCTTCGATCGGACCCTCCGCGTGCCAGCCGAACGAGCGGGCCAGGCCGGCGAAGTCGGGCGCGGGTTCCTCGATGGCGACACCGATGTGCGCCTTGGCGAGGTCGGTGCCGCGCCGGCCCGCCATCCGGATCTGGTGGTCCCAGTCGTTGTAGTAGGCGCGGTTGTTGTACATGACGGTGAGCATCGGTATGCCATGGGCGCTGGCAACCCACAGGGCCGCGGCATCGAACATCAGGTCACCGTCCGGCTGGAGGTCGACCACCAGCCGACCGCTGCCGCGATGGGCCAGCGCCACGCCCAGCGACAGCCCGATCTGCGTCGCGGTGCCGAGGCTCCTGCCCGGGTGGCGGTAGGGACGGTCCAGGTCCCACAGGCGCGCCGCCCAGCCGTCGGCGGTCCCGGCGGTGAGGACCCAGTCGTGCCCACGGATCGCGTCCCACACTTCGGCGGCCAGGCGCGGTGGCGAGACGGGCCGTTCGGCGGCCCGAGCTGCGGCCTCGGCGGCCCAGCTCGCCCGGCGCGCGGCATGGCGCTCGCCGAGAATCCGGCGCCGGCCTTCCCGAGCGGCGGCCCGCTCGCTGTCGTCCTCGGCGACGAGCGCTTCGACGCGCTCGATCAGCTCCGGCAGCACGACCGACGTGTCCGCGGTCACCGCGATGTCGGTGGGCGTGAGGGCCCCGTGATGATGGACCCAGGCGGAGGTGTGGAGCTCGTTGAAGCCGATGTCGACGATTGTCGTGCCCGGCTCCAGGCGTGAGCGGGTCGCCCGCGTCACCTGGTCCACGTCGACCAGGGCGGGGGCATCCTTGACGTCGAGGAGCAGGACGAGGTCGGCATCGGCCACCGCGTCGGTGCCCGTCAGGTTGAGCGGGTGGGTATTGGGCGCGTTCAGCCGGTCGCCGGTGTCGACGATGCCGGCCCCGACGAGCTCGGCCAGGCGAGGGATCCAGGCGAACGCGCGCGGGTCGCGTCCGGCATATGCGGCGATGATCAGCGGCCGCTCCGCGGCGGCGAGCGATCGGGCGGCGGCTGCCAGGGCCTCCGGAGCCGCCCCCAGCCGGCTGGCGGGCCGGACCCGATCCCAATCGAGCTCGGCGACCGGTTCTGCCAGCTCCCGCTCCTGGAGATCCGCGTCGAGGCCGATGTAGACCGGCCCGGCCGGCTCGCTCTCGGCCACCCGTCGCGCCCGCGCCAGCGCCTCCGGCATGGCGGCGATCGAGGCCGGCTGGTCGTCCCATTTCGTGAAGTCGCGGACGGCGTTTCCCTGGACGTTCGCGGTGTGGATCCAGTCGATCCACGGCCGGCGGCGGGCCGTATCCATCGGGCCGGCGCCGCCGAGGACGAGGACGGGCGTCCGATCCAGGTAGGCCGAGAAGATACCCAGGCTGCCGTGCAGCAGGCCGACCGTGTCGTGGAGGACGGCCGCCATCGTTCGGCCGGAGGCCTTCGCGTAGCCGTGGGCGATCTGGACCGCCAGCTTCTCGTGGGGGCAGAGGATCATGGCCGGCGCGCCGGCGCGGTTCACGAGCGAATCGTGGAGCCCGCGAAAGCTCGCTCCCGGGTTCAGCGCGACGTACGGGATCTCCATGCGGCTGAGGGCATCGACGACGAGGTCCGAGCCGTAACGGGGGGCGCCGGGCCCGGACATCAGCCTGCCGTCCCGCGGCGCCCGCGGGCAGCGGCTGCCGCTGCGGCCGCGCCGAGCCGTTCCGTCCGGATCACCCGCACCCTGGACTCCCGCGGCCGGTCCGATGGGTCACCGAGCACGGTCGGTCACTCCCGCTCAGCCGCGCTCCCTGACTCGCTCGATCGCCCCGGCCACGATGGGCCGGCCCTCCGAGTCGAAGATGCGCTGCGAGGTGTAGCCCTCGGGCCAGATCCCCGTGAACCAGAAGCGGATGCCGAACTGGATGCGCAGCTGCCTGATGGGCTTCGGGTTGTCGTTGTAGTGCTCGTGCTCCCACATGGCCGGCGGCACGTACAGCACGTCACCCGCCTCCCAGAAGTGCTTCTCGCCGAGCAGCTCCGTGTAGCCCTCGCCCTCGACCGCGTAGACGACCGCTTCCAGGTGCTTGTGCCGCCCGCTGTGATGGTATGGCGGCTCCTCCCACAGGTGCGTCACGGCCACGCTGGCTTCCTTGAACCCGTTGCGTGGAACGACGAGGAACTGCTGGAAGTGGTGCTGGTTCTGAGAGGCGGCCAGATGACCCTGCGGGTCGTACGAGGAATCCGACGGAGCGTCCTCGATGTGGATGATCGCCCGGTGGCCGTCGCGGTAGTACTCGGACTCCTGCGCCGGGAAGGCCGCGAGCACCGCCGGATCGTTCGGACCGCAGTCTTCGATCTGGAACAGGCTCGCCACCCGGACGTACGTCTCGAGCGAGAAGACCATGCCCGAGATGTATTGGGCCGGCTCGTCCCCGGTGTTGAAGTGCTGGTGCTCCGCCCGGTAGGGGATCTGGATCGTCGAGTGCTTGTGCCAGTCGAACCGCTGGCCGTCGATGATGCTGAAGCCCTGGCCCCCGAGGATGTGCATGGACTCCTCGCCATGCGCGTGCTTGCCGGTGTGCCAGCCGACGGGAATCTCGCCCTTGAGGACGTTGCTCCCCATGGTGGCGAAGCCGAGCTCGTTCGAGATCATCAGCTTGACCTTGGCGTCCTGGCGGGTCCGCACCCACGGGATCTCGCGATCGCGCGCGACGGCTCCCGAGCGCTTGAGCTCCTCCTGGATCCTGTCGCCGGTTGCCAGCCAGTCGTCGTAGAACGTGCTCATGGGTCTCCTCGATCGCGACGGAGGTCCGAACAGTGTATACCCAGGGACGCCGGTGCATGCTAACATTCGCTCATGGCTGCGTCCGCGGATGGTCGCCTGGCGCTCCGGGTCACCGTCAACGGCACCCTTCATGAGCTGACGATCCCGGGCAGCCGCCTCCTGATCGACCTCCTCCGCGACGACCTCGGCTTGACCGGCACGAAGAAGGGCTGTGCCATCGGCGTCTGCGGCGCCTGCAGCGTCCTGGTGGACGGCGAGCTGATGTCGGCCTGCCTCCTGCTTGCGCTCGCCGTCCAGGGCCGGTCCGTGACCACGGTCGAGGGCCTTGCGGCGCCCGACGGCAGCCTCTCGGCCCTCCAGGCGGCGTTCATCGCCCACGGCGGGTTCCAGTGCGGGATCTGCACTCCGGGCCAGCTGGTCGCGGCCACCGCCCTGCTGGCCCATCAGCCGGACCCCGACGAAGCCGAGGTCCGGGCCTGGATGACCGGCAACCTGTGCCGCTGCACCGGCTACCTGGGGATCGTCGCGTCGATCCGGGCGGCGGTGATCGGCGAGGGTCCGGCGGCGGGAGCCGGCGAGTGAGGCCGTTCTCCTACGTACCGGCGGCCAGCCTGGAGGAGGCGGTCGGAGTCCTCGCTCGCCACGGCGACGAGGCGCATCTCCTGGCGGGCGGCACGTCATTCGTTCTCCTGCTCCAGCAGGGCCTGGTCGACCCCGGGGTGGTCGTGGGGCTGTCGTCGGTGCCGGGGCTCAACACGATCGAGCGCGACGGAGCCGGCCAGCTCCGGATCGGCGCCATGGCGACGCTCGGGCGGATCGAGGGCGACCCGCTCGTTCGCGACGCCCTGCCCTGCCTGTCGGAAGTCGTCGGCCGGGTGGCCACCGTCCGGATCCGAAACCAGGCGACGATCGGCGGGAACCTCGCCCATGCGGACCCGGCCCAGGATCCGCCACCCATCCTGCTGGCCCTCGACGCGGTGGTCGAGGCGATCGGGCCCTCCGGCCGGCGGACGATCCCGCTCGATTCGTTTTTCGTCGACGTCTTCGAGACCGCCCTGGCGCCCGGCGAGATCCTGACCGCGGTGCGCGTCGCGGCGCCGTCGCCGGCGATACGGTTCGCAACCGTCAAGTTCCTGCCGCGCACGGTCGACGACTTCGCCACCGTGACCGTCGCCGTGCGCATCGACCCCTCGCCCGACGGGCGTGTGGCCGACCTCAGGATCGCCCTCGGGGCGGTGGCCCCGGTCCCCCTGCGAGCCGTGGCGGCTGAGAACGCGATCCGGGGACACGTGCCGGACGAGGCCCTCCTCGCGGGCGCGGCCGAGCTGGCGCGCGACGCCGTCGACCCCTTCGACGACGTCCGCGGATCGGCGGATTACAAGCGCGAGATGACACGGGTCTGGACGCTCCGGGCACTGCGCCGTGCTCTCGCCCCGTCGGAGCGGGTGGCGTGACGCAGGGCCGCGCCGGGCCCGCCGGCAGCGGGCCCGGCGGGAGTCACATTCCGGCGCTCGACGTGCCCGAGGACCGCGTCGATGGCGTAGCCAAGGTCACCGGCGCCGCGCGCTTCGCGGCCGACCGTGCCATGCCGGGCATGCTCTGGGCGCGCTTCCTCGCGAGCCCCATGCCGCATGCCGCCATCCGCTCCGTGGACGCGGGCCGGGCGCGGACGATGCCGGGTGTGCGCGCCGTCCTCACCGGTGAGGACGCCCGCGACCTCTACTTCGGGCGCCGCCTCCTCGACCGCCCGGTGATCGCCTGGGACCGCGTGCGCTTCGTCGGAGATCGCCTGGCCGCCGTGGCGGCCGAGACCCCCGAGCAGGCGGAGGCGGCCCTGGCGACCATCGCCGTCGACCTCGAGGCGCTGGAGCCCGTCCTGGACGCGGAAGCTTCCCTCGCCGCCGGCGCGCCGATCCTGCACGAGCACCCGGAGCGGTATGCCTTCCTCGACGGCAAGCGGCCCCCGACCGGCCACCCGAACATCCAGGGCGGTTTCACCATCGAGGGCGACGCGGCCGACCTGGAGGCGGTCTTCGCAGCCGCGCCGCACGTGTTCACGCATACCTACCGGACGCCCCGCCAGCATCACGGCTACCTGGAGCCGCACGCAACCCTCGTCTGGATCGACGACGGTGACCTGGTCCACGTCGTCACCACGAACAAGGCCCCGTTCCGACTGCGCGCCCAGATGGCGGCCTCGCTGGGCCTGGCCGCTGAGCGGATCGTGGTCGAGACCGGCTACATCGGCGGGGACTTCGGCGGCAAGGGCTACTCGATCGACGAGTACGCCTGCTATCTCCTGGCCCGGGCCACCGGGCGGCCGGTCAAGGCGGTGACCCCCTACGCGGAGGAGATCGGCCAGGTCAACGTCCGGCATGCGGCGGTCATGCGCCTCCGGACGGCCGTGGACGCGGACGGCCGCCTCCTCGCCCACAGTGCCGACATCCTCCTCGACGGCGGCGCCTACGCCAGCGCGAAACCCCTGGCCCACCTGGCCGTCGCCGGGGCCGCGGACACCCTGGCGCCCTATCGGGTGCCACACGTGCGGATCGTGGCGCGGACCGTCTACACCAACACCGTGCCGGCCGGCCACATGCGTGCCCCCGGCCAGGTCCAGACGAACTTCGCCGGCGAGTCGCACCTCGACGAGATCGCCCGAGCGCTGGGCCAGGATCCCCTGGCGTTCCGGCTCCGCAACGCGGCCCGCCCGGGCGAGGTCGGGGCCACCGGCGCGCGCTTCCGCGAAGCCCGCGGAGCCCCCCTGCTCGAGGTCGTCCGGCGCGAGATGGAGTGGGGTTCGTCGCTGCCGGCGGGGCGCGGCCGTGGCGTGGCCCTGGGCCTTCACCACGTCGGTGCGGGCCGCTTGCCGCTGACGCTGCTGATCCATCACGACGGCCGGCTGGAGATCACCACCGGACTGCCCGAACAGGGCGGCGGCGTCCACACGGTGATCCGGCGGGTGATGGCGGCGGCGGCGGTCCCGGAGTCGATCGTGGCCGTCCGGCAGGTCGCCACCTCCGGTACGCCGCCCGATCCCGGCGTCGGCGGGAGCTGGGCGACCCACCTCGCAAGCCGGGCGACCGCCGCGCTGGCGGCCGGCTTCCTGGCCTGGCTGGACGAGCGGCTGCCCGGAGCACTGCCGGCCGCACCGGCCGGCGCGACCCTCCGCGACGGGCGGGTGGTCGACGCGGCCGACGGTTCCACGCTGGCCGCCCTCGACACAGTCCTGGCCCGGCTCGTCCCGCGCGACGCGCCGGTCGAACTCTCGACGGTCTACGAAGGCGGGCACCGCGAAGGAGAGGACGATGACTTCGACTTCGCCGCGTGCGCCGTCGAGGTGGAGGTCGACCGGGAGACCGGGGCCTTCGCGATCCGCGATGCGCTGCTCGTCGTCGACGCCGGGACGATCATCAACCCCGTGGCACACCGCGGGCAGGCCGAGGGCGGCTTCGTTTTCGGGCTGGGCGGCGCCGTGATGGAGGGCCTGGTCCTCGACGGGGGCGTGGTGACCAACCTCAGCCTCGCCGATGCCAGGCTGCCCACGCCGGGTGACGTCCCGCCCCTGCGCCTCGTCGTGCTGCCGACCGACGTCGGCCCGGGGGCGTTCGGTGCAAAGGCGATCGGGGAAGCCGTCAATCCCTCGGTGGCGCCCGCCGTCGCCAACGCGATCGCGGACGCCGTCGGTGCCCGGCTTCGAGAGCTGCCGCTGTCGGCCGAGGATCTGCTGCGCGCGATGCACCGTGCCTGATCGGCTCCTCGGCGGATGCCCGGACTCGACGCTCCACGCACCGGGCGCCGGGGGAAGCCCCGGCGCGGCAGCTCATGGCGGATTGCTCCCGACGGCGCGCCTCCGCCGAGATGCGGCGGCACAGAGAGGAAAGGCGTTCTGATGTCCGGGCCCATTCACCTGTCACTCTCCTGCGGCGACTACGACATCAACCGCGGCCTGATCGACGGACGCGTCACGCCCCAGGGCATCGACCTGACAGTGCTCGTCTACCCGACCCCGCCCCGGCAATGGCGGATGGACCGCCACAGCGAGTTCGACGTCTGCGAGTTCTCCATGTCTTCCTACCTGGTCGCCCACGATCGCCAGTCGGCCGGGCAGGAACTCGTGATGGAACCGGTCGCGGCCATCCCCGTCTTCCCCCATCGACGCTTTCGGCACTCGTTCATTTTCGTGAACTCGGCCGCCGGGATCGATTCACCCGGGGACCTGGAGGGCCGGAAGGTGGGCCTCCGGACCTGGCAGGCGACCGCCGGCCTGTGGGCTCGCGGGATCCTGCAGGACGAGTACGGCGTGGATCTCCACAGGATCACCTGGTATCTGTCGGACGACGAGGCGATCCCCGCCCGGGTGCCGGCGACGTTCGAGATGCGGCGCATTCCCGACGGCGCCAGCGTGACGGAGATGCTCCTCGAGGGAGAGCTCGACGCGCTCATCTACCCGGAGATGCCCGCCGCACTGCTGGAGGGAGACGGCCGGATCAGGCGCCTGTTTCCGGACTACAAGCAGCAGGAGATCGATTACTACCGGAAGACGGGCTGCTTCCCCATCATGCACACGGTCGTGATCAGGAAGGCGGTGCTGGACGAGCACCCGTGGGTTGCCCGGAACATGCTCCTGGCATTCCGCGAGTCAAAGGACCTTGCCTTCCGGCGGATGCGAGATCCGCGCAGTGTCAGCCTGGCCTGGCTGCGCGAGCTGATCGACGAGCAGGAGCGAATCCTCGGCCCGGACCCCTGGGCCTACAACTTCCCTGACAACGCTGCGGCTCTGAAGACGATGATCCGCTTCTCGCACGAACAGGGCATGATCAGCCGCAGGATGGAGCCCGAGGAACTGTTCGTCCCATCCAGTCTCGGCGAGCTGCCCCAGTATCACTGAGGCCGCCCTGAGGCTGCGAGGAGCACGGACGACTGCCGCGGCATCGGCCGCCAGGATACGCCGCCGCCCGCGCGGTGTTCGGCGCGCTGGCGCTACCAGCGTCGACTGTCCGCCCCCACGGTCCACCGGCAGGCGTCGGGGAGGCGGAGGCCACGCCGAGCAGGGCCGGTGATCGCCGGCCATTGCGCAGGCGCCCGATGGCTCCACGACGCCAATGCGAGGGACCCAGTGGCCCCGCGGGGGTCCCGTATCGCTCGGCCTCTGATGGACGGTGTCGTCGGCGGTCACACCCTTGGCCAGCGT
>JAJYJO010000027.1 GCA_021789435.1 Chloroflexota bacterium
TACAACCGCAAGGACGTCTGGCTCGTGAACCCGAAGCTCCACAACTTCACGGGCAACCCGACCACCTTCGCGGCCGAGTGGAACATCGGCGACTGGTGGCTCGCCACCTCGTAGCCGTCGGCTGACCGGCCGTCTTCCGACCGATGCCGGGCCCGTGGGCCCGGCATCGGTCTGTCCGGGCTCGGCACGACCGGCGCGGCGCCCGTCGGCGGCAACTCGCCGACCGGCTCGCGACGAACTCTTGCCCGGGCCGTCGGTGTCACTCTCGCCCGGCCTGTGCGAGAGTTGCCCCGGAAGGTGAACCCATCGCCCGGCGGGCCGGTGTCCCTAGGCAGGCCGCGCGGGGTCGGCGACCATGGCCGCCCCGGGACGTTCCCGCATGCGTCCCCGGGCCTGTCCCTGGCGGCGGTGCGGCCGGTCTGCAGCCGCCGTACCGCCGCCGGCTCCTTCGGCCGGGTCGCGCTCGAACCGGTGGCCTCATCGGCGGGTGATCGTCGCCTCCGAGCGCGCGGCGCCGCCGACCGTCCCGTCAGTTCTCCTCCGCGCCCGGCGCCGACTGTGGACCGAAGAGACCTGGAGGACACCGGCCACGCGTCCCTCCTAGGATGGGGGCGTGCAAGGCAACCCTTGGCGCCGGCTCAGCCGTCGCGTCGCCTATGCGAATCCCTGGCTCACCGTCTGGCACGACGAGGTGATCCGGCCGGACGGCCGGCCCGGCATCTACGGCGTGGTCCACTTCGAAGGCCACGCCACCGGCGTCGTGGCCCTGGACGCGGACGACCGCGTCCTGCTGGTCGGCCAGTATCGCTACACGCTGGACGAGTACGCCTGGGAGATCCCCGAGGGAGGCGGCGCACCAGGCGAGGACCCGCTGGCGGCCGTCCAGCGGGAGCTGCGCGAGGAGACCGGCTATCGGGCCGCCGACTGGCGGGTGCTCGGCGGCTGCTGGACCTCCGACTCGGTGACCGACGAGCGCGCTACGCTCTTCGTGGCCCGTGACCTGACGCCGGGCGAGCCCTCGCCCGACGGGACCGAGGCGATCCAGGTGCGCTGGGTCCCGCTCCCGGAGGCCCTGGCGATGTGCCGGGACGGCCGGATCATGGACGCGATGTCGATCGTCGCCCTCCAGTGGGTGGCGCTCGACCGAGGACGGTCGTCCGGCGCCGGCTGAGCCGGCCTGACCCGTGCCGGCAGGCGAGGACCCGCGACGCAAGACAAGGAGGTGACGGAGTGCAGGCCGGACGTCCCGCCGGCGGGGATCGCGGCACGGGGCGGTGGGCGGCCGGCTCACGGCTGCGCACCAGCGGCCCACGGCTGCGCACCACCGGCCCACGGCTGCGCCCCACCGGCCTGGGCCGCGTCGTCGTCCTGCTGAGCGTCGCCGTCCTGGTGGTCGCCGCCTGCGCGACGGCACCGCCAACTCTGATCCGGACGCCCGCGCCCGCCTCACTGGCGCCCGGATGGATCACTGCCGATGTCGAACAGCCCGCGAGCCTCGTCAATGGCCCGTCCACGGCCCCTGGCCAGTTCTGCTCACCCTGCCACGGGGCGTCCGCGACGCTGATGCTAGCGGTGGCGCACACGGTCTTCGGCTTCATCGCGGTCGGCTACGAGCAGCCCGGCCCCCACGCCGCGGTCTGGACCTCCCCGGACGCGCGGCGCTGGACGCGGGTGACCGGCTTCCCGGCCGTCGAGGGGAGCGCCGCGTTCGCGGTCGCGGCCGACGAAGGACGGATCGTGGTCGTGGGCAGCGACCGGAGCGGCGCGGTCTCCTGGGCCAGCACGGACGGCCGGACGTGGTCACTCGCGCCGGCCGGCCCTGCGCTGGCCGGCCCCGCGGCCGCCACGGCCATGGTCGCCGTGGTCGCCTTCGGCGACGGCTTCGTGGCGGCCGGCCGCTCCGACGATCCGGCGGCGGGACGGACGGCGGCCGCGGTCTGGCTCTCCGCGGACGGTCTCACCTGGCAGCGGATCGTCGCCGGAGACGCCTTCGCCGGGGCGCGGGTCGTCGGACTGGCGGCGTCCGGCGGCCGCCTGGTGGCGGTCGGCACGGCCGGTCCCGAGCAGGCTCCCTCCCTGGCCTGGACCTCGTCGGACGGGCGAACGTGGACCCGGGTCGCCGACCCGGCCCTGGCGGGCGGCGTGGTCCGGGCAGTGGCGGCCGGCGGACCCGGGTTCGTCGCCGTCGGCGCCGCTGCGGCCGACGATCGGGCGCTGGCCTGGACCTCCCCGGACGGGGCGACCTGGGCGGCCGTTCCGGACGGGCCCGCCTTCGAGAACGGCGGAGCCGCCATCCGCATGCTCGGGGTCTCCGGCAGCCCCGGAGGGCTCGCGGCGGTCGGCTGGCGGTCGGACGCGGGCAACGGATCGGCGGTCGCCTGGTCCTCCTCGGGAGGTCGCGACTGGCGGCGCTCCCCGCAGGCAACGAGTTTCTCCGGCGGCGAGATGGACGGCGTGGCCGCCTCGGGCCAACTGACCGTCGCTGTCGGCCTGACGGGCTACCCGGACAACGACGCAGCGAGGGTCTGGCTGAACCCGGGCTGAGCGCGCGACCCCCGGCCGACCCGTCTGCGCCGGCCCGGTTTCTCAGCGCCGCCGGGCGAGCCGATCCTGGAGCCGGAAGAGCTCGCCGGCCACGGGCAGGAACCAGGGATCGCCCCGGTAGAGGGCGGGCAGCGGCGCCCCGGGGTGCGGGATCTGCTCGAACGGCGAGCGCTCCGCCGGCCGCCCGGGGCCGCGGGTCAGCATGCCGCCCACGACCTTCCCGAAGTAGGTCGCCATGCAGACCCCGCTGCCGCAGTAGCCCAGGGCGTAGGTGACGCCGTCCCGGCGCCCGATGTGGGGCAGCCGGTCGAAGGTGAAGCCGACCCGGCCGCCCCAGGCGTGGGTGATGCGCGCGTCCCGCACCTGCGGGTGTACCCGCCGCATCGCCCGGACCAGGATCCGCGCCGTCCGGTCCACGCTGGTGGGGGCGAACGAGGCGCGGCCACCGAAGAGGAGCCGCCCGTCGGGCGTCAAGCGCCAGTAGTAGAGGAAGTTCTTGGTGTCGAAGAAGGTCCGTCCGCGGGGGCTGATGGAGGCCGCGACCGCCGGCTCCAGTGGCTCCGTCACGACGATGTAGCTGCCGATCGGGATCACCCGGGCGCGGACCCAGGGCAGAAGGCCGCCGGTGTAGCCGTTGGTGGCCAGGACCACCTCGTCAGCCTCGACCGATCCACGGGGCGTCGCGACCCGGATCCGCCCGCCGAGCCGCTCCAGCCGGGTGGCCGGGAGCGTCGCGTGGAGGTCGGCGCCGGCCGCGGATGCCCGCTCGGCCAGGCCCGCCACCAGCTTGCCGGGATGGACGCCCCCGGCCCGCTCCTCGAGGAGCCCGACTTCGTAGGCGTCCGTGCCGATCTCCGCCTGCAGCTCTGCTCCCCGGACCACGCGCGCGGCCAGCCCGTCCTCGGCCAGGCTCGCCACCTCGGCGGAGAAGCCCTCCGCGTCGCGCCGCGACCAGGCCAGCACCAGCTGCCCGTCCCGCCGGTAGTCGCAGTCGATCGCCTCGTCCGCGACGAGCCCCTCGAAGACGTCGAAGGCCTCCAGCGACGCGGCGTGCAGCCGCTCGCCGAGGTCGCGGCCATAACGGCGGACGAGAACCCGCCGGCCCCACCTGAGGCCGCCGTGGACCATCCCGCCGTTGCGCGAGCTGGCGCCCCAGCCGATCGCGTGCGCCTCGAGGAGCGTGACCGCCGTCCCGGCCCGGGCCAGGTGGAGGGCGGCCGAGAGGCCCGTGTATCCCCCGCCGATCACGACCACGTCGGTCCGTGCCGGCAGCTCGCGGCCGCGGCGGTCCGGGGCGGGGGGCAGGCTCGCCCGCCAGAACGAGCGCCGTTCGTAGCTCACGGCGGGCTGGGCAGTGGCGCGGCTCATCGGACGAACCAGCGCTCCGCCGTCCGATGCTCCTCGTAGCGCGCCCGCGCCTCGGTCACGCTCGGCGAGATCGAGACTTCGGCGACCGGGACGTCCCACCACGAATCGTAGTCCGGCACCCCGACGCTGCCGTCGACCTCGACGACGATGACCGTCGGCCGCTCGGCCGTGCGCGCCTCGGCGAGCGCGGTGCGGAGCTCGTTCGCGCCGTGGACCCGGACGGCCCGGGCCCCGAGCGAGGCGGCGTTGGCGACGAAGTCGAGCGGCAGCACGTCCCCCGTGTACTCACCGGTCGCCGGGTCGCGGTAGCGGAACTCGTTGAAGGCGGCCTGCCCGCCGCAGCTCCCCTCCAGCGATTCGATGCAGCCGAAGCCGTGGTTGTCGCAGACCACGACGGTGTAGGCGATCCCCTCCTGGACGGCCGTCGCGATCTCGTTGGCCAGCATCAGGTACGAGCCGTCGCCGACCATGACGACCACCTCGTGCTCCGGGACCGCCAGCTTGACGCCGAGGCCGCCGGCGATCTCGTAGCCCATGCACGAGTAGCCGTACTCGAGGTGGTAGGTCCCGGGACCGGCCGCCCGCCAGAGCTTCTGGACGTCGCCCGGAAGGCCGCCCGACGCGCCGACCATGACGTCGCCCGGCCGGAACGAGCCGTTGACGATCCCGATCACCTGGTTCTGGCTGAGCAGGCCGTGGCCCGGCAGGGCCAGGACCCGGTCCACCTCGGCGTTCCACTCGGTCCGCAGCGCGGCGACCCGCTCCCCGTAGCTCGGCGCCACACGGTAGCCGCGAGCGGCCAGCGCCTCGTCCAGCTCGGCGAGCGCAGCCCGCGCGTCGCCCAGCAGCGGCAGCGCGGCGTGCTTGGCGGCGTCCAGCTCGGCCACGTTCAGGGCTACGAACCGCACGTCCGGGTCCTGGAAGGCCGTCTTGGAGGCGGTGGTGAAGTCGGAGAGCCGCGAGCCGACCACGATCACGACGTCGGCCTCGCGCGCGAGGCGATTGGCCGCCAGGCCACCCGTCGCCCCGAGCGGGCCAGCGTAGTTCGGGTGGTCCCAGGCAAGGGCGCCCTTCCCGGCCTGCGTGTCCACCACGGGGATGCCGGACAGGCGGGCGAAGGCGTCGAGCGCGGCCGCGGCGTCGCTGTAGTAGACGCCACCGCCGGCCACGATGAGCGGCCGGCGCGCCCCGGCGATCAGCTCCGCGGCCCGCCGGACCAGCTCGGCATCCGGCCGGTTCCGCTGGACGTGGTGAACGCGCGGCTCGAACAGCTCGACCGGGAACTCGAACGCCTCGGCCTGGACGTCCTGGGGCAGGGCCAGGGTGACCGCCCCCGTGTCGGCCGGGGAGAGGAGGACCCGCATCACCTCCGGCAGGGCCGTCACCAGCTGCTCGGGCCGGTTGATGCGGTCCCAGTAGCGCGAGACCGGCTTGAAGCAGTCGTTCACCGAGACGTCCTGACTGTCCGGCCGCTCCAGCTGCTGGAGGACCGGCGCCGGCCGCCGCGTCGCGAAGATGTCGCCGGGGAGGAGCAGGACCGGGATCCGGTTGACGGTCGCCGTCGCCGCACCCGTGATCATGTTGGTGGCGCCCGGCCCGATCGAACTGGTGCAGGCGAAGGCCCGCAGGCGCCGACTCTGACGGGCGAAGGCGGTGGCCGCATGGACCATCGCCTGCTCGTTGCGGGCCTGGTGGTAGGGCAGCCTGCCGCGCGCCTCCTCCAGTGCCTGCCCCAGGCCGGCCACGTTGCCGTGGCCGAAGATGCCCAGGACGCCGGCGAAGAACGGCCCCTGGACGCCGTCGCGCTCGACCTGCTGGACGGCCAGGAAATCGACCAGCGCTTGGGCGGTCGTCAGGCGGCGGGTCTTCGACATGGCAGGCTCCTCGCGACGGTCAACGGGATCAGCGCCCTGCGGCGCAGCCATTCACACGCCCAGCGTACGCAGGAATGAACGGTTCCGTCGCTGACGCGGGACACGGCAGCCAGCCGGCGGCCCTCTTCCCCACAGGAGGGTCCGGGATCGCCTGCCCGCGCCCGGCCGGCGGTGCCAGCAGGCCCCGCCGCCCGGATCAACCACTGGTATCCGGACGCCCGAGTGTGTAGGCTGCCGCAATCTCGCGGCCCGTCGCCGGCCCGCGGCGGCCGTACGACGAGGCCGGAGGGACGGAGGCCGGTCCGACACCGGCGAGAGAGGAGGCGTCCCGACTTGATCCAGGAGGTCTGGTCCAAGGTCAACCGGCGCGAGCGGCTCGCCGTCATCGGCGCGGGCCTCATCGTCCTCTCGTGGCTCCTCGGGCTCGTTCTGGGCGGCGGGCTCTACGGGCTCATGGGCCTCGGCGGGGTTGGACTGCTCGGCGCGATCGCCCTGCTGGCGATCGTCTACATCCACTACACCCCCAGCACGAACGTCACGCTGCCGGCGCCCTACGCCACGATCCTGCTTGGGATCAGCGCGGTCGTCGGCGTGATCGCGCTCCTCCAGCTCCTCCAGCTGCTCCCCTACCTCGGCATCCTCGCCTCGTACGGCGGGACGAGCGTCCTGCTCGTCCTGTTCGTCGACTGGGTCGGGGCGGGGTTGATGGCCTGGGGCTCGTACCAGGAGTGGCAGACGAGCAAGTCGCCCGCCTGAGCTCCCCGATCACGTCACCGGCGGGCCGCCGGCTCCCTCTCGGGCGCCCGACGGGCCCGCCGGATCACGTTCGGCGCCGCGCCGGCAGCCGCTCGCCTCCCCCCCGTCCACGGCGCCCCGCGGCTGGGCCCTCCGGGCAGGCGGGAAACCCGGACCCAGGGTCCGCCCGGCCCACTTGGTGAACTCGAAGAGCGCGTCGTGGCTCGTCCCGTCGACGAGCGTGAAGGCGAGCCTCTGACAGCTGCCCGCCCAACCGCCCGGGTCAATTGACAGGTCTCTGTCGGCGGGCGTGCCGACTGCTGTCCAGACTTCGCCTCGGGCCGGCCCCTACGGCAGGAAGTAGTTCGGGTTGGGGAGCTTGAAGGTGTTGTCTTCGTACCCGCCGCTGAAGTCGCTGTACTGGTCGCCGAAGTTGGCCACGATCTCGTAGCCCAGCGACTCGATGTGGGCCCGGGTGGCCGCCTTGTAGTGGTCGGTTGTGCAGGAGCCGCCCGGATCGCCGGCGCACGCCGCCCGCAGGTAATCGGGGTAGTTCGCGACCGTGGGCTTGGTGAAGAGACCGTCCTCACCGTCGTTGAGGGTCGTGGGCGCCGGATAGCCCGCGTCGAGCCCGATCGTGTCCGAGTCGGTCAGGTTGCCGAGCGTGGCGGCCTCCTGCGAGGCGGGTCGGCCCGTGATGAAGATGATGGCGTACCCCATCCGGGCAGCGTCATTCACCATCTGCACCATGCCGGGCACCGCGGGGAACAGCTCGCCATTCACGTAGGTGGCGTTGGTCGTGGGGTTGTAGGCCCAGTTGCTGACGAGCTCGTAGTTCCAGGTGGCCAGGGTGGTGTCGTCGACGTCGAGGACGATGGCCTTGATTCCCGACGGCGCCTGAGCGTGGGCGCGCGCCGCCAGCCAGTGCTCACCGGCGGTCGCGACGGACTCGGCCTCCCGGGCGTAGTTGCTGTCGGGTGCGAACGTCCCTGTGCCGAGCGGGTCGCCGTAGTAGTTGCGGATCTGCTGGCGCAGCACGTCGACGTTCGTGATCTGCGATGCCTTCTGGGGCGTCGTCGTCTGGATCGCGGGCCCGGTCGCCCCCAGGGCGACCCCAGCGACTGCGACGCACAGCACGGCCGCGCCGATCACGACGGTCGCCCGCCGGGAGCGCGAGAACCGAGTGGCAGTGGTCACCATGCACCTCCTCCGGATCAGTCTCCGGCCAACCGGCGAGGTCACGAGGAGACCGGCACCAGGCCAGGCCGCCGAACGGAGATTGTCAGGCGGGATGACGAAGGGGGTTCGCAACGGTGGCGGAGCGCCGAGGGGTCGCCGGAATGGGGCCCATCGATCCGCCGGCATGCCACCGGGTAGGCTCCGATGCCAACCTCAATGGCTCATCCCCCTCGTGCAGGTCGCCCTCCTGCCTCGCACTGGCGCTACGGTGGCCCCGGCCATCCGGGCCGCACAGAGTCGTTTGTCCCAACTTCAGGCGTGAGATTCGCGCCGGCGCGCCTGAACCCGTCACGCGACCGTCCGGACAGCCGGCCCGCGCCGGCCTCCTCGGGGCCCTGGGAGGTAGCTCGCTCGGCCACCGAGCGCCACGAGGGGGGCCTCAGCGCTGAGTGTCCGGTCTTCCGCGACCCCGGAGCTTCGTGAGACCAGGCCTGCGGCCAGCGTGGCTGAACGCCCCTTGCCGCGCCGGACCGCTCCATCTTCTGGGCGTGGGGGATTTGGAGCGGGAGACGGGTCTCGAACCCGCGACATTCAGCTTGGAAGGCTGACGCTCTGCCAACTGAGCTACTCCCGCCCGGGAGGCACGAGCCAGGTGCCGTGCGCGGGGAATGGTAGCGCGACGATGGACGCCGGTCGACGCCTGCCCGTTCGAGGGCCGCGGCCCAGGCCGACGGGGGGCTGCCACGGCCCTGCCGACTCCCTGTTCGACTTCCGGCGTTGCCTCCGGCACCGGCTCGCCGGCAGCGGGCCGCCCAGAGGTAGCCGGACCTCGTCGCGCGGCGAAGGGAGCATCCCGGGGCCGGCAGCGTCGTCCCGCTCGCTCGCCTGCGAGCGGGACGGCCGCCACAGCGGGCCCGATCGGCAGGTCGAACAGGCCGCGCTGCGCCTCGAAGAGCATCCGCGTGCCGGGATCCCACGCCAGGTAGCTGCTCACGACCGGCGCGCTGACCAGGGGATCGCGGGCGAACGAGAGCGCCAGCATGGCTCCGAACTGGACGAAGTGAAGTGCACCAAGGACCAGGTTCCAGCGGAACAGGCCGCCGGAGCGCTCCCGGTCGATCGGGATTGCCCGGATCACGGGCGGGGCGAGGGCGGAAAGGGCTGCGTCCTCCAGACGTGGCTGAGCGGAGTGTGGAGTTGTGCATGCGCGCAGAGGCGTCCCGGCCGGTGCCAGGGCTGGAGGAGGGCCGGCCACCGGGAGCGGGGCGGCGCCTCACAGCCGGGAGCGGCCGGCGGCGGCATGCGGGGCGGCGGCGTCAGGCGGGCGACTCGTCCACGGCGATTTCCGGCCGACCGTCTCCGGCTGTCATCGGCGCGGTCGCGGGGTGCGCGGACCTGGTGGCGAGCACCGAGCCGAGGATCACGAGCCCGAGGCCCGCGCCCATCGCGATCGTGAACGATTCGCTCAGGGCCACGACACCGAGCAGGGCGGCCACGGCCGGGTTGACGTAGGTGATGACGGTGGCCCGGATCGGCCCGATCGCGTCGATGAGCGCCGAGAAGAGCAGGAACGCGACCGCGGTGCAGACGACCCCCAGGATCGCGACGGCAGCCAGCACGTCCGCGCCGGGCATGGCGGCAGGGCGCTGGACGGCGGCGATCGGCGCGTAGACCAGGGCACAGAGCGAGAGCGAGACCGCCATCACGCCCACCGAGGAGAGGCCGCCGAGGCGGCGCGCCAGGATGGCCGGCCCGGCGGCATAGCCGACCACGACCAGGGCGATCTCGACCAGGGCAGTTGCGTTGGACGCGTCGAGATCCACCCCGACGATGGCCGCCACCCCGGCCAGCCCCACCAGCAGGCCGAGCAGGCCGTCTCGACCAACCCGGTCGCGACCTCCGGTGGCGGCGGCGATGACGGTGCCGGCGAGCGGGACGCCCGCCACCAGGAGACCGGCGAGTGAGCTCGTCACGCGCTGCTCGGCCGAGCCCAGGAGCACCCAGGGAATGCCGATCTCGATCGCGGCGAAGGCGACGACCCAGCGCCAGCGCCGCAGGACGCTCCGAAGGTCAGTGCGCAGGACCGCGATCGGAAGCAGGATCAGCGCTGCGATGCCGGTCCGGCAGAAGACCAGCGTGGCCGGCGTGATCTCGGCGACCGCCACGCGGATGAAGAAGTACGGGATGCCCCAGATCAGGGACATCAGGCCGAAAAGCAGGAACGCCCGCCGCGTCACGCCGGCAACCGCGCGAAGCGCGGCGGCAGCATCGTGCGTCCCACCTGCGCCTCCACCGGTCGATCTTGGCAGACTTCGCGTTCCCCCGCCCCGGCGCGGGGGAACGGCGGTCCCGGAGCGACGCGCCGCTACGCGTGGAGGAGCGAGACGATCCCCTGGAGCGGGATCGTCACCCAGTCGGGCCGGTTGTTCAGCTCGTAACCGAGCTCGTAGAAGGCCTTCTGGAGGAGGAGCGCGTCGAGCAGGATCGCCCAGTCTGCCTCGTCCTGGGGCAGGAAGGCGGCGCCGGCGACGGAGGCACGGTAACCCCGCAGGAAGGCGGCCGCGACCCAGCCGTACCAGTGCTGCGCCCAGCTGTCGAGGAGCTCGGCGTCCTGCGGTCGGACGGAGCCCGAGCTCCTGGTGCGGATGAGCGACCCGCTGGCCGCATAGTGGAACGAGCGAAGCATGCTCGCGACGTCGGTCAGCGCAAGCCGCTTGAGGCGGCGCTGGCTCAGCGGCCGGCTCGGCTCGCCCTCGAAGTCGAGGATCACGACGTCACGGCCGGTGTGCAGCAGCTGGCCCAGGTGGTAGTCGCCGTGACAGCGGATCCGCTGGCCGCCGATCCGGCGCTCCAGGAGTGGCCGGAGGAGGCGATCGGCGTCGCCCACCTGCTCGAGCATCGCCCGCGCCTCGTCGCGGGCGGCCTCGGGGAGCGACCGCGCCACCTGCTCCAGGGTCCGGACGCTCTCGCGGACCGTGGCGTGGACCGACTGGTAGAGGGCCCGCCGGTCGAGCGCGCTGAACGGCTCCGGCACGAACGCCGGGTCGTCGCCGTCGGACGCAAGGGCGCGGTGCAGCTCCCCGGTCCGCCGGCCGAGCAGGTCCGCCGTCTCCAGGTAGGTCCCGATGCTCCGGCGGACCGCCTGGGGGATCTCCGCCGCGGCCCGGGCCAGCAGGGCGGCGGACGCGACCGGCGCCGGCTCCGGCGGTTCGGGTTCGGCGGCGCTCCGCTCGAAGTACTCCCCGAGCGCGTCGAGCGTCAGCTCCCAGACGTCGCCCTCGTTGGGCACGTACGCCTGGAGCAGGGCCAGGGAGGCGGGCTGGCCGGCGCGGTCGCGGTACTCGATCGAGCCGGCGACGGTCGGCACGTGGGCGAAGCCCCGTTCGGCGAGGAAGCGGCCGACCTCCACGTCCGGGTTGATACCGGGTTCCAGGCGGCGGTAGAGCTTCAGCATCAGCCGCTCGCCGAAGACGACCGAGCTGTTGCTCTGCTCGGCCCGCGAGGGGGTCGGCTCGAGCGCCTCGCCTCCCGGACCGCGGAGCGACCTGAACGCGCCGGTGGGCGTCGCCGTGACGACGCCCCGGGCGCCGTGCCGGCGTCGGCGGCCGCCGACCGCGTCGAGCAGGCTGGCACAGAAGTCCGGCACGGCCGTCGCGTCGAGGAGGAGCCGACCCTGGTCCCCGGCCGCGGCACCCTCGATCCGCGCGATCGCGGCGCGCGGCGCCTGCGCGACGACCGCGTCGGCCGCGACGGCGGGCAGCGCCGCCACCGGGACGACGTACGTCTCCGGCTCGCCCTCGGAGAACTGCACGTCGAGCAGGACGATCAGCGCCGCCCCACCGGGCAGCCAGCCGGGGATCGTGTCGCGGATGGCGGCCGAGCGGACGCGCCGGGCCTTGCCGCGGAACCAGCGCCGCTCCTCCACCCAGCGCGCCAGCAGCTCCGTGAAGGCCGGGGCCGCCCGGCCGCCGGTCAGCGCATCGAGCTGGCCGGCGAACGGAAGGAGCGGCAGCTCCGCCGGTCGCGGCGGCGTGGCCGGCCGGGACCCGGCCGGTCTCTCCAGCGCGAACCAGAGGAAGCCGTGCGGCCCGAGGCTGAGGAAGTAGGGCTCCGGACCGACCGGCGGGAACTCGACCCGGCCGAAGAGCTCCACCGGCAGGCGGCCGGCGTGGGCCGACAGGTCCAGCTCGACGTGCTGGACGAAGCGCGACAGGTTGGCCACCACCAGGATCGTCTGGCCGTCGTACTCCCGGAGGTAGGCGACCACCCGCCGGTTCTCCGGGTGGAGGAACTCGATGGTGCCGCGGCCGAAGGCCGGGTAGCGCTTGCGCAGGGCGATCAGCCGCTTCATCCACCAGAGCAGCGAGTGGGGGTTGCCCTGCTGCGTCTCGACGTTGACCGCCTCGTAGTGGTACTCGGGGTCGACGATGACCGGCAGGTAGAGGCGCTGGCGGTTAGCCGCCGAGAACCCGGCATTGCGGTCACCGCTCCACTGCATCGGCGCGCGGACCGAATCCCGGTCGCCCAGGAAAACGTTGTCGCCCATCCCGATCTCGTCGCCGTAGTAGAGCACCGGCGTCCCCGGCAGCGAGAAGAGGAGTGCGTTCATCAGTTCGACCCGGCGGCGGTCGTTCCCGAGCAGCGGTCCCAGGCGCCGGCGGATCCCCAGGTTGATCCGGGCCTGCGGATCGCTGGCGTAGGCCCGGTACATGTAGTCGCGCTCCTCGTCGGTCACCATCTCGAGGGTCAGCTCGTCGTGGTTGCGCAGGAAGAGCGCCCACTGGGCCGTGGCCGGGATGGGCGGCGTCTGGGCCAGGATGTCCAGGATCGGGAAGCGATCCTCCATGCGGATGGCCATGAAGAGCCGCGGCATCAGCGGGAAGTGGAATGCCATCTGGCACTCGTCGCCCACCCCGAAGTAGGCGACGGCGTCCTCCGGCCATTGGTTCGCCTCCGCCAGCAGCATCCGGTCGGCGAAACGGGCATCGATCCGCCGGCGCAGCTCCCTCAGGAAGGCATGCGTCTCGGGCAGGTTCTCGCAGTTGGTCCCTTCGCGCTCGTACAGGTACGGAATCGCGTCCAGGCGGAGCCCGTCGACACCCATCCCCAGCCAGAAGTCCAGCACCCGGAAGATCGCCGCCCGGACGAGCGGGCTGTCGAAGTTCAGGTCGGGCTGGTGGGCGTAGAAGCGATGCCAGTAGTAGGCGCCGGCCACCGGATCCCAGGTCCAGTTCGACGTCTCGAAGTCCTTGAAGATGATGCGGGCCTCGGGGTATCGCGCCGGGCTGTCGCTCCAGACGTAGAAGTCGCGCCAGGGGCTGCCGGCCTTCGCCCGGCGCGCCCGCTGGAACCAGGGGTGCTGGTCCGAGGTGTGGTTGCAGATCAGCTCGGTGATCACCCTCAGCCCGCGCCGGTGGGCCTCGCGGATGAAGGTCCGGACGTCGCGCAGCGTGCCGTAGTCGGGGTTGACGCCAGTCAGGTCGGCGACGTCGTAGCCGTCGTCGCGGAGGGGCGACGGGTAGAAGGGCAGGACCCAGATCGCGGTGACGCCCAGGTCCCGCAGGTAGTCCAGCTTCTCCGTCAGGCCGGCGAAGTCGCCCATCCCGTCGCCGTCGCTGTCGCGGAAGGCCCGGACGTGGACCTCGTAGATGATCGCGTCCTTGTACCAGAGCGGGTCGCCGGCGAGCGGTTCCCGGTCGCGGCGCCGCCGGCCCGCCCGTGCCGTGGAGGGTGGGCGGTCGGAGGAGGTGGCCGTCACAGGTAGTACTCGAAGTCGTGCTCCGAGCGGAGGCCGGGCCGCAGGTGGAGGATCGCGGCCGGGTGGTCCGCCGGATCGAGCGCGACCCGATTGCGCGACCCCTGCCAGAGCCGGACCGTGCCGTCCAGGAGATCGACCGCCTCGAAGGGGCGGTCGATCGGCAGGCCCAGCGTCTCGAGGGGGAGTTCCACCGTCGCCGCATGGGGCGCGTGGGGGTCCAGGTTGGCGACCGTCAGGATGATGTCCGAGCGGTCGGCGTTCCGCTTGCTGTAGGCGATCACCTGCTCGTCGTCGGCGCCGTGGAAGGCCAGCCCTTCGTTCGACTGGAGCGCCGGATGCTCCCGCCGGGCCCGGTTCACGCGGGTGATGAGGGGAGCCAGGCTGTCGGGCCGCTCCAGGTCCCAGTGCCGCAGCTGGTACTTCTCCGAGTCAAGGTACTCCTCGCTGCCGGCCTCGCGCGGCCGGTGCTCGCCCAGTTCGAAGGCGGGCCCGTAGATGCCGTAGCTGGCGGCCAGCGTCGCCGCCAGGACCAGGCGCAGCTCGAACGCCGGCCGCCCGCCGACCTGGAGGTGCTCGGGCAGGATGTCGGGGGTGTTGGTCCAGAGGTTCGGCCGGAAGAACTCGCGCAGATTCGACGTCGTCAGCTCGGTGAAGTAGTCGGTCAGCTCCTGCTTCGTCGTCCGCCAGGTGAAGTAGGTGTACGACTGGGAAAACCCCTCCTTGGCCAGGCGATACATCACCTTCGGCCGGGTGAAGGCTTCGGCCAGGAAGAGAACGTCCGGCGCCTCGCGCTTGATCTCGTCGATGAACCAGGCCCAGAAGGGAAATGGCTTCGTGTGGGGGTTGTCCACCCGGAAGATGCGGACGCCCTGGCCGATCCAGAAACGGGCGATGTCGGCCATGGCCGCCCACAGCCCCCGCCAGTCCGCCGACTCGAAGTCGAAGGGGTAGATGTCCTCGTAGCGCTTGGGCGGGTTCTCGGCGAACTGGACCGTGCCGTCCGGCCGGTGGCGGAACCACGCCGGGTGCTCGCGGACGAGCGGATGGTCGGGCGAGGCCTGGAAGGCGAGGTCGAGGGCGATCGCGATCCCCCGGCGGTCGGCCTCGGCGACCAGCGCCCGGAAGTCCTCGAGGGTCCCGAGCTCCGGGTGGATCGCGGTGTGGCCACCCTCCGGACCGCCGATCGCCCAGGGCACACCCGGATCGTCCCGCCCGGCCGCGGTGACGGCGTTGGCGCCCTTGCGGGCGGTCCGCCCGACCGGGTGGATCGGCGGCAGGTAGAGGACGTCGAAGCCCATCCCGGCCACGTACGGCAGGCGGGCGACGACGTCGCGCAGCGTCCCGTGACGACCCGGCTCCGGCGCCGCCGAGCGCGGGAAGAGCTCGTACCAGGCGGAGAAGCGCGCCCGCGGCGGGTCCACGACCACCTCCAGCTCCGGGTCATGGGTGGTGGCGAGGCTGCGGTCCGGGTGCCGCGCCATCAGCGCGGCCAGCTCGTCGCCGAGGGCCACGCCCGCGCGGTCGGCGGAGGCGGCCTCGCCGGCGATCTGGGCAGCCAGCCCGGCCAGGCGGACCCGGTCGGCCCCGGCGCGCTCGGCGGCGGCGTGGACGAGCGCGGCGCCGATCGGGAGCTCCGCGGCCACGTCCTGGCCGGCGTCGACGCGGCTGCGGAGGTCGTGCCGCCAAGTGGCGAAGCGGTCCACCCAGGCCGTGACGGTGTAGCGGTGGCGTCCGAGCCGGTCGACCGGGAACTCGGCCCGCCAGCGGTCGTTGTCGAGGGCGGCCATCGGCACCTCGGCCCAGGCGGCGGCCCCCGGCGGCCGGTGGAGCAGGGTGGCCAGCACCACATCGTGGCCGTCGGCGAAGGCATCGGCCTCGACGACCACGCGGTCGCCGACGATTCGCTTGACGGGGAAGCGGCCGCCGTCGACGCTGGGCGCCACGTTCTCCACGACCGCCCGGCACCGGCCCTCCGGTGGCGGCTGGCGATGGCTCATCGGGAACGCCCGCGGCGGAGGGCGCGCTGCGGTCCGGCCGTACGGACAGCCATGGGTCGGGCCATGCGACGGAGCGTAGGCAATCTGGCCCCCGAGCGCAACGCGGGGGCCGGAGGGCCGCCATCTTCCCGGTCCCCGCGGCTGTTGCGGACCTGACCGCTGCGGCTCGCCGGGCCCTTCAGCGCGCCGCGCGACAGGAGATCACGGCCAGCTCCACGTCGAGCTGGAGACGGGGGATCTCCCGGCCGCCGCATGCCTCGGCCGCGGCCAGCGCCCTCCCCAGGGCGACGGCCGTCTCGCGGTCGGCCGCGTCGACAACGACCCGGATCCGCTCGCGCTTCAGGCAGCCGTCCTCCGGGTAGCGAACGTCGAAGTCGATGCGGCAGGTGAGCGGCGTCCCGGCCGCCGACTCGGGCAGGCCGGGCGGCGCCGCGGCTGGCGCGGTCATGCGAGTCTGGTTCCTTCCTCCCGGACCGGGGCTGGGCGGGCGATCGGGCGCCGGCTGCCCGCGGTCGACGGGATGCAGGCTGCCGCCGGTGAGTCTGGCCGCGGGGCTGCGGACTCCCGAGTGCCGGATGGCTCCTTCCGGCGCCCTTCGACCGGATAGGGCGGGCCACGCCCTTCGGCCGGGCGCGGCTCGGCCCGGGCGGCCGGGCGGCCGGGCGGCCGGGGCCGCGTACGATGAACGGCATATGCTGCGCCGACCGGGGCTGCGGGCCCTCCTGATCGACCCCGAGCCGCTGCGCCGCGACCCGGAGTTCCGGTGGTCTGGTCGGCCCAGCTGGTCGCCAGCCTGGGCCGCCAGGTCGTCCTGGTGGCGCTCCCGTTCCAGCTCTGGGAGGCCACCCACTCCCCGCTCTCGCTGAGCCTGCTGGCGCTCGTCAACCTGGTTCCCCTGGTGGTCCTCTCGCTGGGCGCCGGGGCCCTCGCGGACGCCGTGGACCAGCGACGCCTGATGATCGCCACGCAGGCGGGCCTGGCCGTGACCGCGGCGGGCCTGGCCATGACCGCGGTCCCGGCGCCCTCGCTGCCGGCCATCTACCTGGTCGCGCTCGCCGGGGCCGTCGTCGCCGCGATCGACGCGCCGGCGCGGAAATCGGCGCTCTACCGCACCGTCGCTCGCGAGCGGATGGCGAAGGCGGCCGCCCTGGAGCAGACTGCCATGCAGGCGGCAAGCGTCTGCGGCCCGACCCTGGGCGGCGTGCTGATCGCGGCGGTCGGGCTGCGCCCCGCGTACATCGTGGTCGCCGTCGGCCTGACGGCCGGGCTCGCCGTCCTGGCTCGCCTCCGGCCGATCCCGGCGCTCGCAGGAGCCGCGCGGCCGACCCTGGCCGCCATCGCCGAAGGGTTCGCTTTCACCCGGCAGGTGCCCATCATCCTGGCCACCTTCGTCATCGACCTCGACGCGATGATCTTCGGCCTTCCGGTGGCCCTCTTCCCGATCCTGGCCACGGACGTCTTCCACGCCGGCCCCGCGGGCCTCGGGCTCCTCACCTCTGCGCCGGCCGCCGGAGCGCTGGTCGGCGTGCTCGTCTCCGGCTGGGCCGGTCGCGTGCGGGCGAGCGGGCGCGCCGTCGTGATCGCGGTGCTGGCATGGGGCGTGGCCATCTGCCTGTTCGGGCTGGTCACGTCCTGGCTGGCCCTCGGCCTGGTCTTCCTGGCGGTGGCGGGCGCGGCCGACGTCTTCAGCGCCGTCTTCCGCGGGACGATCGTCCAGCTCAGCGTACCGGACGCTCTCCGCGGCCGTGTCTCGGCCATGCACGTGCTGGTCGTGAGCGGCGGGCCGCGGCTCGGGGACGTCGAGGCCACCCTCGTCGCGGCGGCCACGAGCGCCACCTTCTCCGTCGTCAGCGGCGGCCTTCTCTGCATCGCCGGGGCGGCCTGGGTCGCGTGGCGTTTTCCCCAGCTGCTCGGCTACCGGGCGGGCGCTCCGACCGCAACGGCCGCAAGGGCGGCGCGGCCCGGCGAGGCGCGGTAGGCTGGCCCGCAGTCGCCGCGGCGGGCCGGCGGCCGCGCGAGAGGAGGCCGCGATGGAGCTGATCGAGGGCGGCGCGCCGACCTGGCGCAAGCACGACTTCTACATGCGCCTGGCCCTGGTGGTGGAGACCGGCGCCAGGTGCCTCGGCAGCCGGGTCGGGGCGGCCGTGGTCCGGGGCGACCGGGTGCTCGGCACCGGTTACAACGGCACCCCGTCCGGCTTCCCGAACTGCACCCCGGCCGAGCGAGGCTGCCACCGCTGCGCGCTGCGCTACGACGAGCCGAACGCCGACCTGACCGGCCGCCTCTACGACATCTGTCTCTGCGTCCACGCGGAGCAGAACGCCCTGGCCACCGCCGCCCGGTTCGGTGTGGCGGCGGAGGGCGGGACGCTCTACACGACCGTCCAGCCCTGCTTCAACTGCCTCAAGGAGGTGATGCAGGTCGGGCTTCGGGCCGTCGTCTTCCTCCGGCCGTGGACGGCCCGTCACCCCGACTACGGCTGGGTGGAGGGCGAGTACCGGCGGCTGGTCGCCCACTACCGCGAGCGGGGCAACCTCTTCGCCCGGCTGGCCACCGACCAGCCGCTGGAGCCGGTCGAGGTCGAGCTGGGCCGGCCCTCCTGAGACTCCGACCGCCCCGCCGGTTCGCGCGACCGGCACGTCTTTCACGCTCCTGTGACCCGGCCGGCGCCGCGTGCGGCGCACCTGACGCGCCGCTGCGCGCATCCTCGCGGCATGGACGCTCGGCAGGCGCGGCCGCGGGTCCGGAGGCGCACGTCGCCGCCGGGCGGACGTCCCCCGACGGGCCAGCGGCCGGACGCGGTCGGCCATCGCCAGCGCCCCCCGGCCGGCCGGCTGCGGCCCGACCCGGTGCTCGACGGGCCGGTCCCCGTCGTCACCGTCTGCGTGGAGCTGCGCGACTGGAAGCGCACGCACCGCGCCCTCTCCGAGGAGCACCGTCAGGTGGCCCTCGCCTATGTCACCGCGATCATCCGCCACGATCTCCTCCTCCGGTCCGCGTCCCCGGAAGAACAGCAGGCCTTCGCCGACCGGCTGTGGCGCCGCTTCCGGGTCCTGTACGACGAACTGCGCCACGGCGAGGACGAGGATTTCATCCGCGGGCTCCGTCGCCTCTAACGGCCGTGCGGTCAGCCGGCTCGGCGGAGCGCGGCGGCGCGCTCGAAGACCCTCGCGTACTCGGGGGCCGGGCCGGCCTCCCACGCCCAGTCGAGCGACATTCCGCGCTCCACGAGGGCTGCCCACCCCGGAGGCTCCGACCGGAAGCGCTGGATCGCCCGCGAACAGGCCACCAGCAGCGCCCCGGGCGTCGCATCGTCGAAGACGAACCCAGTCCCGTTCGCAGGGTGCTCGTCCGCGTCGACGACCGTGTCGCCCAGGCCGCCGGTCCGTCGCACCACCGGCGGCGTCCCGTAGCGCAGGGCGATCATCTGGCCCTGGCCGCACGGCTCGAAGCGGGAGGGCATCAGGAAGAGGTCGGCCCCGGCGTAGATCCGGCGGGCCAGGGCCCGGTCGAAGCGCTCCAGCAGGACCAGCTCGGTCGGCCGCGACCCAGCCAGCTCCCGGAGATCCGCGACCAGGCCGGCGTCGCCGCTGCCGAGGACGATCAGCCGGGCCCCGGCGTCGAGCAGCCGCCCGGCTGCCCCGGCCAGCAGGTCGAAGCCTTTCTGGGGGTCGAGCCGGCCGATCATCGCCAGGACCGGCCCCGGGTCGTCCGCGTCGAGGCCGAGCTCGCCGAGCAGCCCCCGCCGGCAGGTCGCCTTGCCGGCCGGGTCGGCCGCCGAATAGGGCGCCGCCAGGGCCGCGTCGGCGGCCGGGTTCCAGACCGCCATGTCCAGGCCGTTGCGGATCCCGAGGAAGCGGTCCCCACGGCCCCGCAGCAGCTCGTCCAGGCCCATCCCGAACTCCGCCGTCAGCACTTCCCGGGCGTGGCCCCGACTGACCGTGTTGACGAGCTCCGCGCGCTCGATGCCGGCGCGCAGCAGGTCCAGCCCATCGGCCGCGGCGGGCCCGGCCCGGGCGCGCTCGGACGGGAAGAGGAACTGGGCCAGACGGTCGCGCGGCATCCAGCCGTGGTAGGCGAAGTTGTGGACGGTCAGGGTGACCGCGATCCGGCCGATGCGCGGCTCGTCAGCGTAGGCCACGTCCCGCAGGACGGCTGCCGGACAGGCCTCCCAGTCGTGGAGGCTGAGCAGGTCCGTCGGTCGCTCGTCGGTCCGCAGCGCCTCCAGGACGGCCCGGCAGAAGAGTCCGAAGCGCCAGGGGTTGTCCGGGTAGTCCCCGGCGACGTCCCCGTAAAAGCCGTCGCGATCGAAGGCGGCCGGGTGGTCGACGAGACGGATGCGATAGCCGTCCGCCGGCACGTCGTGGAGAGCCACCTCGGTGGTGCCGTCGGCGGCTCGCGGGTCGGGCACGCGGAGGCGGCGCGTGGGCGCGGTCTCCGGGAGGGCCACGCCGCGGTAGCGCGGCAGGAAGACGTCGACCGGCCGTTCCGGGCCGCCGGCAATGCGGCCGAGGCTTCGGGCCAGCGCGTCGACCACGTCGGCCAGCCCGCCGGTCTTGGCCCACGGCTCGCACTCGGACGAGATCACGGCGACGCGCACCCCGCCATCGTAGCGGCCGCGGCCGCCCCGGCGGCCCCGGCGGCGGGCTAAATCGGTTCAGCCGGGAAGCCGTCGGCTATCATGCGCCGTTAGATGGAGCCAGTCGTCCAGGTCCCCACCCTGCCCGGTGCCCCGTTTCGTCTGCCACCGCAGCTGGAGGGACTGCGCCGCCTCGCCTACAACCTCTGGTGGACCTGGCACCCGCGGGCACGGGTGCTCTTCAGTCGGATCGACGGCGTCGCCTGGTCACGCTATCGCAACCCCGTCCATGTCCTGATGCAGGCCACCGGCTGGGTCGAGCTGCTGGAGAGCCCCGCCTTCCTCGCCGAGTACCAGGGCATCCTGGCCGAGTTCGACCATTACATGGCCAACGGCTCGAACCACTGGTTCAACCGAAGCCATGGCGGGCAGCTCCGCGGCCCGGTCGCCTACTTCTGCGCCGAGTACGGCTTCCACGAGTCGGTGGGCATCTACTCCGGAGGCCTGGGCATCCTGGCCGGCGACCACATGAAGGCCGCCAGCGACATGGCCATCCCGCTGGTCGCCGTCGGGCTGCTCTATCGCCGTGGCTATTTCCGCCAGACGATCGACGCCGACGGCCACCAGGAGCACGCCTTCCCGGACTACGACCTCTCCCAGCTCCCGATCCGCCGGGTCCTGAGCGCCGAGGGCGAGCCCCTCACCGTCCCGGTGGAGCTGCCGGGCCGGACGCTCGCCTGCGCCGTCTGGTGCGTCCAGGTGGGGCGCGTCCCGGTCCTCCTGCTCGACACGGACATCGCCGAGAACGACGAGGCCGACCGGCCGATCACCCACATCCTCTACGTCCGGGGCCGGGAGATGCGCTTTCACCAGGAGCTGGTCCTGGGAGTCGGCGGCGTCCGTGCGCTCCGCGCCCTCGGCCTCCGGCCGGCGGTCTGGCACCTGAACGAGGGCCACTCCGCCTTCCTCCTGGTCGAGCGTTCCCGCGAGTTCGCCGGCCAGGGCGTGAGCCTGGACGACGCCCTGGCCCGCACCCGCAGCGACAGCGTCTTCACCATCCACACCCCGGTCTCGGCGGGTAACGAGCGCTTCGACGCGGACCTGGTGCGGCGAGTGGCCGGGCCGCTCTGCGAGGGCGACGGCCGGCCCGGCACCGGCGGCGTCCCGATGGAGCGCGTGCTGGAGCTGGCGCGCGGAATCGACGGGGACGCCTCGCAGTTCGACATGACGGCCCTCTCGCTGCGGCTGACCAACGGCGCGAACGCCGTGAGCCACCTCCACGCCGAGACCGCCAACGCCACCTGGCACGGCCTGGGCGGCCACCCGATCATCCCTATCACCAACGGGGTCCACACGCCGACCTGGACGGGCCAGTCGATCCGCGACCTGTACGAGCGGTACCTGGACGCCGACCTGGACAACCTGGACCCCGCCGCGGCCCGGGGGCGCTTCTGGGAGCGGGTCCAGCGGATCCCGCTGGCCGAGCTCTGGGAGGCCCACCAGCGCCAGAAGCTCGAGCTGGCCATCTTCGCTCGCGCCCAGCTCCGCAACCAGTTCGCCCGCCACGGCGAGGCTCCCTCCGTCCTGGAGGAGCTGGAGACGCTCCTGGACACGGGGACGCTGACGATCGGCTTCGCCCGCCGCTTCGCGACCTACAAGCGGGCCAGCCTCCTCTTCACCGACATGGACCGCCTGGCCAGGCTGCTCTGGGACCGCGAGCGGCCGGTCCAGATCATCTTCGCCGGCAAGGCTCATCCGGCCGACCGGCCCGGCCAGCAGGTGATCCAGGAGATCTTCACCCGCTCCCGCTCCCCGCAGCTCCGGGGCCGCGTCTTCATCCTCGAGGACTACGACATGCGGATCGCCCGCTTCCTGGTCCAGGGGGTCGACATCTGGCTCAACAACCCCCGGCGTCCGCTCGAGGCATCGGGGACGAGCGGCATGAAGGCGGCCAAGAATGGCGTCGTCAACCTCTCGGTCCTCGACGGCTGGTGGGACGAGGGCTGGACCGGCGAGAACGGCTGGGCGATCGGGGGCCGCGAGACGAACCCCGACGAGGGCGCCCAGGACTGGGCCGACGCGCAGGAGCTCTACCGCCTCCTGGAGCAGGAGGTCGTGCCGCTCTACTACGATCGTGACCAGGACGGGGTGCCGCTCGGCTGGACCCGCGAGATGCAGCAGTCCATCGGCTCCACCCTCTGGCGCTTCTCGACGACGCGGATGCTGCACGAGTACGTGGAGCGGCTCTACCTGCCGGCGGCCGGCGCGCCCGTGGCCGCGCGGGCGCCGCGGCGGAGCGTGACCGAGGCCGGCTGAGCAGATGCCCGGCCGCATCTCTCTGGCGCTCGTCATCCACAACCACCAGCCCGTCGGCAACTTCGGCTGGGTCATCGAGGACGTCTTCCGGGCGGCCTACGAGCCGCTGATCGGCGCCCTGGAGCGCCACCCCGGGATCCGCCTGGCGCTGCACTACAGCGGTCCCCTCCTCGACTGGCTGAGGGCCGGCCATCCGGAGATCCTGACCAGGATCGCCGGGCTGGTCGACCGCGGCCAGGTGGAGATCCTGGGCGGCGCCTACGACGAGCCCGTCCTGGTCAGCCTGCCGGAGGCGGACCGCCTCGGCCAGCTCGGCCTGATGGCCGATGAGCTGGAGCGCCGGTTCGGTGTCCGCCCGCTGGGGGCCTGGCTGGCGGAGCGCGTCTGGGAGCCCTCGCTGCCGGCCGACCTCGCCCGGGCCGGCTACCGCTGGACGGTCCTGGACGACAGCCACCTGCGCGCGGCCCGCGTCGCGGAGGACGCGATGTGGGGTGCCTACACCACGGACGACCAGGGCCACCGGCTGACGATCTTCGGGACCGAGCAGCGGCTGCGCTACCTGGTCCCCTTCGGCGAGGTGGACGAGCTGGTCGAGCACCTCCGGCGGCAGGCCACGCCCGGCGGCGAGCGGCTGGGGATCATGGGTGACGACGGCGAGAAGTTCGGCGCCTGGCCCGGCACCTGGGAGCACTGCTGGGGCAGCGGCCGCTGGATCGACCGCTGCTTCGAGGCACTCGAGGCGAACGCCGACTGGCTGACCACGGAGACGCCCTCCGGCTGGCTGGCCGGACACGCCCCGCGGGGCCGCATCTACATTCCCGCGATGTCGTACGTGGAGATGACCGAATGGGCCCTGCCGGCGGAGGAGGCGCCCCGCTTCCACGTCCTGCTCGACGCGGCCCGCGCCCGCGACGAACCGGCGGCGCGCTTCCTGCAGGGCGCCATGTGGCGCAACTTCCAGGCGCGCTACCGGGAGGTCAACGAGCTCCACAAGCAGATGCTCCGCGTCTCGGCCAAGGTGGCGGCCATGCCGGCCGGCTCCACCCGGGAGCGGGCGACGGAGCATCTCTACCGCGGCCAGTCCAACGACTGCTACTGGCACGGCCTCTTCGGCGGCATCTACCTGGTCCACCTGCGGATGGCCACCCTCGCCGAGCTGATCGCGGCCGAGGACCTGGCCGACGGGACGGCGCGGTCGTCGGGCCGACCGGGCATCGCGACCGGGCCCGGGGGCGCGGCGCGCAGCACGGCCGGCGCGACGCTGCTGGACCTGGACCTGGACGGCCTCGACGAGGTGCTTCTGGCCGACGAGGGCCAGGTGCTGGTGATCGATCCGGCCGAAGGCGCCGGGATCTCGAGCTGGGACCTGCGCGCGAGCCGGATGGCCGTCGCCTCGGTCCTGCGTCGCCGGCCCGAGGCCTACCACGCCGTCCTCCTCGAGCACGAGCTGGCGGGCGCCGCCGCCGCCACGGCACCCACCGGCGCGGGGCCCGCCAGCATCCATGAGATCGTGGCCGAGAAAGAACCCGGCCTGGGAAGGCACCTCCACTACGATCGCCACGAGCGGCGCAGCGGCCTCCTCCGGCTGCTGCCAGCGGTGCCCGCGGAAGAGCCACTCGGCGGCACGGGCCTGGACCAGCTGGCGGATTCGACGGAGGAAGAGCTGGGCGACTTTGTGGACGAGCCCTTCGAGCTGGACGCGCCGGACGGTACCGGGGTCGTCGCCCGCCGGGCCGGCAGCCTCCGGCCGGCCGGGGCGGAGGCGATCCCGCTGACCGTCACGAAACGGATTCGCGCCGGCGGCGATCGCCTCGCGCCGTGGCTGGAGGAGACCGTCGCGATCCGCAACGACGGCCCGGCGACGGCCCGCTTCGAGCTCGCCCTGGAGTGGAACCTGGACCTGATGGGCGGCGGCGGCAACCCGGCTGCCTACTACGAGGTCGACGGTCCCGACGGTCCCGGGCGCGCCCCCCACGACGGCCGGGCCGATCTGCCGGCGCGCGACCGGCTGGTCTTCGGCAACGACCACGAGGGCGTGCGAATCGAAGTCGGTCTCCAGCCGGCGGGCCGCACGTCCTGGTACGCGGTGGAGACGATCTCGAACTCGGAGGCCGGCTTCGAGCGCGTCTACCAGGGCAGCTGCCTGCTCTTCCGCTGGCCGCTGGAGCTGGAGCCGGCGGCGGAGCGGGAGGTCGGCGCCCGGTTCGCGGTGTGCCAGGAGCGCGACCGCGCCGAGGAGGAGGAGATGGTGACCGGGCCGGCCCTCGCCGCGACGCCGTGAGCCGCGGCCGGCTGGCCATCCACGGCCACTTCTACCAGCCGGAGCGGCGCGATCCCTTCAGCGGGCGGCTGCCGGCCCAGCCGGCCGCGGCGCCGTACCACGACTGGAACGCCCGGGTCGACGCGGAGTGCTACCGGCCCAACGCGGAGCGTGGGAACCTGGAGAGGATCTCCTTCGACCTGGGGCCCACTCTGGCCACCTGGCTGGCCACGGCCGACCCCGAGGTGCAGGCGCGATTCGTCGCCTCCGACCGCCCGGGGAGCGCGCCGACGGCGGACGGATGGCCGACGGCGGACGGATGGCCGCCCGAGATCGGCAATGCGATGGCCCAGGGCTACCACCACGCGATCCTGCCGCTGGCTTCCCTGCGCGATCGGCGCACCGAGGTCCGGTGGGGCCTCCGCGACTTCCGGCTCCGGTTCGGCCGGCCGGCAGCCGGGCTCTGGCTCCCCGAGACGGCCGTCGACGGGCCCACCCTCCGGATCCTGGCCGAGGAGGGCGTGCGCTACACGATCCTGGCCCCCTGGCAGGCGGCCGACCCGTCCATGGACACGCGGCGGCCCTACCGCCTGGAGCTCGGCGGCGACCGCCGGCTGACGGTGGTCTTCTACGACGGCGACCTCTCCGGCCTGGTCTCCTTCGATCCCGACGCGACCGCCGACGCGGACCGCTTCGCGCGGGAGCGGGTGGCGCCCCGGCTCGCCGCCGGGCCTGCCGCGGACGGCGCCTCGCCGCTTGCGGTGGTCGCGACCGACGGCGAGCTGTACGGCCATCACCAGAAGTTCCGCGATCTGTTCCTGGAGCACCTGGTCCGGCCGCCGGCCGGGGAACCGGACCGCGGCTTCGACATCGTGCCGCTCGCCCTCGCCGTCCAGGAGCCGCCCGGCGTCCCCTTCCCGGTGGCCCGGGTCCGCGATCGAACCTCGTGGAGCTGTCACCACGGCGTCCTCCGCTGGTGCGCGGAGTGTCCGGACGCCGCCGACGGCCGCTGGAAGGGGCCGCTCCGCGCGGCCATGGACCGCCTTGCGGGCGGGATCGACGCGGCGTCCGACGCCCTGGCGCGGAGCCTGCCGGGGGGGCCGGACCTCTGGGCCGCCCGCGATGCGTACGTGGACGTCGTCTCGGGGGCCGAGCCGGCAGCCGCCTTCGGGGCCCGCTGGCTGGCCGGCTCTGCCACCGCGGGGGACCAGCAGACCTTCCTGGACCTGCTCGAGGCCCAGCGCTGGCGGCTGGCGATGTTCGCCAGCGACGGCTGGTTCTGGGACGACCCGGTCCGCGGCGAGACCAAGCACGTCCTGCTCTGCGCGGCGCGCGCCGCCCGGACGGTGGACCGCCTGGCCGGCGCGTCGCTGGAGCGCCGTTTCGTTGAGGACCTGCGGCTCCTGGGCTCGCCCTCCCGCCGGGTGGACGGGGCGACGATCTACCGCGAGGCCCTGGCCGAAGTGGGGCAGCCGGCGCCCTGAGCGGAGGCCATCGGCGCCGTCCGCGCAGCGACCTGGCTCGGCCGGTGGTGACACGCCGCGGGATCGAACGATCCCCGACAACACGTCAGCCCGTGGCCTGCGCGCCACGGGCTGACGGAGAGGGCGAGAGCGTCGGGCTGGGAGGAGGATCCGCCCGGCGCAATCATCTGTTCGGTTGCGCTCCTGCCCGGGTTCCGCTCAGCGGCGGGAGTCCGCCCCCCAGCGAACGGCGGCCGCGTCGAACAGGGCGAGGGCCCCGACGAACACCATGAGGAAGAGTGCGATTTCCATTGCGGACCCAATTGCTATAGTTCAGTAGTCCAATCCGGAGTCTACTTGGACTAGCCGACTATGTCAAGACTTCAAGCGGCCCGGCAGCCGGGGGGTGGCGGGCGGCCCGCGTCCCCCGTCGGCGCGGACCAACCGGGGTCGCCCGTCGGTCCGGAGGTTGCCGCGGGCCCCGCCGGCGCCTCCGGCGGCGAGCTCGACGTGGCGCGGGATTCGGACGTGCCGATCGCGACCCAGCTCTTCTGGCAGGTCGCCTACCAGATCGACTCAGGGCGGCTGCTGCCGGGCTCCCGCCTGCCGCCCGTGCGCGACCTCGGAGCCGCCCTGCGGGTCAACCCGAACACGATTCGGACCGTCTACCACCGCCTCGCGGAGGCCGGCTACCTGACCAGTCGCCAGGGGGCGGGGACCCACGTCGCCGAGCGGCCGCCCCAGCGACGCGGCGCCGAGGACCTGGCGGGCATCGTGGCGGAGCTGCTCCGACGGGCGGCCCAGGCCGGCTTCACCGCCGACGAGGTCGCGTCGGCCACGTTCGCGGCCGCCTCGGAACGGCGCCGGCCCGGGCCGCGGGTCCGGATCATGTTCGCCGAGTGCACGCCCGCCGATGCCTCCTACGGGGCGGCCCGGATCGCGGAGGCCTTCCCCGAGTCGGCCGAGACGGAAGGCACGCGGCTGGAGCAGGTGGACGAGCGGCTGGCCCGCTTCCACTACGACATCGTGGCGACCACCGCCTTCCACGCCGACGAGACGCGGACCCTGACGGCCGGCCGTGCCCCGGTGGTGGCCATGATCGTGGGCCCGGCCTACCTGGACCTGATGCAGGAGGTCGCCCGCCTGCCGCCGGGCGCCCGGGTGGGCCTGGTCTGCGCCTCCACCCGCGGCGCGGCGAACATGAACGAGATGCTCCGTCTGTCCGGGTCGCACGGTGTCGAGCTGATCGATGCGATCGAGGCCACCGGCGCCGACCTCGAGCGGGTGGACCAGGAGGCCGACCTGATCCTCCTGTCGCGCGACGCGCTGGCCCTGGGCCTCGACGAGCGCTTCTCCCGGCCGGGCCGGCTGCGGGAGTGGACCTACGAGTTCGACCCGGCCGGCCTCGAGCTCCTGCGCCGCGCGATCGAGCACGCCCAGGCCACGCGGTCGCCGCTCCGCGCCACGCCCGGGGCCTGAACGGACGGACCCGGCCGGCCGGAGAGTCGACCGGCGGACCGGCTCCCTGACAACCCGCGGGCAGCGCCGATGCGGCACCGTTCGAGGCCGGCGCCGCGCGACGAGCCTGCTATCCTCGCCGCCAGTGACGCCCAGCGATCGACGGCCGGCCCGGCTGGAGGGCCCACTGTTCGAGTTCCACGTCTCCCGTGAGGCGCGGCAGCACCATGGGCTGGACGAGCCGCTCTTCGGCCTGAGCGGCAACGTGGTGCTGGCCGACTTCGCGGCGACCCGCCGGCTGGCTCAGCGCCTCAACGAACGGCGCGACGTGGCCCACCACCCCGAGCGCGCGATCCACGCCGGCCAGCTCAATGCCATGGGCCTGATCGACGAGATCATCCATCACGTCGCCGCGCTCTACCGCCAAGCCCACCCCGGATCCTTCGCCGCCGCCCTGGCCGCCCTCGAGGAACGCCTGGGATCGGAGGCGCTGGCCGCGACGCTCCTGGCGTTCGTGCGGACCTTCCCGCCGTCGACCGTCTGGCGCGGGGAGCTCGACCCGGCGGCCTGGCTGGCGGCGACGAGCGCGGGTGTGCCCAACCGTGAGATCGCGCTGGAGGAGCTGGCCCACCTCTGGCTGGCCAATGCCAACCCCGCCTTCGGCCCCTTCCGCGAGCTCTTCCCCGACGAGGAGCTGGCGGAGTCGTCGGCCTACCGCGGGGCGATCGCCGGCCTCCAGGGGTTCTTCGCCAGCCAGCCTGGGTTCGGCCCGGACGACGAGCCGCTGGTGGCCATGCTGCGCAGCCCGGCCGTCGCCGTCCCGGACTCGCTGGCCGGCCAGCTCCGCTACATCCGCGAGCGCTGGGGCGCCCTGCTCGGTCGTTACCTCGACCGCCTGGTCCTCTCGCTCGACGTCCTGCAGGAGGAGGAGGTCGGGCTCTGGCTGCGCTTCCACCCCGGGGCCGGGGGCGGCGGGACGGCGGGGATCGGCCTGGGCGGGGACGGGGAGCCCGAGCGCTTCAGCGAGGACCGCGACTGGATGCCGCGGGTCGTCCTGCTGGCGAAGAGCACCTACGTCTGGCTCGACCAGCTGTCGCGGGCGTACGGCCGCGAGATCCGGACGCTCGACCGGATCCCCGACGAGGAGCTCGATCGGCTCGCCCGGTGGGGCTTCACCGGGCTCTGGCTGATCGGCCTCTGGGAGCGGAGCCGCGCCTCGCAGCGGATCAAGCAGCTGCGAGGCAACCCCGAGGCGGTGGCCTCCGCCTATTCCCTGATGGACTACCGGATCGCCGCCGAGCTGGGCGGTCGGGCGGCCTACGCGGACCTCCGCGACCGCGCCCGGGCGCGCGGCATCCGCCTCTCGTCGGACATGGTCCCCAACCACATGGGGATCGACTCGACCTGGGTGGTCCAGCACCCGGAGTGGTTCCTCTCGCTCGACGCCCCGCCCTACCCGGCCTACTCCTACACGGGCCCCGACCTATCGTCCGACGAGCGGGTCACGATCCAGATCGAGGACCACTACTACGACGGCACGGACGCGGCGGTCGTCTTCCGGCGCCACGACCGCCGGAGCGGCGAGGTCCGCTACCTCTACCACGGCAACGACGGGACGAGCATGCCGTGGAACGACACGGCCCAGCTCGACTACCTGAGCGGGGAGGTCCGGGAAGCGGTCATTCAGACGATCCTCCAGGTCGCCCGCCTCTTCCCGATCATCCGCTTCGACGCGGCCATGACCCTCGCCCGGCGGCACGTCCAGCGGCTCTGGTTCCCGGAGCCCGGCGCCGGCGGGGCGATCCCGTCGCGAGCCGAGCACGCCGTGCCACGGGCGGAGTTCGAGCGGCGCATGCCCGCCGAGTTCTGGCGCGAGGTCGTGGACCGGGTGGCCGCCGAGGTGCCCGACACGCTCCTGCTGGCCGAAGCCTTCTGGCTGCTGGAGGGCTATTTCGTCCGGACGCTCGGGATGCACCGGGTCTACAACAGCGCCTTCATGAACATGCTCCGCGACGAGGACAACGCCGGGTACCGCAAGGTGATCAAGGACACCCTGGAGTTCGACCCGGAGGTCCTCAAGCGCTTCGTCAACTTCATGAACAATCCCGACGAGCGGACGGCCGTCGACCAGTTCGGCAAGGGTGACAAGTACTTCGGGATCGCCACCCTGCTGGCCACCCTGCCGGGGCTGCCGATGTTCGGCCACGGCCAGGTGGAGGGTTATTCCGAGAAGTACGGCATGGAGTACCGGCGGGCGTACCAGGACGAGCAGCCGGATCGCTGGCTGGTGGAGCGGCACGAGCGGGAGGTCTTCCCCCTGCTCCACCGTCGCTGGCTCTTCGCCGAAGCCCGTGACTTCCTGCTCTACGACCTGGCCACGGAGGACGGCGTCGACGAGAACGTCTTCGCCTACTCGAACCGCGCGGGCGAGGCGCGCGGCCTGGTGATCTACCACAACCGCTTCGCCTCCACGGCCGGCTGGATCCGCGATTCGGCGGCCTTCTCCATCCCGGCGGTCTCCGGCGAGGGCCGGCGCCTGGTCCGCCGCAGCCTGGGCGAAGGGCTGGGCCTGACTCCCGAGCCCGACCGCTGGGCGATCTTCCGCGACTGGCGCTCGGGCCTGGAGTTCCTGCGGCCTTCGGCCGAGCTCTGTGGGCGGGGCCTCTTCGTGGAGCTGGCCGCCTACCAGTGCCAGGTTCTCCTCGACTGGCGGGAGGCGGTGGACGGGCCGGCCCGGCAGTACGCGCGGCTGGCCGAGCGCCTCGGGGGCGGCGGCGTGCCGAGCGTCGATGCGGCGCTGCGCGAGATGCAGCTGGCCCCCGTCCACGACGCGCTGCGAGCGCTGGCCGGGAGCGGGGTCCTGGGGCGCCTGGCGGAGCTCGGGCGGGCGGCGGGACCGGCGGCGGGATCGGCGGCGGCCGCGCGGGCCGGGCGGGCCGGGCGGGCGGCCGGAGC
>JAJYJO010000028.1 GCA_021789435.1 Chloroflexota bacterium
CCGATCTAGATGGCGGCCGACCGGGGCGGCGAGGCCCGGGCCGGGGCGGAGGCCGCGCTGCCGTGACGGACGGCGCCGGGAGTCGGCCGCCGAGGCGGGGCCTCGACCGCGGCGAACAGGCCGGCGTCGCCGTCGAGGGCGGGGCCGGGACCGTGGGCCAGCGGCTCCGGGCCGGGGCGATCGCCGTCGCGGCCCGGCTCGCGGCGAGCCTGCCGGAGGCGCCCCTGGTGGCCCTCGCCGACGCGGCCGGGGAACTCTGGTACCGTGCCGCTCCCGGGCGGGCGGAGCAGGCCCGGCGCAACCTGAGGCGGGTGGCCGCGTGGCTTGCCCGCGAGAGATGCGGTCCGCTGCGGGCCCGGGCGGCCGCCACCGACGATCGCGCGCTGGAACGGCTGGTGCGGGGGGCCTTCCGCCATCACGCCCGCTACTACCTGGAGATGGCCCGGATCCGGGCGATGGACGCCGGGTACCTGGGCCGGCGGCTGCGGTTCGAGACGCCGGAGACCGTGGAGGAGGCCGTGGCCAGCCGGCGGCCGATGATCGTGGTGGGGATGCACTTCGGGGCGATCGAGATTCCGGCGCTCTACCTTGCCTCCCGCGTCGGGCAGGTGACCGCACCGATGGAGACGCTGGCAGATCCGGCCCTCCAGGGCTACCTGGCCCGGACGCGGGCCGCCGTCGGGATCCGCCTGGTCGGCCTGCGCGAGACGCGGCCCGCCCTCCAGGAGGCGCTGGGGCGCGGCGAGCCGGTCGGCTTCGTGGCCGACCGCGACATCACCGGCGGCGGCCTCTCCGTCCCTCTCTTCGGGGCCCCGACCAGGCTGCCGATCGGACCTGCGCTCCTGGCCATCGACTACGACGCGCCGCTCTACTTCGCGGCCGTGCGGCGGACCGGCCGCGGCCGCTATGTCGCCCGGGTGGAGCGCATCCCCGTGCCGGCCGGCGGGACTCATCGTCAGCGCGTCACCGGCTTCCTGGTCGCGGAGGCCGCCGCGATGGAGCGGGCGATCGCCGACGCCCCCGAGCAGTGGTGGGCGGCCTTCTCCCCGATCTGGCCAGACCTGGCGGGCGATTCCGCCGGACCTGCCACGGCCGCCGCCCGGCCGGCGCCGGGCACGGAGCCGGCCCGGTGAGCCGCGACGGCGGCCGCCTCCACGGCCTGGCCGACCTGCACCTGCACAGCCTCGCCTCCGACGGCACGGCCGGGGTCGAGGAGATCCTCGACTGGGTGGGGCTCCGGACGGAGCTCGACGTCATCGCGATCGCCGACCACGAACGGATCGATGCCGCCCTGGCCGCTCGGGCGATGGCCCGGGCCCGCGGCCTGGAGTTCGAGGTCGTGATCGGCGAGGAGGTCACCACCCTCGGCGGCCACCTGCTGGCCCTCTTCATCGAGGAACGGGTCGTGCCCCTCCGCTCCCTCCGCTCGACGATCGCGGCCGTGCACGCGCAGGGAGGGCTGGCGATCCCCTCGCACCCGCTCTTCCCCTATCCGATGTGCGCCAGCGCCCGGACGATCCGACGCCTCCTCCACGACGCCGACCCCGCCGTCCGTCCCGACGCGCTGGAGACATTCAACCCGACCACCTTCGGTCGGCCGGTCCATCGCCGTGTCGTCGAGTTCGCCGGAGAGGTCGGCCTGCCAGGCGTCGGGGGGAGCGACGCCCACGACCTGGCCTCGATCGGGACCGCCTGGACGGCCTTCCCCGGGCGGACCTCGGAGGACCTCCGCGCCGCCATCCGGGCCGGCCACGTCGAGGCCCACGGCAGCTTCCACTCGGCGGCGGGCCAGCTGCCGACGTTCGGCCGCCAGCTGCGGAAGTACGGCCGGGACCTGCGGGACGAGGTCCGGGGCCGGCTCGGCCAGCAGCGGACCGGCCGCCACCTGGGCTACCCTGGCGGGCATCTCCGCCCGCCGCGATTCGACGAGGAGGCCTACCGCGGCTCGCTCGAGTCGCGCCCGTCGCCGCCCAACGGAGCTTCGTCGTGAAGATCGGCCTCGTCACGCCGTACATCTACCCGCTCCCGGGCGGCGTGACCGAGCACGTCCAGCACCTCTACCTGAACCTCCGCAGCCGGGGCCACGACGTCCGCATCATCAGCAGCAGCCACGGGATCCAGCGGGCCTCCGAAGGCGACGTGATCCGGATCGGCAAGGGCTTCAGCGTGCCCACGAACGGCTCGATCGGGACGCTCACGGTCTCGCCCCGCTTCCTGGGCCAGGTGCGGGATGTCCTGGCGGCCGAGCGCTTCGACCTCCTGCACTTCCACGAGCCGTTCGTCCCCTTCCTGTCTCTCGTCGTGCTGCGCGAGTCGCGCAGCGTCAACATCGCCACCTTCCACGCCTACGGCGGCTTCTCGCCGGCCTACGAGTTCGGCCAGCGCGTCCTGGGTCCCTACGCCGGCCGCCTCCACGGCCGGATCGCCGTCTCCGCGGCTGCGCGCCATTTCATCGACCGCTTCTTCCCCGGCGACTACAAGGTGATCCCCAACGGCGTGGACCTCGACCGCTTCCGGCGGGCCGTGCCGGTCGCGCGCTGGCAGGACGGGACGGCCAACATCCTCTTCGTCGGCCGGCTGGAAGACCGGAAGGGCCTGCCCTATCTGCTGAAGGCCTTCCGGGCGCTCCGCAGGACCGGCCTCGACTGCCGCCTGCTGGTCGTCGGCTCCGGGCCCCAGGAGCGCGAAGCCCGCCGCTACGTGCTCACCCGCGGCCTGCGGAACGTGGAGTTGCTCGGCCGCGTCAGCGACGGCGAGAAGGCCCAGTTGTTCCGGACCGCGGACGTCTTCGTCTCGCCGGCCACCGGCCGCGAGTCCTTCGGCATCGTCCTCCTCGAGGCGATGGCGGCCGGCGCGCCGATCGTCTGCTCCGACATCCACGGCTACAAGGGCGTGGTCCGGCGGGGGGAGCACGCCATCCTGGTGCCGCCGCGCGACGTCGCCGCGCTTACCGGCGCCATCGGTCGCGTCCTCGGCGACGAAGCGCTCCGGGTCCGCATGGCGGATGCGGGGTGGCGGCGGGCGGAGGAGTTCAGCTGGGCCCGGGTGACGGCGAAGGTCGAGCAGTACTACGAGTTCGTCGTCCGGCGGCTGGCGGCCGGTGGCTCGCTGCCGCCCGGGTTCCGCGCTCCGCTGCCGCCGCTCCGTCCGGCACCGGAGCCGCTGCCGCTCCAGGTGGAGGCGAGGGCCGCCGCGCCGATCGGCGAACGCTAGCGCCAGCCCTGCGGGAGCCGGCCGTCGCGGGCAACCCCCGGTCGCGGTCGGACGCCGGGCCCGCCTCAGCCCTCGACGATCGCGCTCCGATCGTCCGACGCCCCGGCGGCGGCCAGGGCGCGCCGCTCGGCCAAGGCGGTCCGCCAGACCGAGGCGGCGTAGCCGACCACCAGGACCGCCGCAGTCAGCGAGACGAAGAGGATGGCCGGCCCCGCCGAGAGGAGCTTGACCGTCACCGACGGCTCCAGGTCGACCGGGAACTGGAACGGGTAGAGCCAGGTCGGCAGCAGGCCCTGGTAGGCGTTGACCAGGACCGAGGGGAGCGGCAGGGCCGAGATGTTGGGGTAGAAGACCACGAACTCCAGGACCCCGGCGAGGACGACCCCGACCGTGAATCGCCGGGGGTCGCGGGCGGTCACCACGACGCCGGCCAGGAAGAGCAGCGGCACCGCCAGGGCCAGGGCCAGGGCCTCCGCCCGAAGCCCGTTGACGTCCAGCAGGACGCCGTCGCCGAAGATGGCGCCGGCCACGACCAGGCTGACCGCCGCGGCCACGGCCGTGCCGCCCATGGCCACCAGCCGGCGGCCCGCCTCACCGCTCTGCTCCCGGCCCGGCGATTCGAGCCGGACCAGCTGGATCAGGAGCGACACCACGGCCAGAACCATGATCACCACGATCGCCGCCACGCGCTGGGTCACCACCAGGTCGCCGGCCGTCGCCGAGCAGGCCAGCGAGCCGGGATTGGCGATGTCGACCCGGACGAACGTGCAGAGCGGCGACTTGAGCAGCCAGAGCAGCGACGGGCCCAGGATCGCCACCGCGGCCGCGATCCGGGCCAGCAGCCAGGTCCGCGGCGACGGCCCGTGCCACAGCTCGGCCAGGAAGTAGGCCAGGCCCAGCAGGAAGAACGGCAGCGCGGCGTACCAGTGGTACTCGAAGGTCGCCCGGTCGATCCGGGCCCAGCCGAGCCACTGGGTGAGGAAGGCGATCAGGACGAGCGAAAGGCCCAGGCTCCGGCGCTTGTAGGCCTGCCAGGCGACGAAGGCCGTGGCCGGGATCGCCAGCCACCACAGGACCAGGTTGCCGCCGTCGTAGATCGAGGCGGCCGTGGAGGCGGCGAAGGAGCCCTGGTAGAACCAGACGGGCTTCAGGTCGAACGGCCAGGCCCACCAGGGCGACGAGGCCGGATGGCCCACCCGCAGGTTGTTGTGGTAGTCGTACATCTGCTGCTGGAGGGCCAGGAAGGTCTGGCCGGTGTTGCCGGGCGGCCAGTTGTCGGTCAGGCGATTGCCCAGCGCCACCCAGGGCAGGTACGAGATGACGTAGATCGCGGCCGGCAGCAGCAACAGGCAGATCAGCATCCAGGCGACCGGGATCCCGCCCAGCCAGCCCGGCCGGAGCCAGCCCTCGGCGGCCGGCGCCGGCGGCTCGGCGAGCAGGGCCGGATCATCCGGGGCCGGCGGCGGCGCCAGCGGCCCGAACCCCCAGCGTCCGGCCGCCCAGAGGGCGAGGGCGGCAATCACGCCGAGGGCGGCCACCGCGAAGGCCGCCTCGAGCGCCGCGCGCATCTGGCCGGACCCCAGGCCCAGGGGGACCGCCACGAGCAGGATCAGGCCGCCCAGGACGACCGGTGTCCCGACCGCGAAGCGGACCTCCTCGACGGTCCAGCGGAGCGGATGGAGGACCAGGACCAGCGTCCCGGCCAGGGTCAGCCCGACCATCAGCAGGAGGAAGGACAGGTTCGCCCCGCCGGTCAGCCCGGCCGGCACCTCGGCGATCGCGATGTAGCCCAGGAAGACCGTTCCGACCAGCAGGCCCGCCACGAACAGGACGCGGCCCAGCGCGGAGCGCGCCAGGATCAGCATCCCGATCCCGCCGATGGCATAGAGCGCCACCCACTTGGAGGCGAGGCCGAGGCCGAGGCTGGTCCCGATCAGCGGCATGGCGATCCAGAAGGCCCACTTCCCCCGCCAGGCCCCGGTCCACAGGGCCGCGAACAGGAAATAGGCGGCCACGATGAAGAGGCCGACGTACGTGTCGTTCATGCCGATCCGGGCCTGGACGAAGAGCATCCCGTCGATGAAGGTGAAGATGCCGACCAGGATGCCCACCGAGCGGCGTCGGAAGAGGAGCCGGGCGAGCAGGTAGAGGAGGCCGGCCATGAGCGATCCGGCGATGACACCCGGCAGGCGCCAGGCGAAGGCGTGCGAGCCGACGTCGACGCCGGCCGACCGCCCGTCGGCGGCGAAGGTCAGCAGCTGCTCGCGGTCCCCGGCCGGGTACTGCTGGTTGGCGTCCATCGCCCAGGCGGACGGTGCGAAGGGCAGGGGAGCGTCCTCGTAGACCGCGTTGCCGTGGGGCTCGATCACGTAGACCGTCGAGCCGTGCCCTCCGGGCGCGGTTCCGAGGACGTGGACCATGACGCTCGCCGGGTCGAAGGTGACGCGCTGGACCTCGGCCGGCATCGGGACCGTGCCGTAGAGGCTGGCCGTCCCCTGGCTCGGGTCCGTCGACAGCTTGATGACCGCGACCTGGCGGCCCGCCGCGACGTAGAGGTAGGGCGCGTCCAGGCCGCTCACCGCGGCGATTCCGGTGGCCGGACTGTCGAGCCGAACGTGGTCGACGATCGCCCCGCTCGATGGATCGAGCATGCTGACCCCGGTCTGCTCGGCAACGGCGATCTCGGGCAGGGTCCGGAAGGAGAAGCCGGCCAGGCGGCCGTCGGCGATCGCGGCCTGCACGTTGGCCTGGGTGAGATCGGTCATGGACGCGTGAATCGCCACGTCGTGGGTCGACTGGAGCTGCTGCGCGTAGGTGGCCGCGTCTCCCCCGAGCAGCTGGGCCAGCAGGGTGGCGGCCGCGGCCTTGTCCGGGACCTGGTCGGGCGCGGCGAAGAGCGCCTGGCTGGAACCCGCCGCGGCGAAGTCCGCGGCCCCCGGGATGGAGACGCTGGCCAGCTGCGCGCCGCTCGAGGTGTCGAGCGAGACGACCCTGTCGCCCGGCAGCAGCGCGACGAGGTAGCCCCCGCCGTCGGCGGCGTAGAGGCGCCGCACCGCGCCACCCAGCCCGGCCAGGCGGGCCGGCAGCGGCAGCGCCGCGCTCGGGTCGGCCGACCGGCGATCCAGGCCGGCGGTGTCGATCGACAGGACCTCGCCGGCGGCCGTGCCCACGTAGAGACGCCCGTCGGTGGCGTCGAGGCCGAGCGCGGTCGCGCCGGGGATCCTGAAGTCGGCGACCAGCGCCCGGGTCGCCAGGTCGTAGGCCCGGACCTCGGAGCCGGTCGCCACGTAGAGCCGGTCGCCGGAGGTGCCGCCCGGGAGGAGCGGGTCGTCCGCCTGCGGCTCGATGACCGCGTCGCGGACCGGCACGCCCAGCGAGCTGGTCGCCGTCACCCGATCGTTGCCGAAGACGACCAGGCCCACCGCCATGGCGTACTTGGCGAGGTGGGGGTGGGTCCACTCGTAGATCGAGTGCGGCTCACCGTAGCGCCAGTCCTGGAGGAACTCTGTCGCCGTCCGGGCGTGGTAGACCTCGTCGAAGTGCATCGAGTACGGCTCCGGGAGCCGCCAGATCCGCAGGACGAGGGTGCCGATCACGATCACGGCGAAGAACCACAGGTCCAGGCGGTCGATGTGACCGCGCGGCTCGCGGTCCAGGGAGCGCGACCGGTCGGCCCGGATCGGGCGCGCCGTCAGCCGCCGGCGGAACCAGTCCCAGGCGCCGCCGCCCCAGGGTTCGTCGGCCGACCCATCCCCCATGGCTGCGCCCTCGCCGACCGGAGCCGCGAGTCCCGTCGCGCGTCCCGCCGCCGCGAGGCCTGCCGGAATCGCCATCGGGACGGGCGACGCGGGGGCCAGCGAAAGACCGGCCGGGGTGCCCGCCGGCCGCACCAGCGGGTCGCGGGGTGCCGACCAGGGGCTGCGCGCCGTCGGACCTGCCGCGGGGCCGCGCTCGAGGGCCGCCGCCTCGGCGGCCGCCCCACCCGCCGCAGCTTCGGCCGCCGCCTCCGCCTCGAGCGCCCGGAGCCCGCCGGCGCGAAGCTGGACCAGCGCCCAGAGGAAGATCGCCAGATGGACCAGGGCCACGACCGCCACCCCCTGGAAGCTCCGGAGCGCATCGCCCAGCCCGAGCCAGTCGGAGATGTCGGGGTTCTTGTAGAAGGGCAGCGTCAGGATCGCGTAGAGATTGGCGAAGCTCGCCGCGGCCAGCGCGACATAGGCCCACCGCCAGCGGAGCGAAGTGGCGGCCAGGATCGCGCCGAGGGCGAAGAACGGGAAGAGGTAGCGCTCGTGGACCCGGGTGGGGACGACGAAGAAGGCGATCGCCAGCACGGTCAGCCCGACCAGGACGGCCCGCCGGTCGTCCGCCCGCCGGAAGACGGCGATGGCCACGGCCACGATGACGAGCAGCAGGAGGGCGGTGCCGACCGCCACGGCCGGAACCGGGCCGAACGTGAACGGGACCAGCGGCAGGCCGTCGGACCCGGTGCCCGGCGCATCCGCCACCCAGCTGCCGGTCGCCGCCAGGCCGCGCCCCGCGAGGCTGAGGAGGGCCCAGGGGTTGTAGGCGTTGACCGTGAGGTACGGGTAGCCTGCCGCCGCATGGACCACCTGGCCGAGCAGGTCGATGAACGAAAGCCCGAAGGGCAGCGAGAGCAGGCTGGCCGTCGCCAGGCCGACGACCCCGGACGTCACCAGTCGGAGCGGCTGGCGGGGCCGCCCCTGCGGCGGGAAGAGATAGCGCCGCAGGAGCACGGCGACGGCGATCGGGACCATGATCCCGAGCTGAGGCTTGATGACCGCGGCCACCGTCGTCAGGAGGGTGGCCCGCTCCGGCCGGTCGCGCCAGAGCTCGCGCAGGGAGAGGAGCAGGACCACGGTCCCGACGGAGTCCACCTGGCCCCAGATCGCGCTGTCGAACCAGGTGACGGGATTGACGATCACCAGCGCGGCCCCGACCAGCGCGGCCCGCCGCGACCCGCCCAGGTCCTGGACCATCAGGTAGACGAGCGCCCCGAGGGCGGCGTCGCCGAGGATGGACGGCAGCTTGATCAGCTCGCCCACGCCGCCGCCGAACGCCTGGCCCACCAAGCCCAGCAGCCACAGGACGTAGAGGTAGCCCGGCGTGTAGTCGATGAAGAAGCCGCGGCGGTAGAAGCCGAACGGGCCGTTCCGGGCAAGCTCCCCGGCCCAGTACTGGAAGGACGCGATGTCCACCCCGAAGCCCGACCCGGGCAGGAGGACGTATGCGATGATGAGCCGGAGGGCCAGCCCGAGGGCGAGGAGGACGAGGAGCGGACGGAGCGCGTCCCCGAAGCCGGCCGTCCGCGTCCGGTGGATCATGCCCCGGCCGGCCTCACCCGTTGTGGGACCTGCCAACCGGGTCGGCCTCCTGCACGAGCGTTGAGGTGCTGCGGAGTATACCAGCGGGCCGCCCCCCGGACGGTCCGGCCGGCCGGCTGACCGACCGGTCCGCGGGAGCGACCGCCCGCGGCCTGCTGGCCGGGGTCGCCATCGTCACGGCCATGTTGACCGTCTACCTGATCAGCCACCCGTTGCGGCCGAACCTGTACGACCACTTCGTCTGGCAGGCCTCGGCCTGGCTGGAGGGCCAGGGCGCAATCCGCTACCCGGTCGGGCCCAGCGCGGCGTCGCCCGGCAACTGGTTCTTCCAGGACGTCATGCCCCTCGCCGACGCGGCCGGCCGGCCGACGGGCCGGGCCCTGATCCCTTTTCCGCCCCTGCCGGCGCTCCTCCTGCTCCCGTTCGTCGCGCTCTGGGGCCTGGCCACCAACGCCCAGCTGATCGCCACCTTCCTGGGCGCGCTGGACGTCGGGATCGCCTGGTGGGTCCTGGGCCGGTTGCCGATCCGCCCCGCAACGCGGTTGGCGACCACGCTCTTCCTGGGCCTGGGGACGGTCTTCTGGTACGCGGCCGCGTTCGGGACGACCTGGTTCCAGGCGCACGTGGTGGCCGTCGGGCTGACGCTCCTGGCGATCGGCGTGGCCCTGGGCGGCGATCCCGGCCAGGAGGATCGACCGGTCCGAAGGCCATCGGGAGCGGGGGCTGACCCGGGAGGGGGCGGGGGCCGGGGGGCGGCGGCGGTCCACGACGGCCGGACGCTCCTCGACCGGCGCGAGTTCCTGGCCGGCCTGCTGCTGGGGCTCGCCTGCACGGCCCGCCTGACCGTCGTCTTCGCGGCCCCGTTCCTGCTCCTGGTCGGGAGGGGAGGCTGGGTCCGGCGCGGCGCATCGGCGATGGCCGGCTTGGCCGTCCCGATCCTGGGCCTGGCCGCCTACAACCTGGCCACCACCGGTCACCTCTTCAGCCCGGTCTACGACTACCTCTACCACGCGGAGGCGATCGGCTACCCGTCCCTCGGCTACCATCCGGACTGGTCCATCGAGGATGTCCGCTATCTGCCTCAGAACCTCGCCCTGATGCTCTTCCGCGGCCCGGAGGTGCTGCCGGCCTGTCAGCCGGCCGGTGCCGCCCGCGGCCTCTTCGACCTGAACTGCCCGGTGCTGCGGCCCGATCCCGTCGGGATGAGCCTGCTGCTCACCAGTCCCGGCTACCTGCTCGGCCTGCCCGCGCTCGCCGGACGGCCGGGCCGGATCGCGATCGGGGCCACGACGGCCGTCGTCCTGGTCGCGAGCGCCAACCTGATGCACTTCAGCCAGGGCTGGGTCCAGTTCGGCTACCGCTTCAGCCTCGACTTCGCACCATTCGCGCTCCTGCTCGTGGCCCTCGGGATCGAGCGGCTGGGCGGCCCGAATCGCCTCGCCTGGCTGCTCATCGCTCTCTCCGTGGTCGTCACGGCCTGGGGCGTCGCCTGGGGAGGGATCCTTGGCTGGTGAGTCGGCTGCGGCGGCCGAGGGGACGACCGTGGCGGGCGCCTACCTCGCGCCCCGCGGGGCGAGTGCCGCGGAGCGCGCGCTCTCCTGGGCCGGCTGGCTGGCGGCGGCCGTCGCGACACTCGTCGCCCTCGGCCTGGGCGTGGCGGCCCTGCTGCCCGGGGTGGGCTTCTGGGACACGGGCGAGTTCCAGACCGTGACGACGGTCCTGGGCACGGCTCATCCGACCGGCTTTCCCGCCTACGTGATCCTGGGCTGGCTGGCCACGATCGTCCTCCAGCCCCTCGGCGAGCCGGCCTTCCGGATCAACCTGCTGTCGGCCATCCTGGTCGCCCTGGCGGCCGGGAGCGTCGCGATCCTGGTCCGCTGGCTGACGGGCCGGGCCTGGCTGGGCCTGGCGGCCGGCCTGCTGCTGGCGACGGCACCGACGGCCTGGAGCCTGGCGACGCATGCCGACGCGCACACTCTCCATCTCGCGCTCCTGGGCCTCCTGCTCTGTCTCCTGGTCGGCTGGGAGGAGCGGCGCCGCTCCGCAGCCCCGCACGCCGATCGCTGGCTGGTTGCTGCGACGGCCACCTACGGCGTGGCCCTGGCCAACCATACGCTGGCCCTGCTCTTCGCCCCCGGCATCGGCCTGTTCGTGCTGGCGGTCGAGCCGCGCATCCTGCTCCGGCCGCGCTTCGTCGCCGGCTGCGTGGCACTGCTGGTCGGGGTGACGGGTGCGCTCTACCTGGAACTGCCGATCCGCGCGGCGATGCACGCTCCTCTGGTCTACGCGCGACCCGACACGCTGGCCGGCTTCCAGTACGTGGTGCTCGCGGAGCAGTTCCGCGGCAGTCTCCAGGACCCCTTCCGCGACCCCGCCGGGAGCCTCCGCATGATCGTGGCCGCCCTGGGCGGCGAGTACGGGCCACTGCTCCCCCTGCTGCCGCTGGGCTTCCTGGCGACGGCCTGGTGGCGGCCGCGCTTCGCCCTGCTCACGGCACCGACCTTCGTCATCACCTGCTGGTTCGCGGCGTCCTACGTGAACGCGGAGATCGATCGCTACTACCTGGGCCCGGTGCTCATCGGGCTGGCCTGGATCGCGGTCCTCGTCGGCGGGCTGCTGGGCCTCGTGGAGGACCTGGTCTGGCCCCGGCCCGCCGGCCGGCCGGGGCGATCGGCTGTGGATCGGCTCCGCCTGTGGCCCCTGGAGATCGCGGCCGCGGCCCTCCTCCTCGCCCCGACGGCCTCCGTCCTCGGCACGCGCTACCTACAGGTCAACGAGCGCAACGACACGGCCGCCGCCGACTGGCTCGGCGCGACGCTTGACCGCCTGCCGCACAACGCCGTCGTCATCTCCTGGTGGAGCTACTCGACCCCGCTATGGTATGGCCAGCTCGTGGAGGGCCTGCGGCCCGACATCTGGATCGTGGACGACAGGACCCGCCTGGACGAGCATCTCGGGGAGGTGAGCGACGTCGTCGACGCGCAGCTCGGGCATCGGCCCGTCTTCCTGATCCGGCCCGCCAACGAGCTGGCGGGGCTCGCCCAGCGCTACCGGCTCAGCTACGTCGACACCTACCCGGGCCTCGAGGAGCTGGTCCAGGTGACCGGCCGCCTCGCCAGCGCCTCCAGCGGTGCGGCCACCGGCGCCTCAACCGGTGCGGCGACCGGCGCCTTTACGAGCGCGCGCCCGTGACCCCCACTGCCGTCAGGCAGCCGGACGAAGTGACCGAGGGACCCGCCCGCCTGGCCCAGCTCTCCTGCTTCTTTCCGGCCCACGACGAGGCGGCCAACCTGGAGCCGCTCGTCGCCGAGGCGCTGGAGGCGCTGCCCGCCCTGGCCGAGCGCTTCGAGATCGTCGTCGTGGACGACGGCTCACGGGACGCCACGCCGGCCATCGCCGAACGGCTGGCGAGCGAGCACCCCGGCACCGTCCGGGTCGTCCATCACGAAACCAACCTCGGCTACGGGGCGGCCCTGCGGTCGGGCTTCCGGGCCGCCCGCTTCGACCTCGTCGCGTTCACGGACGGCGACCGCCAGTTCCGGGTCGCTGACCTCGGTCGTCTGGCCGAACGGCTGGCGGGGGCGGATGCGCCGGACGCCGTCGTCGGCTACCGGATCCGCCGGGCCGACCCGCCCATCCGGACCGCCTACGCCCGCGCCTACCGGCTCGCCAACCGGATCTTCTTCGGGCTGCGGGTCCGCGACGTCGACTGCGCCTGCAAGCTCTTCCGGCGGAGCGCCCTGGCCGGGATCCGGGTCGAGTCGGGCGGGGCCTTCTTCTCGGCCGAGCTTCTGATCAAGCTCGGAGCGTCCGGCCGGCGGCTGGCCGAGGTCGGCGTCCCCCATTATCCGCGCCGAGCCGGCTCGCCCACCGGGGCCAGGCCGGCGGTCGTCTTCCGCGCAGTCCGGGACTTCTGGTCGCTGCGTCTGCGCCTCTGGGCCGACCGGAATCGGGCTCTCCGGCGGGGCGTCCCCATCGTCGAGGCATGAGCGGCGCGTCGCCGCGGGCCAACCCGCCGCCCACCCAGGGGCGACGCGGCTCGCGGCTCACTCGGGCGGCGGACCCTCCCGCGGCCCCTCGCCGAGGTCCATGTCGAGCGAGTTGACGAACTCGCGGAAGACCTCGAGCTTCTCGTCCGACTTCTCCTCCGGCTCCACCCCGGCACGATCCAGGACGGAGGCGGCCGCGAAGACCTCGCCGCCGGCCCTAACGGCCAGCGCCAGGGCGTCCGACGGACGGGCATCCACCTCCACCTCGCGGCCGTCCGCCTCCAGGAAGAGCCGGGCATGGAACGTCTCGGCGGCCAGGTCCGCGATGACCACCCGCCGGACGCGGACGCCGAGCTCGGCCAGCGTCGCCGCGAAGAGATCGTGCGTCAGTGGCCGTTCCGGGGACAGGCCCTGGAGCTTCATCGCGATGGCGTTCGCCTCCCAGGGACCGATCCAGATCGGCAGGTAGCGGTCGCGCGCCGCCTCCTTGAGGATCACTACGTGCTGACTGGACAGCATGTGGACCCGGACGCTCTCGACCTCCATCCGGATCAGCTCGTCCGCCATGGCCGGATTATCCCACGCGCAGCCGTCGCGGCGGCCCGGCCAGCCGGGCCGCGATCCCGACCGCCATCCCCAGCACGAACCCGCCGATGTGGGCGAAGAAGGCGATGCCGCCGACCCCCGACTGCAGCTGGCCGAGGGCAGCCGACGCATCCACCAGCTGGAGGACGAACCAGAAGCCAAGCACGACCAGGGCCGGGATCTCGGCCAGCTGGTAGAAGATGCCCAGGAAGACCAGGGAGAGGACCCGCGCGCCCGGATACAGGACCAGGTAGGCCCCCAGGACGGCTGCGATCGCGCCCGACGCCCCGACGAGGGGGACGGACGACGTCGGATCGATCGAGGCCTGGGTGACCGCGGCGACGAGGCCGCCGGTGACGTAGAAGAGCAGGTACGGCAGACGCCCCAGGCGGTCCTCGATGTTGTTGCCGAAGATCCAGAGGTAGAGCATGTTGCCCAGGATGTGCAGCCACCCGGCGTGGATGAAGAGGCTGGCGATGCCCGCCAGGGCAGCCGGCGAACCGAGGCGACCGGCCCCGATCGCGGCCAGGAAGTCGCGCGGGACCACCCCCCAGCGGTCGAAGAAGGCGCTCAGGGCCCGGTCGCCGCCGTTGGCCTGGAGGCCCAGTTCGTAGGCGAAGACGACGAAGCAGGCCGCGATCAGGCTCCAGGTGACGACCGGCGTGCGCCGTGTCGGGTTGGCGTCCCGGAGCGGGATCACCGGCCGGGCGAGGCCGAGGCGCGGCTGGCGGAGGGCCCGGCCGGCGCGCTTCCCGTCGGGCGGGTCGCGGGGCTGGCGGAAGCCGCCGGGGAGGCCCCGGTCCCGGAATCCGGCACGGCCTCCAGGGGAGCGGTCATCACCCGGTCGCGATCGATCCAGACGAGCACCGGGCTCAGGCCGTTCGGTCGCGGCACGACGTACATCCCGCGCAGATCCTTCCAGTCTGGATCGCCGCCGGCCAGCCGCCACTGCTGGACGAACGAGCCGTCGGACTTGTCGATCACCACCACCCGGGCATTCGTGGCGTCGTAGGCGTAGAGATCGCCCACGCCCTGGCCCGTCGCGGTGGCCAGGTACGTGTAGTGCGGCGCCGGCCGCAGCAGGGTGTCACCCGGTGCCGCGGGCGACCAGCCGCCGAGCTGGCCGGACCGGAAGCGCTTGACGGCTCCCCGCTCGGTGACATAGACGTCGCCGTCGATCAGCATGGCGTCGACGTCGCCGACGTCCTGGGCGGTGGCCAGGAAGCCGGTGGAGGCCGCCGGGAAGCCGCTGCCGTCGGCGGCCGGCGAGTAGCGCAGGATCTGGCGCGCGGACGGGTCCACCACGTAGAGGCGATAGAGACCCGCGTCGGCGTTCGTGACGAACGTCCCGATGGCCCGGAGATCGGTCCCCCAGCCGCTGGCCTCGCTGACGTTCACCCGTGTGAGCGTGCCGTGCCCCTTGCTGTCGGCCGGCCGCCACCGCCAGAGCTGGTCCTTGCGATCCAGGATCAGCAGGTCCGGCCCGCCCGTCGCCAGGAGCCACGGCGCCGCCACGGTCGTGCCGGCCGCCTGCTGGCCCGCCCGCACGACAACCGTGGCCGTGCCCGCCTGGAGATCGACCCGGTAGACGACGCCGTTCGCCCCGTCGATGACGTACGGGTCGCCGTCCGGGCCCTGGACCAGGCCCGAGAGATCGACCGGCGGCTTGGCGGCGGCGAAGCTGAAGCCCACGGTCGGCGCGACCGAGGCCATGCCGTAGAGCCGGTCGAGGCCGGCGAGCGTCTGGCGGCGCAGGGGGTCCACCGTCGCGGTGTCGATCCCCGACCTGGCCGCGGTCTGCAGCTGCTGGTAGGCGTCGGTGAGCAGCTGGCCGGCCTTCGCCTGGTCGGTGTCGAGCAGGTCCCCGGCCCCGAAGACCTGGGCCAGGTCGCTGCGGACGGCGGACAGGGCGCGCTCGCCGGCCGTGACCGTTCCGATCTGGCCCTCGCCGCCGCGCCCGCCGAGATAGAAGAGCCCGAAGCCCAGGCCACCCACCACGACCACGAAGGCCAGCAGGGCCAGGGCGGCCCGCCGCTGGCTCTCGCGACGGGTCGAGAGGGTGGTGACCCGCCGGTAGCGCGGCCCGCGCCGCGGCATCAGGTCGAACAGGTGGTCGACGGCACCCGCCAGCGCGCCCCCGGCCGTGGAACGGGCCTTCGTCGCCGAGGCCTGCACGGCGGCGACACCCTCCGTGACCTGGTCGGCCAGCGGGATCGGTGATCGCTCCGGCGCCCCCGCCAGCGGCTCGGCCGGCCAGACGGGCACCAGCGTCCGCTGCTTGCTGGTGGCGGCGACCTCGGTCGCCTCCAGGGCCAGCGCCCCGTCGCTGCCCGTCCCGCCCTCGGCCACGAACCGGTGATGGAGATGGTCCATGGCCGACTGCGGGTGGAGGGTGACCAGGGCGTCCTTGATCTCGTCGGCCGGCAGGCGGGCGGTCACGTTGGCCGAGACGAGGAGGAGGGAGTCGCCGGCCGCGATCTCGCCCCGCCAGACCTCGGGCTCCAGCTCGGCCGACGGGAGCCCCTGGTCGCGGTGGGGGTCGGGCAGCGTCAGCAGGCGTGCCTGCCGGACCAGGTAGGCCTCGGCCGGACCGGCCGTGACCACGTAGAGCTCGTGGCCTCGGACGACGGCCAGGGCGATGCCGAGCGGGCCGGCCGTCCCCCCGCGGGCGACGCCCAGCCGTTCGCGACCATGGGCCAGCCGCTTGTTGGCGGAACGGATCGCCTTCTCCAGGCAGACGCTGATCCCGGCCGACTCGTCGTAGTAGTACTCGGCCCGGACCGTCTCCGCGACCAGCCTGGTCGCGTCCCGGAGCCGCCTGCCGGTCGTCCCGGTCACCAGCAGGTAGAGGTTGCCCTTGCTCCGGGAGATCGAGCCGATGGCGGGCTCGACCGCCACGAGCGTGTCGGGCGAATCGGCGAGGCGGTCGGTCTCGGCGACGACGCCGAGCTTCATCTGGAGGCGGACGGCCATGCGTGTCTCGTGACTGGGCACCACCGGTTGGGATCGCCGCCCGCGCGGGCATGCGCAGGGACGGGGGCCCGCCCCGAGGCGACTGGCAGGTGGGCAGGATTATACGTGGCGAACCGCGACGCGGAGCTGTCCGGCCCGGCCGCCCCCTGGCGCGGCGGCGAAGGCCTCCAGGAGCTCCGCGGCGTGCAGGCGGAGCTCCTGGGCGACGATCGGGTGACTCGCCTCGACCACCAGGACCGCGCCTTCCAGGCGGGTCAGGCGGCAGGCGCCGGCGGCGGCCGGGACGCGCTCGGCCACGATCGCATCCCAGGTTGCCATCGCCCGGGCCAGGCGGAACTCCTCATCCAGGCCGAGCTGCCGGGCAGCCGCGGGCAGCAGGTCGCCGATGCGCTCGGGACGCCGCCGGCCCTGGTCGCGGCTCACGGGACGGCGACCGCGGGCCCCTCGTGCCCGCGGTCCGGCAGCAGGAGCGCGCCCCGCTCCCCATCGTCCGGCTCCACCCGCCAGGTGGTGGCGTGCTCGCGGAGCGCAGGGTCCAGGTCGTGAGGGCTGGTGGTAGTGACGAAGGCCTGCGGCAGGTCGGCGATGCGCCGGACCAGGTGCTCCCGCCGCTGCGGGTCCAGCTCGCTGAAGACGTCGTCGAGCAGCAGAAGCGGGGGGCGCCCGTCGAGGTCCGTGAGCAGGTCGAGCTGAGCCAGCTTGAAGGCCAGGATCGCGGAGCGCTGCTGGCCCCGCGACCCGAAGGCGGCGAGCGGCTCGCCGGCCAGCTCGAAACGGAGATCGTCGCGGTGCGGGCCGACCAGCGTGGTCCCGTTCCACCGCTCCTTGTCGGCCGTATCCCGGAGGCGCCGGGCGAGCGCTTCCCGCGGTTCCTCCCCGGGCAGCCGGGGGGCGTTGGTCTCGTAGACCACCGTCAGCGGCCCCTCCCCGGGCGCGATCTCGCGCCCGGCTGCGGCGAGCGGCCCGGCCAGGGCGTCCAGGAGCCGCAGTCGCTCGGCCACGACGGCGGCGCCAGCCTCCACCAGGGGCGCATCCCAGAGCCGGAGGTCCTCGGGGCTGGCCCCCTCGTCGCGGATGGCCCGGAGCAGGCTGTTGCGCTGCTGGAGGGCACGCCCGTAGGTCGCCAGGTCGTGGAGGTAGGCCGGCCGGGCCTGGCCGGCCAGGAGGTCCAGTGCCGAGCGGCGGAGGCCCGGCGGTCCGGCCACCAGCAGCATCTCCTCCGGCGCGAAGAGGACTACTCGCAGCGTGCCCGCGAGTGCCGCGGCGCGGCGCGGGACGCCGTTCACGGCGATCCGCTTGCGGCTGCCGCCACCCTGGCGCGCCAGCTCCACCGCCAGCTCCACCGGCCGGGTCCCGCCGGCTTGGACCCCTGCCTCGGCCCGGGCACCATCCGCGGTTCGGCGGATCACGTCGCCCTCCGCGGATGCCCGGGGAGAGCGTCCCAGCGAGAGCAGGCAGATCGCCTCCAGCAGGCTCGTCTTGCCGGCGGCATTGGGACCCCAGACCAGCTGGGGCCCGGGTCCGAAGGTCGCCTCGAGCGTGCGGTAGCTGCGCAGGTCGCGCAGGCGGAGCCAGAGCAGCAGGGCGGTCGCGGGAGTCCCGCCTCCCCTACGAGGTGGTCCGGACCGGCATCACGACGTGGACGTACTCACTGCCGTCCACCGGCCGGAAGACGCCGGGCGAGAGCGGGCCGTTCAGCTCGATCGAGAAGCGCTCGACGGCCACGTTCTGGAGGACGTCCGACAGATAACGTGCGTTGAAGGCGATGGCCGTCCCGTCTCCCTCCACGGACGCCTCGACCTGGCCCCGGTTGTCTCCGACGTCGGCCACCGCCGTCACGGTGACACCCTCGGCCTCGCCGCCGACCTGCAGCTTGACGATGTTGGCCGACGAGCTGGCGATCAGGCCGGCCAGCCGGACCGCCTTGAGGAGCTCCTCGCGATCGACCTCTGCCCGCGTGGTGTGGCCCTGGGGCAGCACTTGCTGGTAGTTCGGGAACTGGCCGTCGATGAGCCGGCTGACCAGGTCGACGCCCTCGAGGTGGAAGAGAACCTGGTTCCGGCTCGGTGAGAGGACCAGGTCGAGCGGATCCTCGACGTCGGCCAGGATGCGCGACAGCTCGTGGAGCGAGCGCGCCGGGATGACCAGGCTCGTATCGGGCACCGGGTCGAGAACGGGGATCGTCTTGACCGCGATCCGGTAGTTGTCCGCGGCCGCCAGAGTCAGCCGATCGCCCTCGAAGCGGGCCAGCACGCCGGTCAGGATCGGCCGGGCCTCGTCGGTCGCGGCGGCGAAGGCGGTCTCCGCCAGCGCCTGGCGCAGCACGCGCTGGGCGATCCGGGTGGTCGGTCGCTCTCCTGCGGTCGGGATCGCCGGGAACTCCTCGGCATCGATTCCCTTCAGGCGGGTCTCGAAGCGGCCCGCCCGCAGGAGCAGCGTGTCATGGGCCTGGAGCTCCAGGTCGACCCGTTCGGAACCTGGCAGCGAGTTGACGAGATCGGTCAGGAGCCGGGCCGGGACCGTGATCGCCCCGTCGGCCTCGATCTTTCCCGGAACCCAGTAGGTCATCCCGATCTCGAGGTTGGTGGCGGTCAGCTTGAGCCCGGCGTCCTCGGTCCGCAGCAGGACGTTCGCGAGGACCGGCAAGGTGCTCCGGGTCGAGACAGCGCGGCTGACGATCTGCAGACCGCGCGCCAGGTTCTCCTGCATGACTGACAGTTTCACGTCGACCTCACTCCCTGGGCGGCGCGGCTGCTGGCCGGCGCCGCGGGGTGACGGGTGGGCAGACCGGGGGTGGAAGACTTCCGGATCGTGGGTGGATTGTCCATCTATCTTCTCACCCCGTCATCACCGTCATCATGGTGTGGACGTCGGGGATCGCCGTGCAGCGCGGCGCTCGGCGTCGACGTGGACCGACCTGCGCGGCCGGTGGGTTCCCGGACGTCCCTGGTGGAAACGGGGCGGGCGCCGCTGTGGACGACCGGCAAACCAGGGCCCGTCCGTCGCCGGGCGCGCCGGTCGGGAGCCGTACAGAGCCCCCAGCCCCCGTCCGCCACCGGCCGCCGCAACGCGGTCCGGGGCCGCGGTTCTCCACACGGGCGACCCGTTATCCACGGAATCCGGCCGTTTATCCACGGCCGAGGCTGCTCCGGGGCTCCCGAGGGGGCGTCGCCGCGCCCCGGGCTCGCGCCCGGCGCCGATGAGGCCCGCCGCTACTCGGCGTAGATCAGCTCGCGGACGGCCGCGATCTCGCGCCGCAGCTCGTCGTTGACGGCCACCTCACGGTTGATCTTGTCGCAGGCGTGCAGGACCGTGGAATGGTCACGTCCACCGAGCTCGGCGCCGATCCGGAGGAGCGAGACGTCGGTCTCCTCGCGCATCAGGAACATGGCGATCTGGCGCGGCACGACGATCGCCTTGTCTCGCTTCTGTCCGCGCAGGGCGTCCATGGCCACGCCGTAGTAGTCGCTGACGGCCTTGGCGATCCGCTCCGGGGTCACCTGCCGCTTCTTGGGGCTGTAGAGGACGTTCGACAGGACGGCCTGGGCAAGTTCGATGCTGATCGGAACGCCGCCCATGCTCGCGTAGGCCACGATCCGGTTCAGGGCGCCCTCCAGCTCGCGGATGTTGCTCACGATCTTGCGGGCGACGAACTCGATCACGTCCGAGCTGATCGGGACCGCCTGCTCCTCCGCCTTGGCCCGCAGGATGGCGATGCGCGTCTCCAGGTCGGGCGCCGTCAGGTCGGCGATGAGGCCCCACTCGAAGCGGCTGCGGAGCCGCTCCTCGAGCGTCAGGATGGCCTTCGGCGGCCGGTCCGACGAGAGGACGATCTGCTTGCCGTCCTCGTGGATGGCATTGAAGGTGTGGAAGAACTCCTCCTGGGTTCGCTCCTTGTCGGCGATGAACTGGATGTCGTCGATCAGGAGGACGTCGATCCGCCGGTAGCGGGCCCGGAAGTCGTCGATCTTGCCCTGCTGGATGCTGGTGATGAACTCGTTCGTGAACTTCTCGCTGGTCGCGTAGACCACCCGCTTGCGCGGGAACCGGGCGATCACGGCGTTGCCGATGGCGTGCATCAGGTGCGTCTTGCCCAGCCCGACCCCGCCGTACAGGAAGAGCGGGTTGTAGGCATGGCCCGGCCGCTCGGCCACGGAGAGGCTGGCGGCGTGGGCCAGCCGGTTGGCCGAGCCGACGATGAAGTTGGCGAAGGTGTAGCGGGGATTGAGGTTGGTGGCCCCGCCCTCGCCGCCGACCCGCGTCGGCTCCAGGCGAACCTGGGGAGGCGCGGCCGCCCCGTTCCCGCCCGCCGGCCGCGCCTCGCCCGACGGACGCACCACGAACTCGACCTGGACGCTGTAGCCGACGATGCGGGCCAGCGTCTGCGAGATCAGCGACCGGTAGCGGGTCTCCAGCCAGTCCTTGGCGAATCCGTTGGGAACCGCGATCCGGAACCGACTGTCGTCGACATCGACCAGGGCGGTTTCGCGCAGCCAGGTCTCGAAGTTGGCAGGCGAGAGCGAAACCTGCAGCTCTCCGAGGGCGGCGCGCCAGACTTGCTTCGCGTCCATCTGCGACAGATGACCTGCACTGCGACGATGACGGATGAGGGCGCAGACCGCCGCCCGGCCGTGGGGCAACTCGCCCCGACCCCCGAACGACACCCTGCGGTGGGGACGGATCGGACCCGCCCGGGGCCCCTCCGGGTTGTCGGGCGGGAGGTCCCAGGAGCGTCCGGCGCCGGGGGCGGGCCGAAGGATAGCACCGGCCGCGGGCCGGCCGCAAGGCGGAACGGGCCCGAATCGCCGATACCCCCCGGGGGTATCTGGGCGCCGACCCGAGCACGACGTCCGGCGGACCGGGGATATCGAACGAGGGCGGTGGTTTGACACCCCTTTCGGCGGCTCCATATAATCGCCCGGACGCAACGCGCCGACGCGCTCATGGGCGCCTGGCGCGTTTGCGTGCCTTTCGGGGTTCTACGGACAGTCCCCGGGGCCGGATGGAGAGGATCCCACGCACGCCCGATGAAGCAGACCTACCAGCCCAAGAAGCGACATCGCGCCAAGGAGCACGGCTTCCGCGCCCGGATGAAGACGACGGGAGGCCGGCGCGTGCTGGCGGCCCGCCGAGCTCGGGGGCGAAAGCGGCTGACGGTCTGACGGGTGGCCGCGGCCCCGACCGGCCGCGGCTCGTGATGCTCTCCCGGCCGCAGGACTTCGCGGCGCTCCAGCAAACCGGGATCGTGCGGACCCACGGTCCGCTCGTCGCCCGGGTCCGGCGGACCGACCTCGAGGTCACCCGGTTCGGACTCTCCACCGGGCGCCGGCTCGGCGGAGCTGTCATTCGGAACCGGATCCGGCGTCGGCTCCGGGAGACACTCAGGGTGATGGCGCCCTCGTTCCAGCCGGGCTGGGACGTCCTCATCATCGCCCGGGCCGGCATCGTCGAAGCGGACCACGCCGCGCTGGTCGGAGCGCTGCAGCAGATCCTCCGCCGCGGAGGCGTCCTGGGAGGGCGGGCCAGCAGGTGAAGTGGATCGGGATCTGGCTGATCCGGCTCTACCGCGTGGTGTTCGCCTGGATGCCGCGGAGCTGTCGATTCGAGCCGTCCTGCTCGGTCTACACCGAGCAGGCGATCCGCAAGTACGGGCTGCTGCGCGGGGGCTGGATGGGGGCCCGGCGGATCGGCCGCTGCCACCCCTGGAACCCGGGCGGGTATGACCCCGTTCCCTAACGAGGACGCCGCTTCCGTGTCCGCCTCCTCCCGTCACTCGCTCCGGCCCCTCGTCCTGGCCGGCGCGATCGTCCTGCTGGCCCTCCTCGTCGCCGGCTGCGCGGTTCCCGCGGTCACCACCGCCCCTGGTGCCAGCGCGGTCGCCTCCCACGTCGCGAGCCCCACCCCGGCCCCGACCCCACTCACTCCGGCCTCGCCCGGGGCGGACCCGGTCAGCTTGCTCTCCTGGCTCTTCACCCCGATCTTCCAGATCCTGCTGATCCTCCTCTTCGGCCTCTACAGGCTGATCGGGGACGTCGGGCTGGCGATCGTGGTGATGACCCTCATCATGCGAGCGGTCATCATCCCGCTCTTCCGGCGCCAGACGGTCTCGCAGAAGCGGATGCAGCTCCTGCAACCGGAGATCCGCGAGATCAACAAGCGCTACAAGGGTGACCGCGCCAAGATCAGCGAAGCCACCATGGCGCTCTACAAGGACCGCGGCGTCAACCCCGCCGCCGGCTGTCTGCCGTCGCTCCTCCAGATGGTCCTGTTGATCCCGATGTACACGGTCATCCGGGACGGCCTGACCAACTACGACCCGACGGCCATGCTGAAGGTCTTCGGCAACCAGGTCATCCCGCTCACCTGTCCCAACCCCCACAACTACGTGAATGGCGTCCTGGACAAGGCGCTGCCCTGCATCGACACGCACGTCTGGTGGCTGGGCAACCTGGACGTCGGCAAGATCAACGTCCAGATTCCACTGCCGCTGATCGGCGGCCTTTCGGTCCTGGCGCTCGTGGCGGCCCTCCTCCAGCTGATCCAGAGCCGGATGATCATGCCGCCCGCCGCGGAGCAGGACACGAGCGCCAGCATGCAGCGCCAGACGATGGTCCTCTTCCCGCTGATCTCCGTCGTCTACGGCGGCCTCCTGCCGGCCGGCCTCTTCATCTACTGGATCGTGACCACGATCTTCTCGATCGTGCAGCAGTACCTGATCGTGGGCTTCGGGTCGCTCTTCCCGCTCTTCGGCTGGTACCCGGATTTCGCCCGCGACCACACCCCGCGCTTCCCGGTGACACTGGCGCCACCCCCCGGAGCGGGCCAGTCCGTCGCCGCAAGCCGCACGCGTCCGGAGGACCGAGCCGCTTCCGCGGCCTCGACCGTCCGACCCCACGCCCGTGGAGGGCGTCAGGGGCGACGAGGGAGACGACGTTGAGATGAGTGTCTACCGCGAGTTCACCGGCAAGACCGTCGAGGAGGCCCTGCACTCGGCGCGCGATGAGTTCGGGGTCGGCCTGGACGACCTGGACTTCGAGATCCTGACGCCCGGCAGCCGCGGCGTCCTGGGCATGGGTGCCGAGCCGGCCCGGATCGTCGCCGCCCCCCGCTCCGCCCTGGGCGGGACCGCGCCCAAGCGCGAAGCGGCCGCCAGTGTGCCACTGCCCCCCCCGCCACCCCGCGAGGAGCGACCCCGCTTCGGCGACCGGGAGCGCCCGGGCCGTGAGCGCGGCGGCTGGCGCGAGGAACGCGGCGAGCGCCCCGCGGGCGAGCGCCCCGGCCGTGAGCGCGGCCAGCGGTTCGGCGACCGCGGCCCCGTTCGTCCGTCCGGCCCGCCCCGCGAGGAGCCAGCCCGGCCCGCGGCAGCGCCCGCCCCGGCCGCCCGCCCCGGACCGCGTCCCGTCCGCCGGGACGAGGCGCCGCGGCGGCGGGGAGAGTCCGACCTGACGGCCAGCGAGGTCGCCCAGGTGGCGGCTGCGCGCGAGACCGCTCTCGGCGGCAGCCACCGCACGGACGAAGAGCCGGCCGAGGCGTCCCCCGAGGCGCTCGAGACGGCCCGCGAGATACTCGAGGAGCTGATGCAGCACCTCGGCTTCGAGGTCCGCGTCGAGGTGGAGACAGGCGAGACCAACCGGCTCAACGTCGTCGGCGAGGGCGGGGGCCGCGAGGCCCTCGGCGCCCTCATCGGCCGGAAGGGCGAGCGGCTCTCTGCGCTTCAGCACCTCGTGAACCTGATGCTGTCCCGGCGGGTGGGGACCTGGACCCGGGTCCTGGTCGACGTCGAGGATTACCGCGGCCGGCGCGAACGGCAGCTGCGGGACCTGGCGGACCGGGCCGCGCGACGGGTCGTGGAGACCGGCAAGATGCTGCAGCTGGAACCGATGCCGGCCCTGGAGCGCCGCTGGATCCACCTTGCCCTGCGCGACCATCCGGAAGTCGCCACGCAGTCGATCGGCGAGGAGCCGAACCGTCGCATCGTGGTACTACCGCGCAGCGTCTGAACGTGCCACTATCCGGGCGGCCCGAGGGCTGGCACCCTCCGCGTCACGGGGGCGGCCGATCGGTCGTCAGGCAGACATCGACCTGTTCACCTAGGCTTGGCGCGATGGGGGCCTTCACGGCTCCCGAAGCTGCAACGAACGGGGAACCAGTCCGGGATGACCGCGCAGACCGAGATCGTCGAAGGGCCCGCCGTCGAGGCCTCCCTGCTCACGACCCACCGCCGCTCGCCCTGGCCGCGTTTCCTGCTCGCCTTCGGCGTGGGCGCTCTCCTTGCGGCCGCGATCCTGGTCGGCGGGCTGCTCGCCTTCGAGCTGCGCTACAGCGGGCTCGTGAAGCCGGGCGTGCACGTGGGTCCGGTCGTCCTCTCCGGGCTCGACCGGGCGGCCGCGACCGAGCAGTTGACGGCCGCCTTCGGTGGCCTGGCCCACGGCGACGTGGTGCTCGACACCGTGACCGGCTGGACCACCATCTCCTACGCGGACGTGGGCCGCGGGCCGGACGTCCAGCGGATGCTCGACGAGGCCTTCGCCGTCGGGCGGTCCGGCGATCCCCTGACGCGGGTGGTTGATGAGGTCCGGTCCGCCCTCGGCGGCAGCCAGGTCCGGCCGATCGTCTCCATCGACATGAAGGCTCTGGCGGCCCGGCTCGAGAGCATCGCCGGGCGGACCGACAGTCCGCCCGTCGATGCCGCGGTGATCCTGCAGAAGGGCCGGTTCGTCGTCACGCCGTCGATCTTCGGGCGGGGACTGAACCTGGCGGTGGCGGAGCGGCAGATCGCCACGGCCCTCTCCGATCCGGCCGCCGCCACCGAGGTCCGCGTCGCCGGCCAGTACGGCCCGGCGGCCCCGACGGTGAGTGACGCGGACGCCCAGATGGCGCGCTTCGTCGCGCAGCGGATGGCCGGGCCGCTCACCCTGGTGGACGGGACGGAGCAGTGGACGATCCCGGCCGCCACCGTCAGCACCTGGATCACCTTCCGGCAGACCGCCGACGGCTACCAGCCGACGGTCGACCCTACCACCCCACAGGCGGCCCTGAAGGCGATCGAATCCAGGATCGACCGGAAACCGGTCGACGCCACCTTCCTGCTCAGCAACACGGGCCAGATCGTGGGCGCCACCAAGTCGGTCCAAGGCCGGACTCTCAACGTCGCCTCGACCGCGTCCGCCGCCGCCGCGGCGATCCTGGCCCGCGCTCCGGTTGGGGCGTCCACCCTGGCCACGGTCCCGATCGTCGCCGCGGTCGCCCAGCCGGCGCTGACCACCGAGGCGGCCCAGAAGGTCGCGCCCCTGATGACCCGCATCTCGACCTGGACGACCTACTACGCGCCGGGTGCCCACAACGGCAACGGGGCCAACATCTCGATCCCGGCGATGGCGATCAACGGCGACGTCGTGCCGCCGGGCGGCACTTTCGACTTCTGGAACGCGATCGGTGTGGTGAGCACGGCCAAGGGCTACACCTACGGCGGTGCCATCATCGACGGCCACAGCGTGGAGGGGGCGGCGCTCGCCGGCGGGATCTGCTCCACGTCCACGACGCTCTTCAACGCCGTCATGCGAGCCGGCTACGAGATCCTGGCCCGCACGAACCACTACTACTACATCACGCGCTACCCGGTGGGTCTCGACGCCACCGTCTACGAGACCGACGCCACCCATCGCGTCACGATGGCCTGGCGCAACGACACCGGCTACCCGGTGCTCATCCGCGCCTACACGGGCTGGGGCTACGTCCGCTTCGACGTCTACAGCGTGGCGAACGGCCGACGGGTGGTGTTGAGCAAGCCGACGATCTGGAACTACGTCCGCTCGACCGGGACCGACTACGTCCCCACGACGAGCCTCCGGCCCGGCCAGACGCTCCAGACGGAGTGGCCGACCGACGGCTTCGACTCGAGCGTGACCCGGACGGTCTATGACGTGAGCGGCAACGTCATCCACGTCGACACGTGGGTCTCCCACTACGCGATGATGCGCGGCAACATCGAATACGGGGTTGCCGCGACGCCGGCCCCGGCTCCGACTCCTGCGCCCGCTCCCACCCCGACCCCGACCCCGACCCCGGCGCCGACACCCTGATCCGTCGCCCCGGCGACCGGATCAGGCCGGTGGGGAGACCGTGTTGGACGCGTCGTCGATGTTGGTGATGTCCATCGAGAGCAGGAAGTCGCCGCCGCTCGCGCTCGCCCCTGCCGCCTTCCCCGAGACCACGGTGCTGACGGGATAGCCGCCGTCCCTCGCCAGCCAGACGTCGGCGGACCACGTGCCCTGGACGCCATAGACAGTCGCGAAGGTCGCCAGGACCTTCTGATCAGCCTGGTAGTGGGTGCAGGCGACACCGTTCTTCGTCTCGGTGCCCACCGCGTGGAAGTCAGCGCCGTAGTTGTTGAAGGTGGAGCCGAAGAGCGTCTCCGGCCGGAAGCTGTCGAACGTCGAACTCATGCTCGACATCTGGTCTGCCGGGACCTCCATCGGCCGGCCGGTCCCGAGGTCAAGCCAGGCCTGGTCGCCGACCAGGGTCATGCTCATGCTCCCCGCGCTGGACCCTGGGGTGACTCCGGAGAGCTCGAAGTGGAGCGCCCGGGTCGGCTTCAGGATCACCGTCCCGGTCATCACGATCGTCCCGCCCGACCCGACGCCGAGGCTCTTGCCGCTGACGGCGATCCGGAAGCGATAAGAGCTGATGTCGGCCAGCTTCGACGCCGCACCGCCGATGGCGTCGGACTGGCCCGTCGGGCCGGCGCTTGCGGACGGGCCGGTTGAGCCGACCGCCGACGTCGGTGAGGAGACGACCCGGGCGGGCCCGACCGAAGGGGATGCGGTCGGGGACGCGGCCGAGCCACAGCCCGCGACGGCCAGGACGACCCAGGCGGCCAGGATGGCGGCGGCGCGCGTCGGGCGGAACGATGGGCAACCCCGGAACATCGTCATCTCCCCTCGGAGGCCGGCGGGGATCGCCGACGCAGGTTCCACGATACGCCGGTCGGCCCGTCCCGCGAGCCCGATCCGGCGCGACCGGGGACCGGCGCCCTCGCCGGCGTACCATGACAGGTCGGAACGGCCGGGCCGACGGCGACATGAGCCGGCCGGCAGGGGCGGCGAGGAGGTCGGCGATGGGCGGCGGCGACGCGTTTCGGGCGGCTCGGGACCTGCTGCTGGAGCACCGGTCGGACCCGGTGGCGGCCGAGGCGAGCTTCCGCTGGCCGGAGCTCGACGAGTTCAACTGGGCCCTGGACGTGTTCGACCGGGTCGCCGAGCCGACGCGGACGGCACTCTGGATCGTCGACGCAGCCGGGGCGGAGGCCCGTTACTCGTTTGCCGACCTGACCGAGCGCTCCAACCGGGTCGCCTCGTTCCTCCGCGAGTTCGGCGTGGGCCGCGGCGACCGGATCCTGCTGATGCTCGGCAATGAGCTCGCCCTCTGGGAGACGATGCTGGCGGCGATGAAGCTGGGCGCCGTCGTCATCCCGGCCACGACCCTGCTGGTCCGGGACGACCTGGCGGACCGGATCGAACGCGGCGGCGTCCGGGCCGTGGTGGCCGCCAAGGAGGTCGCCCCGCGTTTCGAGGGCCTGCCGGGGGCGGAGATCCGGGTGACCGTGGGCGGGGCGGTCCCGGGCTGGCACGCTTACGAGGACGCCGCGGCGGCCGCGCCGGCGTTTGTTCCGGATGGCCCGACGCGGGCCGGTGACCCGCTCCTCCTCTACTTCACGTCGGGGACGACCTCACGGCCGAAGCTCGTCGAGCATACGCACCAGAGCTATCCGGCCGGCCACCTCTCGACGATGTACTGGATCGGGCTCCAGCCGGGCGACATCCATCTGAACATCTCCTCGCCGGGTTGGGCCAAGCACGCCTGGAGCTCCTTCTTCGCGCCCTGGAACGCCGAGGCCACGATCCTCGTCTACACCTACGATCGCCTGGAGGTCGAGGCGCTGCTCGGGGTGATCGAACGCACCGGCGTCACCACGTTCTGCGCCCCGCCGACGGTCTGGCGGATGCTCATCCAGGCGGACCTGTCGGGGCGCCGCGCGCAGCTCCGGGAGCTGGTGGCGGCTGGCGAGCCGCTGAACCCGGAGGTTATCTCGCGGGTCCAGGCTGCCTGGGGCGTGACGATCCGCGACGGCTACGGCCAGACGGAGACGACGGCCCAGATCGGCAACCCGCCCGGGCGCCCGGTCCACCCGGGCTCGATGGGCCGGCCCCTGCCCGGCTATCCCGTGACCCTCGTCGACCCGCTGACGGAGCGGGAGGCGGACGAGGGCGAGATCTGCCTGGACCTGGGTCGGCGGCCGGTCGGCCTCATGGTCGGCTATCGGGACGACCCGGCGCGCACCGCCGAGGTGATGCGCCATGGCTTCTACCACACCGGGGACGTGGCCCGGCGCGACGAGGATGGCTACATCACCTACGTGGGCCGGACCGACGACGTCTTCAAGAGCAGCGACTACCGCATCAGCCCGTTCGAACTCGAGAGCGTCCTGATCGAGCACCCCGACGTGGTCGAGGCGGCGGTCGTGCCGAGCCCGGACCCGCTTCGTCTCTCTGTGCCCAAGGCCTACCTGGTCCTGCGCGACGGCGTGGCGCCGGACGCGGCCACGGCCCGCTCCGTCTTCCACTTCTGCCGGGAGCGCCTGTCGCCGTTCAAGCGCGTGCGCCGGGTCGAGTTCGGCCCGCTGCCCAAGACGATCTCCGGCAAGATCCGCCGCGTCGACCTCCGCCAGGCCGAGGAGGGTCGGGCGTCGGCTTCGGACCGCCATCCCGCCGAGTTCTGGGAGGAGGACTTCCCGGAGCTTCGGACGTCCGGGCGGGCGGAATGAGCGCGGCGTCCGGTGGCCCGCCGGCTGCCGGCGATCCCGCCGCCCAAGCGCGCCGGCTCATCCAGCCCCTGCTCAGGGTCCGCCAGGTCCGTGAGTTCACGGCCGAGCCGGTCGCGGCAGCCGAGCTCGAGGCCCTCGCGGATGCGGCCCGCTGGTCGGGCAGCAGCCAGAACGAGCAGCCCTGGCGCTTCGTCCTGGTCCGCGACCCGGAGACGCTGCGCCGGATCGCCGAGGCCGGGACGCCCCAGACGCGCCCGCTGGAGAGCGCCGCGGCCGCGATCGCGATCGCCCTGCCGGTCGAACCGAGCCGGGCTGTCTCGCGGGCCTACGACGAGGGTCGCGCCGCCGAACGGATCCTGGCCGCCGCGGCGTTGCTCGGTCTCGGCGCGGGGATCACCTGGATCCGGTCCGATGTCCTGGCGCGGGTCCGGGCGGCGCTGGCGCTCCCGGAGGACTGGATGGTCCGAACGATCGTTGCGGTCGGCCACCCGACCGAGGTGGCTCGCCGGCCCAAGTCGCCACCGGGCCAGGCGCGTCGGCACCGCTCGGAAGCGGTCTTCCGCGAGCGCTGGCCGAGTCGCTGATCGATCGGCCCCGGTTGGCAGGAGGAGCCATGGCGCTGGAGATCCGAACCGCTCGCACCGCGCTGGTGGTCATCGACCTGCAGCGCGGGATCGCCGCCGGGCCGACGGCGCCCCACGCGGCCGGCGACGTGATCGCGCGCGTCGGTCTGCTGGCGGAGGCGGTGCGCCGAGGTGGGGGCATCGTCGTGCTCGTGCGGGTCATGCCGTCCGCGGACGGACGCGACGCGCTCCACCCGATCGCCGACGCCCCGCGGGCGGCCGGCACGCCGCCGCCGGATTTCGCCGAGATCGTGCCCGAGCTCGCGCCCCGGCCGGGAGACGTCGTCATCACCAAGCGCCAGTGGGGCGCCTTCTACGGCACCGAGCTCGACCTGCAGCTCCGCCGGCGTGGCATCGAGACGATCCTGCTGGCCGGGATCGCCACGAACGTGGGCGTCGAGAGCACGGCCCGCGATGCCTTCGAGCGGGGCTACGAGCAGGTCTTCGTCGAGGATGCGATGAGCGCCCGGGACGCCGATGAGCACCGCCACACCGTCGAGCGGATCTTCCCCAGGATCGGGCGGGTCCGTTCCACCGCGGAAGTCCTCGCGGCGCTGGCCGGCGCCGATCCAGCGGCCTGACGCCGGCGTGGTGCCGGACGGGACCGCGACCCCTCCGGCAGATGCTCGGGCATGCCTCCGTTGGTCGCCCATCGCGCCGAGGCAGGTCGGACCCGGTCCGCTGTCATCTATGAAGGAGCGGGCCGAGTCAAGGCGGCGGGTGGGTCGATGGGCTCATCTGGGATGCCTCCGGGTCCGTGGCCGCAACACCAGGGTCGGGTCTCGTCTGACCAGTCATCTATTCGATC